>CALRFC010000001.1 GCA_943356395.1 Candidatus Nomurabacteria bacterium
AAATCGCAGAGATCCGCGGAGAGGATCCGGAAATCGTCCGAGAGACACTACTCCGGAATGCCAACCGCGTCTTCCGGATCCCGCTTGAGTAAAAAATGCCCGTATGTTATAGTCTCGGTACTTCTCGTTCGGTGCGGATCCGTCCGCATCGCCTCGGTCCATAGCGAGAAGCCATTATTTTATTATTGGACCGCGCCTTAAGGCGCGTTTTATTTATTAGATAAACATACCAATATACGAATAATACAAATCATACGAATGAATACGAATTATTCGTAGCCATTCGCAGATTCGTTACATTCGTTGATTCGTATGTACTTGTACCATGGAAGACACAAAAGACACTCGCATTTATGAGCTCGGCTTCCTCATGGCGCCGACCATAGGAGAGGAGCACTTGCCGGCGGAAGTCACCGCGCTCAAGGACATCGTTTCCGCGAAAGGCGGCGTGACGATCGCGGAAGAATTTCCGCGTTTCATCGAGCTTGCGTATCGGATGGATCGCACCATCGCGAACCGCAAGGAAAAATTCACGCATGCATACTTCGGCTGGATGAAGTTCGAAATGAGTCCGGAGAATGCCGACGCTCTCGGCAAAGAGCTTGCCGACAACGACAAGCTTGTCCGCTACACGCTCTTTAAGACCGTGCGCGAAAATACGATCGCTTCGAAGCGTCCGATCCGCGAATCGCGGAAGAGAGTGGCCTCCGACGAGCCGAAAGTTGAGATGAACAAAGAAGAGGTTGATAAGGAGATTGATGCGTTGGTAGCGGAATAGGGTAGGAAAATAAAAGATAAAAGATTGGACGGGGCATGATGTAGAAATAAAATTTCTTACCCCAGAACCAAATTTTTTCATCTTTATGAAATGGTATAATCGAATTATAAAGGTCCGAAACATTAATTACGAGTAAAAAAGTAAGAATATCTTACTTTAAAGATATATGTACCTAAACAAAGTCATGCTCATCGGCAATCTGACGCGCGATCCGGAATTGCGGTCTCTGCCGAACGGCACAAAAGTAACGAGTTTTTCACTGGCGACGAATCGCACATGGAAGGGCGCGGATGGCAATCGCCAAGAAGCGGTTGAATTCCACAACGCCGTCGCGTTCGCAAAGCCGGCCGAACTCATCGCGCAGTATTGCAAGAAAGGAAGCTCGCTCTACATCGACGGACGGCTCCAGACGCGAAGCTGGGACGACAAGACGACCGGCGAGAAAAAGTATCGCACCGAGATCGTCGTCGAGAATTTCCAGTTCGGCCCGCGTCCGCAAGGCGCAGGTCCCTCGACCGGAGTCTATCGCAATGACGCTCCTGCCACAGGCAAATCCGCTCCGACAGAATCAACCGGCGAGATCGATACGATCGAATATCCTGCGGAGAATGTGAATGCGGAAGATATACCGTTCTAGTGAAAAGCGAACAGCGGGAAGTGAACAGGGAAATATAAATTACGAAAGCTGAAAAGCGAACACAAAATAACGAGAAACTATGAATAACATCGTTTCGTTTAAAGACCTGATAGTCTGGCAAAAATCAATGGATCTTGCAGATGAGTCTTATAAGATAGCGAAGAAACTCCCTCCTTCAGAATTGTATGGTCTTGCTTCTCAAATCAGACGCAGTGCCATATCTGTTCCAAGCAACATAGCCGAGGGGCATAAGCGTGGGACAAAAGATTTTTCTCGTTTTCTTAAAATTGCTTTCGGTTCTTCTGCTGAATTGGAAACTCAACTCCTTCTTGTTGCTCGCACATACCCGACGATTTCCGTAGAGAAAGCTCTTTCTTTGGTGATTGAAGTCGAAAAAATATTATCAACCATTATAAAAAAGCTGGAAAGCAAATAATCACTGTTCGCTTTCCGCTTCTTACTTTACACTAGTATATGATTCAAGATTTCTTCAGTTCAAACAATATCAAGCATATCGATTACAAAGACCTCGATATCCTTCGCAAGTTCATCAACCCGAACGGCCGGATCATTTCAGGGAAGCGCGGCGGGCTGACCGCGAAGAACCAGCGCGCTCTCGCGTCTGCTATTAAAAGAGCGAGATTCATGGGATTGTTGCCGTATGTGGCGAAGTAAACAGCTACTAGCGCCTAGCTTCTAGCAACTAGCCATAATCCAACACAAAAAAATACCCGATAGGGGTATTTTTTTGCTAGAAGCTAGACGCTTATCAGCTAGACGCTGTTCCTACGCTCTCTCCGCATACTCTCCCGTTTCTGTGTTTACGATCACCTTGTCGCCGGTTTCCACGAAGAACGGCGTGCTGATTGTCGTTCCGTTTTCGAGCGTAACAATCTTGCCTCCGCCGTTTGCTGTGTTGCCTTTGATCGAAGGCGGCGCATCTTTGACGGTGAAGGCGACTTTGATCGGGAGCTTCACATTGATCGTGATTTCTTCGCCGTCGTTGTCCCAAACGAGGGCGGTGACGATTTCGTTTGGCTTCAGGAATTTCACCGCGTCTCCGATCAATTTCTCGTCGAGCATGAATCTCTTTGCCGGATCTTTTGGATCACAAAACCAATACTCTCCTTTATTTGCATAAAGAAATTTCGTCTCACGCTTCTCGAGATCGGGCTCATCGGCCGAATCAGTAGTACGGAAGGTTTCGTTGTATGTACGACCACTAACCAAGCTCTTCAATTTCACCTGATTCTGCGGCTTTCTCTGCTGGGTGCGCGCGACATGATTCTCCAAAACGACGCACGGTTCGTCGTTGTAGATTATTATTTTCCCCCCTTTGATTTCGTTATACTCTAACATCGGTTGATTAAAGCTTATGGATAAAATTTAAACGATTAGTTGCTTGTTCTCACATCTCGCCCCGTATGAAGTATCGTGTGCATTCGACACGATACTTTCATATCGGGGTCGTTATACTCAAGCATAAAAAAATAGCTGTTAGCTTCCAGCTTTTAGCTGCTAGCTTTAAATACTAAGACAGGGAAACTATAGCCTAAAGAGCGGCTTTTTTCAAGCTGTTCTTGAGTGGCCTTCTTGTAGTGTGCGTCACTCCCCAGAGGAGGCAACCTGTATCTCTCCGAACCGTGCGCGAATTTCTTTTTCGAAATCTTTCAAGACTTTCGGATTTTCGCGGAGCCACATGCGGGTAGCGTCATAGCCGCGTCCCATCGGAGTCTTTTCACCCTCTTTATTCTTGTACGAATACGACGCGCCGGATTTCTCGATGATGCCGAGCTTCTCGCCCAAGGCCATCATTTCGCCTTCGCGGGAAATGCCTTCGCCGTAGATGATGTCGAATTCCGTTTGCTTGAAAGGCGCGGCGACTTTGTTCTTCACCACTTTCACGCGTGTCCTGCCGCCTACGACTTCTTCACCCTTTTTGATCTGCGCGATGCGGCGGATATCGAGACGGACCGAGGTGTAGAATTTGAGCGCTTTTCCGCCCGGCGTGGTTTCCGGATTGCCGAACATGACGCCGATCTGCATGCGGATCTGGTTTATGAAAATCACGACGGTCTTCGAGCGGGCGACGATCGCGGTCAGTTTGCGGAGGGCCTGTGACATCAAGCGGGCTTGTTTGCCGACATGCGATTGGCCCATGTCGCCCTCGATCTCGTCTTTCGGCGTGAGCGCGGCGACGGAGTCGATGACGATAACATCGATCTTGCCGGAACGCACGAGTGACTCGCAGATTTCGAGGCCTTGCTCGCCGGTGTCAGGTTGGGAGATCAGAAGCTCGTTTATATTCACGCCAAGGTTTTTCGTGTAGACGGGGTCCATGGCATGCTCGGCATCGATGAATGCGCAGACGCCGCCTTTTTTCTGGGCTTCGGCGACGATGTGGAGCGAAAGCGTCGTCTTGCCGGAGGATTCCGGCCCGAAGATCTCGATGATGCGGCCGCGGGGGATGCCGCCGACGCCGAGTGCCATATCGAGACCGAGAGAGCCGGTCGGGATGACATCAATGTCGACTTTCGGACTGTCGCCGAATTTCATGATTGCACCTTCGCCGAACTTCGTCTGGATGGAACGGATCGTGTCCTCAATCTCCGCGCCCATCTGCTTCTTTTCCTTTTCCGGTTTTTTTCCAAATCTTGGCATATATAAAAATTATGAACTAATAAATAAAAAAATAATAATCAGAGCCGCGTTAAGACCGATGTGTTTGGCGGAACATAAAGGACTCGCATGCGCTTTTCGTCTTCTTTGCCGAATTTATCTCTGGCTATGATTGTAACCACCGAATAGCCGCTTTGCAACATGATCGTATCCTGGAACGATCCCTTAATGTCGATCGGCACGCTCATGCCATTTATGGATAGTGTCGTGGCGTGGAGCGCCGATCCGGAGAGCGCGAGAACGGGGGAAGCGTAGCTTCCGCCGTCGACGATTCCGGAAACGGAAACTTTCACGCCGAAAATGACTTCATGCGCACGGAAGAACGCGTACGAAAAAAGTATCACGCCGAAAACCGCCGCGATCCCGATCCTTATTTTCTGCCTGTTTGATTTTGGGGTCATTTGGTTTAAGTCTAGCGCTTACCCCGATGCAAATATACCAATGGAATACTAATGCAACCAATATTAATTACAAATTTAAAATTTCAAGTTACAAATCAATGACAAATTTATAATTATTTAATTAAGAATTGATTTGAAATTTGAAATTATTGGTACTCTGCCCGTTCCGTCTCCACGCTCTTTTCCAAAACTTCCCGCGGCTTTGCGCCGTTGCCGGGGCCGACGATGCCGCGCTCTTCCAGTATATCAATTAGCCGCGCCGCCCGCGCGTAGCCAACGCCCAACTTGCGCTGGAGGAATGAAGTGGATGCCTTGCCGGTCTCGATCACGATCTGCCGAGCTTCTTCGTAGAGATCATCATCGTCTCCGCCGTCATCACCGCCGATCGTCGTCGAGAAAATGCTGTTTAAGGGCGCGAGAGCTCCGGTCAGGTTCAATTCACTGGGCACTTCGTCGCGGAAGGCGTCCACCAGATATTTTACCACTTTTTTGACTTCTTCCTCGGAAATGAACGCGCTCTGCAATCGCTCCGGCTGGCCCTCGCCCGAGGCATAGAGCATGTCGCCCGAGCCCAAAAGCTTTTCCGCACCGCCCGCGTCCAAAATCGTCCGCGAATCTATCTGGGTCGGCACGCGGAGCGCAACGCGGGTGGGGACATTCGCTTTGATGAGTCCGGTGATGACATTCACTTCCGGACGCTGGGTCGAAAGAATGAGGTGGATGCCGACCGCGCGCGACATCTGGGCGAGGCGAACAATCGCGCTCTCAAGCTCGCGCGGATAGGTCGACATAATGTCGGCGAGCTCGTCGATGATGATGACCATGTACGGCATCCGGTCGGTTTCCGCGTCCTGTTTTCCTTTGCCGTAGACGGTCTTGTGATACGACTGGATGTCACGCACGGAGCTTCCTTGCAAAATATCATATCTGCGCTCCATTTCTTTTGCCGCCCACTTGAGCGCCAAGATGCATTTCTTCGCGTCGGTGATGACGGGCGTGAGGAGATGGGGGATGTTGTTGTAGAGCGTGAGTTCGACGCGCTTCGGATCGACCATGATGAATTTCAGGTCTTCCGGAGAATTCTTGTAGAGGAGCGATGTGATGATGGCGTGAATGGCGACGGATTTTCCGGAGCCGGTCGTGCCGGCGATGAGCATGTGCGGCGCGCGCGCAAGATTCCGGAAGATCGATCTGCCCGGAACATTCTTGCCGATGGCGATCAGAAGCGGTTCCGCACTTGTCGCAAAATCAGGTTCGGATAGGAGCGAACCCAAGCCGACGGTCGATTTCGTCTTGTTCGGAATCTCGATGCCGACGAGCGACTTGCCCGGAATCGGCGCCTCGATGCGGATCGGATGCGCGGCGAGCGACAACGCGAGGTCGTTCTGGAGTCCGACGATGCGCGAGAGCTTCACGCCTTGTGCGGGCTTGAGCGCGTAGCGCGTGACGGTTGGTCCGATCGTGATCTCGTCCATCTCGACTTGGATGCCGAAATTCTCGAGCGTGCGCTTGATGATGTTCGAATTGGCTTTTATGTCGCCGGTGTTCGGCTTGCCGTGGTCGCGTTCGAGGAGTGAAAGCGGGGGAGGGGTGTACGGCCCGCGGCGGATCGGAACAATCTTTTTTGCCGGCTCGACGGGAAATTCCGCGTCATCGGCGGGCGTTTCTGATTCGGTTGCGTCGCTCTCGGTCTCTTCCTCATTATTTTCATCCGCAGTTTCGATTGGCGGCACATCGCTCGGAATTTCTTCATCGTAATCATCCGCACCACCCTTGCGCGAGAAAATGGATTTCAGACTCTGCCACATGGATTCGAAATCCGGCTTCTCATCAAGAAGGACAAAGAGAGAAACGAGAAGCAACGCTCCGAGAAAGATGATTCCGATGTAGGTGTCGAAAAGCGTCAGAAACGGCCACGCCGAAACTTGTCCGAGAAATCCGCTCGCGTGGCTCGCGCCGCTCGCGAGGTCTATCATGCCCAATACCGAAACGACAAAGAGGATCCCGCCCGCGATCTGCAGTTTGGACACGCTTTTCGATTCGCCGCGCATGAGTCCGATTCCGAGCGCGACCAAAACGATCGGAAGGAGAATATATCCGAGCCCGAGCAGTTTTACGGCGAATGTGTGGAGGAATTTTCCTGCCAATCCGCCGCCGCCGAAAATCGCGACAACGAAGAAAAGGGCCAAAACAAAAAGGAGGACGCCGGTTATCATTCTTCGGGTCTCTCGTTTCAATCCTATCGGTTTGTAATCAGAAGAATCTTCTTTTGAAGTTTTTTTCTTTCCGTCCTTTTTTTGCGCCATGGAGACATTATAGAGGAGCGAAGGGAAAAGAGAAAGGAGAAAAATCCATGCTTTCAGCTTCTTGCTTTTTGCTGTTAGCTTTTGAATTAAAAGCTGAAAGCTGGCAGCAAAAAGCAAGAAGCTTGTATTTTGCTTGCCAACGCAGACAAGAGGTATATAATGCGCTTATTAAGGACATCGTAAAGTCTCTTTGGATTATGGAAAAAGACACAAATCTTAATAAGGACGCAATTTTGTCGAAGCATGAATCAAAAGGACATGCTGTTGTTAATAATGAAAATAAACCTTCTCTTATAAGTACAAAAGAAAAGGACATTTTTGTTTCTAGGACAGAAAAGCTCATCACTGCTCTTTTCATGGTCACGGACTGTATGGATGATTCGGAGCCGATGAAGTCCAAGATGCGCTCTTCCGGACTGTCCGTTTTGTCCGATACGCACCATCAGGCGCATCACGGCGTCATCCGGACATACATGCGTTTCGGATCAATGATAATCAGCATACACGAGCTCATTTCTTGCCTTACCGTCGCCGAATGCGTTGGCCTTATAAGCTCCATGAATAGCTCGATTTTGAAAAGAGAATTGGGCAGATTGAAAGATTTTTGCGAAGAGACGATGAAGCCGATACAGAGCTCGCTCCTGCCTGTAGGCATTTTCAAATCGGAACCGGTCGAGAGGGTCGTATTCGGTGACGATTTTTTTATGGAAAAAGAAAATTCTCCTTTAAAGGACAATAATTTTTCTAAAGGACATAAAGATTTAAATCAAAAAGACATAAGTCTTTTACAGAATAAACAAAAGGACATGTTTGTACAAAAAAAAGCGGATATTGCTTTAAAGCACGAGCGAAGAAACGCTATTTTATCTATAATTAAAAACAAGGAATTTGTCACAATAAAAGACATACTTGAAGTCATAAAGGACTGTGGTGGAAAAACGATCCAGCGAGAACTTTCACAACTTGTCTCTGAAAACATACTCAAAAAGACAGGAGATAAGAGGTGGTCTAGATACTCAATAAGATAGGGAATGGGTTAGAGGGGATAGGGAATAGTGAGACGCAGAATACAAGCAAGCTTTTTGCTGTTTGCTTTCAGCTTCCAGCTTCTGAATTCGAATTCAAAAGCTAACAGCAGAAAGCTAAAAGCTGGAAGCTTGTTTTTGTCTGTAAGAATCTCCTTATTTATCCGTCATTTGTTCTGTAACCCATAAGGGTGGGTTGCAGGGTGTGGATAACTAGAAAACCTTTGTTTTCCACAGTAGACGGTATTTACAGCGTTATGCTTATCCGTCTATAATACCCGACAGGTGTAGCGCTCGCGTTTTTTTACGCTATGTGCTATACTCGAAACGGTATTTTTTGCACGATTGGATAGGCAACGGCAAGAGATATCGTATAAGTATTTCGGCCTGATCGTTGAAAATTTAATACCATTATTCCTGTGCCGAACACGCAGTAATTTTGGATTGCATTTTCAGTCGATGAGGACGGATTACTCTGCCCTGTCGACAAAGGCATCGCCTCCTGCTTTTGCGGAAACGCAAAATAAAAAGAGGCAAACCGTTCAGACATCTTAATTAAATGCCTGAACACAGCATGCGCACACAAACTATAGTTTGTCGAAACTATGACTTTAGATTTAATGCGCATCGTCCTCTCTTCGTTTCTGATAAAGAGAAACGGATGACGACATTTATCAAGCGATAATTTTATTATGAAAAATATTACAAAAATTGCAGTCGCAGTTGCATTCGTTGCAATCTTCACCGTTTTTGTTGGACACACCAAGGCCGCTACATACGACCTCGGAACTTCAACACTTAAGGTAGGTTCAACAGGAATGTATGTGACTAATCTTCAGACAGCTCTCAATGCAAACGGCGCGACTTTGACCGCAGACGGTCACTTCGGCCCGATGACCAAGGCTGCTGCTATGGCTTACCAAGCTTCTCATGGTCTTACTGCCGACGGTCTCGTTGGTGCAAAAACCAAGGCGGCTTTGAACGGCGGATCAACTCCGGCAGCAGGATGCCCGGCTGGATACACATGTACGCCAGCAGGCGGAACGCCTCCGGTTACGCCAGCAGGCGGAACGCCTCCGGTTCTCACTGGAACAGCTGGTAACATCGACACCGACACTGTCATCGGAGGATTCTCCGGCGAACAGGTTGGTGCAGGTGACACTGGTCACCAGGTTCTCGGCGTTCAGTACAAAGCTTCGGCAGGCGGATCAAATGTCAGTCTGACGGCTATGACGCTTCAGTTCACCCAAGATCCGGCTTCCTCTTGTACGACAACCGGTTCTGGTTACATGAACAAGTACTTCGCTGGCGTTGCGGTATGGCAGGGTTCTACGAAAGTCGGTTCAGCAAATGCTGGCGATTTCGGTCAGAACACCAGCTCTTCTTACTGTAACTACATCTATTCGAAGACAGTTAATCTTTCCGGCGCGAATATCGTTGCTGGTCAGACATCAAACTTCTATGTTTCAGTTGACGCTCTTCCGGTTATTGATTCCAACAACCTCGGAGCAAGCACTGTCAACAAGTGGGAAGTTGCTATCACCAGCATCCGCTTCAGCGATGGTACTGGCGCACAGCTCACCTACACGCCTTCAACAAGCACTACTGGTCTCGTAAACTCAAGCGTAACGAATTACTTCAATTTCGTTTCAACGGCTAACGCGAACAACATCAAGTTGACTGTTTCTACAGATCCGGCCAACCAGAATGCACATGTTGTTCCTGTTTCGCTCACTTCACAGACCAACAATGTTGAGCTCTTGAAGTTCAAGCTTGCTGCGCAAGGTCAGAAGATTCACATTGATAAATTGGCGACACAGCTTACATCCTCATCTGTCGGTCTCGGCTCGATCACCAGCAATGTTCATCTTTTGATGGGTTCGACTGAACTCAATTCACAGCTCGTTACTTCGACATCTTCCACAACGACAACGACATTCAACAACTTGAATCTCGACATCGCCGCTGGAACATCGCCGACATTCAGCATCACTGCTGATATCAACGGCTTGACTGGAAACTATGTTGCAGGCGAAACGCTTGCGGCGTCTATTCCGACATTGAGCAGCGTAGGTATCGTTACGGCAACTGATCAGAACAGCAACAACCTTTCTGGTACTGCTCAATTGACAGGTTCCGTTTCTAGCCACAATATCTCTCTCTACAATGTTGGTATTCAGGTTAATCCGGGAACAGTGACTGCGACTCACACGGGTGTTTCCTACTCCGGCGCGTCTGATACGGCAACCTACAAGGTTTCCTTCAACGTAACGGCATTCGGAGGCGCTGTATACCTCGCGTCATCTTCCATCCTTGGAAATACTTCGACTTCTTCGACGACGAACAAAGTTACATTTGTCATCGCGAAGAGCTCGGCTCCGACAACCGGTATCACTACGGTATCCGGCACGAGCACAACCATGACGGTTGATAGCTTCAACGGCGGCAGCGGTTCCAACATCGGAACAGATTCTGCTACCGGAAACTATCTCTTGAACGATGGCGACACCGCAACCTTTACCGGAACGCTTGTTCAGACGAACAACAACGGTGCGGGTCAGTATCGCGCATGGCTCAACAACGTCGCATGGGGCACTGGCACAACGACGGCAGCAACGATCTACAACTTCAACTTGGGCTCTGGAAACAATGCCTACACGACCGGCTACATTGCGTTGCAATAAAGCTCAGTCGCTGTACAAAAGTTGTACTTCACAAAAAACCACCTTCGGGTGGTTTTTTGTTTTTTCATTCTGAATACCACGGTGCGAATAAATTTAAAATCTTCCCCTTAGCCTCGCGCGCTGCCTTTACAAAAGAGCATGCGCGCGTATATAATCCTCTGTATATGGAAAACACTTCAATACAAAGACCATGGCTCGCCAAGATAGTCCTTTTTCTTCTCGGCGCGGCTGTTTTTGTTCCGCCGCTTTTGGTCATTCCGCATACATTCTTTATCTTTATCAACTCAAAAACCTCCTTTTTTATCGGTATTGCCGAACTCGCATTTTTTTGTTACATATTCCTCGCCCTTTTTTATCCTGCATACCGGCCCAAGAAGAATATCGTCACATGGGGATTTTTGGGGTTTGTCGCCGTTTCCGTACTAAGTGCCATAGTTAGCGTTTATCCACAATTCTCCTTCTGGTCCGGAGCGGAGCGTGCCGACGGCGTGATGCTGCTCATCCATATATTTCTTTTTTTCCTTGTCTGCACTTCTGTGATCAAATCAAAAAAAGAGCTGCATACCTTGCTCTGGGTTTCTGTCTTTACCGCAACGATCAATACTCTTGCGATTTGGCTCGGGCCGGGAGGATTCAAGGCCTATCTCTCGCTCTTTCATTCCGATCAAAACATCGGAGGATTTACCGGCAACGAGCTCTTTGCCGGAGCGTACACTCTCTTCAATGTCTTTTTTGCCGCCTACCTTTTCTTCGATTCAAAAAAGAAAGGTTCTCGCATGCTTTCGGGCATACTTTTTCTGCTGATGCTCTTCTCGCCCATATTTTTTAATTTCGGCATTCTCTCCGGTGCGGTCAATCTGAAAGAAATCCTGCACAATCCGATTGTTTTGATCGGGCGCGCGCGCGCGTCCACGATAGGTCTCGGACTTGCCGGCATCTTCACCTTCTTCTTATTTTTTGGGAATCACGCTAAAAAAGCGATTCGTTTCGGATCGCGCGCGCTTGCCGGTGCAACGCTTGCCGCAATCATGATCTCAATCATCCTTCTCATGACTCCCGGCACGCGCTTGCACGATTGGTTCGGCAAAGAGACTGCAGGCTACAGATATATTTATTGGCATCAAGCGATACAAGGATGGAAAGATCATCCTATCCTCGGTTGGGGACCGGGCACTTTCCGCATGGTAACAGCAAAATATTTCGATCCGGCCGTACTTGCCACTGTGAGCCAGAATCAGATCATCGGCGAACCATGGAATGACAAGCCGCACAGCATTATTCTGGACGTACTTGTCCATACCGGCATTTTGGGCCTTATTTCCTACGCAGGAATCTTTTTCACTTGCCTTTTCGCATTGTGGCGAAAAACAAGTTTGCCGCATTATGCCAAGTCCTTGTTTTCCGGACTCCTCTTGGCGTATGTCCTGCAGGGCCTTACGATCTTCGATGTCATGGTTTCCTATTTGATGCTCGGTACGGCTTTGGCGGTTATCGCCATAATTACCGCAAAAGAGGAGACCGGCAAAGAGCAAGGAAAGATCTTTCAACTTTCTAAAAAAGCGAAGAACGGCATAGCCATCGCGCTCTTCATTATCGGATTCTTTTCCATACGCTACTTCGCATACGAGCCGTTGCATGAAGCGCGTCAGCGTTTCGTCCTGCCGGATTTGCCGCCCGCCGAACGGGCAGGCAAATATAAAATCGTGCGCGACATCTCTCCATTCGGCGGATCCGTCGACGAGGCGAATTATGCCGACTTGGTCTACATCAGCTATTTGGAACATCTCGATAGCATTGCAAATCAGAAAGATCAGCTGCAATTTATCCGAGACATGGACGGACTGATTGCGGATGTCGAAGAGTCTTTCGGCAAGAATGGAATGACCTATGTCGGCGCGCTCACCGTGAGCCGCCTGTACAATCTGCGCTACATGCTTGCCGCAACAGACGACCAAAATCTTCTTTCAGAGATGGAAAAGTATGCGAAAATAACCCTCGATCTTTCCCCGAACAATCCGCAGAGCTACTGGGCGGAAGCGCAGCCGCTCATTTACGAGCGCAAGTATAAAGAAGCCATGGAGGTTTTGGAAAAAGGACTCGCTATAAATCCCAAAGTCGCACCGACGCACGAAATCATCATCCGACTCGCTCTTCTCATGGGCGACCGGCAACTCGTGCTTGAAAAATACAAGCGCGCGCAGAAAGAATTGCCGGGGATCGCTTTCCCGCACTAAAAATATTTGTGTCATGTTAAGAGACATATTACAAAAGAATAAATATGCTTTTTTTGCAGGTATTGCGATTGTCGCTGTAGTTTTAGGATTGATCAATACTTTTTTGATTTTTTCGAACACTAAAACAGTTCGTTCAGTAAAGCATGTATTTACACTAACGGATGACGACAAGAAAATATCTGAAATTGAAAAATATCTCGACGAAATCTCTCCGGAATTCATCGCTGAAGTGAAAAGATTGTCGGAAGAAAACAAAGTCCCGTCATGGGGTTGCGGGCCGTCGAGCTATGCGCTTGCGAAGATCATCAACGCCAGATTTTTTAACAACAAACTCCCGTTCGTTTCGGCGTACAACAGCAAGAATCACGATATCGTTGAGCGTTTCAGTTTTGCCTTCAAGGACTCAAATGGCGTAAAGAACTCGACTCTTGTCGATCACGCATGGCTCGAAATTTATTTCAACAATAAATTCCTTTTCATCGATCCGACGGCCGGACAATTTGGCAGGTACGACAAAATCGTGTATGAAGTTTTCAATATCGAAGACAAGAACATTCAAAAAACTCTGCTCGACAAATATAATATCGCGGATATCCGCCTCACGCTTCTTGTGAATAAGACGGTCAACAGGATTCCGCCGTCGCAGGATCCGTATCCGGGCATCTCTTTGAGTCGTGACACAATCGATTATTTCCTCAAATCTGTCGAAGAGCGTGATGAGGTAAATAACGGCGATGAGCCGCCGGAGTGGGAATCGTGGGTAAGCTCTCTTCTCGATAAGTTTTCATAAGCAGGATTTACATTTCTCTTCTTTTATTGTACACTCTCATTCCTATGGCAAAAAAAGCTCTCATCACAGGCATTACCGGACAAGACGGTTCGTATCTCGCCGAGCTCCTTCTAGAGAAGGGGTATGAAGTGCACGGCACGATCCGCCGCACCAGCTCTTTTTCGACTGCGCGCATCGAGCACATATATCAGGATCCGCACCATCCGGAACGCCGATTGCACCTGCACTACGGCGATCTCTCCGATGCGGAAAATATCCGAAAGTTGATTTTCAAGATCCAGCCGGACGAGATTTACAATTTGGGCGCCCAGAGCCATGTGAAAGTTTCTTTCGAGATCCCCGAATATACTGCGAACATCACCGGTCTCGGCGTTTTGCGCCTCTTGGACGCCGTTAAAGATTATCAGGAACACACGGGAAAAAAAATAAAAGTATACCAAGCGTCATCATCGGAAATGTTCGGCTCCGCGCTCCCGCCACAGCATGAGAATACGCCGTTTGAGCCGCGAAGCCCGTATGGGTGCGCGAAAGTCTTCGCCTACCACATCGCGCGCAATTATCGCGAAGCACACGGGCTCTTCGTCTGCAACGGCATCCTTTTCAACCATGAATCGCCGCGCCGCGGCGGAACCTTCGTGACCAAGAAGGTGACCGAGGGCGTGGCCAAGATCAAAGCGGGCAAGGCCGACAAGATCTATCTCGGCAATCTGGACGCGCGCCGCGACTGGGGCTACGCGCCGGAATACTGCGAGGCCATGTGGCTGATGCTCCAGAAGGACAAGCCCGACGACTATGTGATCGGCACGGGCGTGAGCCACACCGTGCGCGAACTCGTCATTGAAGCGTTCAAGCACGCAGGCGTCTCCGACTGGGAAAAATACATAGACATCGATCCGACCTACTATCGTCCGAGCGAAGTCGACCATCTCGTCGCCGACATCAAGAAGGCCAAAGAAAAGCTCGGCTGGGAGCCGAAGACTAAATTTGGCGACTTGGTTAAGATCATGGTTGAACATGATTTGAAGAAATACGAGAGTGAAAAAAAATAATCACATGATGGAAAAATCGGCGAAAATTTTCGTAGCTGGGCATCGGGGGCTCGTCGGGAGCGCGCTCATACGGGCCCTTGAGGCCAAAGGCTACACGAACATACTCACCAGAACGCACCAAGAGCTCGACCTGACCCGCCAAGCGGCTGTCGAGAAATTTTTCGCAGAAGAGAAGCCGGAGTATGTCTTCCTCTCCGCCGCGAAAGTCGGCGGCATCTTGGCCAACAACACCTATCCCGCGGATTTCATCTACCAGAATCTCACGATCGCGACGAACATCATCGAAGCGGCGCACCAGAGCGGCGTGACCAAGCTTCTCTTTCTCGGGTCTTCTTGTATTTATCCCAAATTCGCAGACCAGCCGATGAAGGAAGAATATCTCTTGACCGGCACGATCGAGCCGACGAACGAGCCGTACGCGCTCGCGAAGATCGCCGGCATCAAGATATGCCAGAGCTACAACCGTCAGTACGGGGCGAATTTTATCGCCGTCATGCCGACCAATCTCTACGGTCCGAACGACAATTTCGACCTCTCGTCATCGCATGTCCTGCCCGCGCTCATCCGCAAATTCCACGAGGCGAAAGAAGCGGGTGCCAAGGAAGTCGTTGCGTGGGGAACGGGTTCGCCGAAACGCGAATTCCTGCATGTGGATGATCTGGCGGATGCGTGCCTGTTTGTCATGGACAACTACAATCCGACCAAAGAAGAGAATGAAAAAGGCCAGATCTTCATGAACTTGGGAACGGGGGAGGATATCTCGATCAAGGAATTGACGGAGATGATCAAAGAGATTGTCGGCTTCGACGGCGAGATCGTTTGGGACACGACAAAGCCCGATGGCGCGCCGCGCAAGCTCCTCGATATGTCGAAGCTCCATGCGCTTGGCTGGAAGCATAAGATAGGATTAGAAGATGGCATCAAAAACGTGTATCAGTGGTTTTTGGAGAACAGGAAATAAAGGTTTCCCGCTGCAAGCAGGCGGTGGATTACATGAACTCGCTCCACTCGCGCAATTTCGGAGCAGATCTCCGAGGCACTAACCTGTATTTCGTCTTCGCTCGGACGATGTGAACGAGAGCACTCGTTCACCCGCTCCTTGTTAGCCGAAATAAAAAAAACCGGATAATCATAATAATGATTATCCGGCATGTGTTTTTTAAACCCACTGTAATTTTTTTAATTTCATCATCGCAAGCATCACGCAAGTAACAGCGCTTGCTTCATCAAAAAATCCGGATTCAAGCACGGAACGAAATTCTTCAATTGGTACCATGATGGTACTCATGATCTCGTTCGGATTCGGATCGCGCTTTTCCTGGACTTGCTCCAGATCTGTTGCCATGAACATGTGCGCAGGAAGTCCGTGATCATCGACGCTCGCGCCGCGATATTTTCCGGTTTCGATTTTCGTGTTTCCCAAATATTCCCAGATTCCTTTTCCGTATCCGGTTTCCTTAAGATACACCTCTTTGGTCTTTCTTGTTATTTCTTGCAAAGAAATTCCAGGCGCCACTTTACCGATTCCTCCGGGAGGCAATTCCCAGCTTGCTTTGTTTATTCCGGGTTTCCACTGGCAAAGAGTAATTACTTGGTTGTCTTTTGTCAGTCCGAAAGCCACTACCCATCCGAAAGAACGGATGAAGGAAGTATATTTTTCGACACCGTTGCCCGTTTTCAGCCAGTATTCAATGAGTGAACCGAAATAGGGAATTTCTTCATATACCGTTGTTTTACCGACCAACGGCCAGCCATTTTTAAACATCTCTTCTTGAGAAAGTTTCAGAAATTTTTCGATTGATGATGCATTCATTTTTTATGTTTTTACTATCATAGCATCTTTTACTTTTAGAGTCAATAGCTATTTTTTTGTAGTTTATTATTTTAACAGGAAAGCGTATAAACTATTTCATACAACGATTTTATGTTACACTTGAGGGGCATAATTTTAATCAATCGTAATCATGATCATCGTACGACTGACCGGAGGGATGGGGAATCAGATGTTTCAATACGCCTGCGGAAGGGCTCTTTCTTTGCGTACGGGTGTTCCGCTCAAGCTCGATCTCATGCTCCTGCTTGACCGCACCAAGCGGCCGGGGAAGTGGAAGATCACTTTCCGCGATTACGATTTGGACATGTACAACATCAAAGCGGACATTGCCAAGCGCTCCGATGTTCCGTGGCAATTCCGCTCATATTTTCGCGGTCTCGCCATGCTCGTCGTCTACCAGCTTGAACGGCTCTTGGTGCCGAATCCCGGCCGCGAAAAATCTCCCGCGTTCGACAAGCGCATCCTTTCCCTCGGGCCGAACACCTATTTGGACGGGCTCTGGCAGAGTCCGAAGTATTTCGACGATGTTGCCGATACGATTCGCAAGGATTTCACGCTGAAGAATCCGATGTCGGAGGGATCACAGAAGCTCTTCGACGAGATCCGCTCGCAGAATTCGCTCTGCATCCATGTGCGCCGCACCGACTATGTCGGCAACGCGCACCACGATACCGGCATCGGGCAATCCTACTACGACCGAGGCATCGCGCACATCGCCAAGACGCAGACGATTCAGAAAATTTATGTCTTCTCCGACGACATCGCGTGGTGCCGAGAGAATCTGCACTTTGCGATCGAGACCGTATATGTCGGCAACGAGTATGCCGGCAAGAAAGCCGAAGAGCACCTCGCGCTCATGTCGGCCTGCAAGCACTTTGTCATCCCGAACAGCTCTTTCTCGTGGTGGGGCGCGCTGCTCTCCGGATATCCGGACAAGATCGTCGTCGCGCCGAAAAAATGGTTCAAGGACAGCGACGACGGCGCGGAAGACCTGATCCCCGCATCATGGGTACGCATGTAGGGGGCTGCCGCGCTCTACCATAATGACTTTTCCTTCGCTTGAAAAATTAAACAAAGCATTACTACTCGGTGCGCTCGTTGCTCTCATTTATCGCGTGAGCAATTTCTGCAATACTTTTTTGCCGAAGCCGTTCGAACTGGTCCTTGCTCTTGTTGCGCTCATTACGCTCTTTGAAATAATAAAGAATCGAAATAGGATAAGCGAATTTTGGTTTTCTGTTCCTAAAACTGTTCGCATAGCTTCAATCCTTCTCGTTGGATCTGTTCTTTTTGGCTGGGTATTTGCAATTTTTATCTTAGGCATACCAGTGAGTCCGAATTCGATACTCGAATTCGGCACATTCGGCATATCCTTGCTTTCTTTCATTCTCATCATTATTCATACTCATAATGATACGGCGCAAGCAAGAAGGTATTTTTACGCTCTCATCTTGCCCGTGTGCTACGGCATCGTCATCATCTTTCCAGCTATCGCGTATTATTTCGGACTCGTGCCATTCGACAATTTTGCTGGGTGGACGCTCAATGTGAACACCGTGGCAAAGACACTGCTTCTTCCGGCAATCTTTTTTGTCGCCAAATCACTTTTTGAAAATCAGAATCAATGGCGCAAGTTTACATACATATCGCTCTCCGCCATCACCATCGCTCTCATTTTCTGGACGGCTTCGCGCGGGGGGATTTTGAGCTTGAGTATCGGCGTATTTGTCGCATGGATAATTTTTATCGCTCGAGATTTTAATTGGCGAAAAATATTTTCGAGCGCCGGCATCATTTTTTGTATCTTTTTTTTCGGTTTCATTCTCACGCCTCGGGTCGGGATGAAAGCTCTGCTCGGGCGATTTTCCACGCACAGCGTTCCGGAAGCTGTCTATTCTTTTTTTCGCGGCGATCTCTCTTCTGTTGCCGGTGCATCAAGTCTTGCCATAAAGAATAAGAATTTTGCAGTTCCGGGCAGCGTTTGCGACATAGCAAAATCTTTGCCTGACGTATATTCCAGAGCCGCTCACCCGGAGCCGGAAACGCGCCTCAAGATATGGCCATTTTACCTAAGACACTCTTTCTCCACTCCTTCCGGCATAGGTCCCAATACACACTTGCAATTCGATTTGACGGACAAGAATGGAAATTATGTCGTCACCGGTCCGCACAATACATATATTCAAGTTTTGTTCTGGGGAGGGTTTTCAGGAATTACAGCTTTTCTAATTATTATTTTTTTGGCGCTAAAGCGCATGCGCGAGCGAGTGCGCACCGAGTTTACGAGTATTACCATTGCACTCTTTTCCGTATTGATAGCTCTTTCCGTTTCGATCATGTTCGATGACAGCCTCTCTTTCTATTGGTTTTTCATCATTCTCGGGCTATCATTCAGGATATGATTAATTCTCCGTCTGTTACCATAATACTTCCCGCGTACAACGGCGCGCGATGGATCAAGAAAGCCTTGAAGAGCGCTCTTTCTCAGTCTTTCAGAGATTTTGAATTAATAGTCATCAACGACGGATCGACAGACACAACGGAAGAGGTTGTACTTACTCTCGCTAAAGAGGATGGCAGAATACTCTATGTAAAGAATGAACATAATATCGGAATACAAAAAACTCGCAATCGTGCACTTGATTTTGCTAAAGGAGAATTTATTGCGGAGATTGATCAGGACGATGAGTGGATAGATACCAACAAACTCGAGAAGCAGATCGATTTTCTCAGGCAGCACGGAGACCATGTTCTTTCCGGAACAGGAGCCGTTGTTGTGGATGATACTGGTCGTGAGATATCCAGATATCTCATGCCGCTTTCTGATCGAGATATCCGAAAAAAGATTCTACGCGCAAACTGTTTCATCCATTCGAGTGTCGTTTACAGGAAAAAATCGGTCAAAGATATCGGAGGCTACACTCCGGAAAAGATGTCGGAGGATCATGATTTATGGTTGCGGCTTGGCAGGATAGGGAAGTTCATGAATTTTCCCGACTACTCTGTGCGGTATCTTTTTAGCGCCGGAGGGTATAATTCACAGAACAAAACAGTACGTCTGAAACAGAATATCGAGAACGCTTTCGAGCACAAGAATTTTTATCCGAATTATTGGCAGGCGGTCGTACTAGGATGGGGGAAGATAATTTTTTATCCACTCTTCAATTTAATGCCCAAAAAAATTCAAGGTATGTTTTTGAAATTGCACAAGAAAATCTAGCGCACGCGTCCGGCAGAGATGTATTCCTCACAAACTTTTTTAAGCTGTTCTTCCACGGGAAAACTAGTTTGAAAACCAAGCGTATCTGTAATCTTTTTCTGCGAATAGACGCTCTTGTTCGCGAGCGCTTTCAGTCTGGAAAAAGTGAGCGGATTTTTTTTGCCTGCTACCGCGCACAAGAGCGTTGCCATGATGACCGCGAGGTATGCGACGGGGTAGGGGATGGTCAGAGTCTTTTTCGTCACCGCCGGCGGAAGATTTTTCACCAGCGCGTTCATTTTTCTGTAGGAGATCGGCGTATTCACGATGTAGATGCCTCCGGACACAGTGTCGGCTTCGGCGAGCATTTGCATCGCTTTTGTCACTTCATCGATATGAACGATGTTGCAAATCCCTTCCCCTATATTCATGAAAGAGCCGTTGCGCATGCTTTTGAGCAGTTGGAAAAAACTGTTTTTGGCATATTTTTTCCCGCCGAAGATGACCGTCGGGCGGAGTATGTGCGCGCGCAATCCTTCCTTCACCGCACCTGCCACGATCTCTTCGGCAGCGTATTTCGTTCTTTCGTATGCATTTTGCGGATGGCATGGCGTTGTTTCGTCCAACACACGCTCTCTCGTTTCCCCGATCACTCCCGCGCTCGACAGATGGATCAGTTTGCAATTATTCTTGAGCGCAAGCGCGACGATATTTTTCGTGCCCTCGATATTAACCTTTTCCATCTCATCGGGCTTATCGATCGCTCCTGCGCAATGGTATATGGTTTCTATTCCGGACGGCAAAGAGATCGGAGCTGTGATGTCTCCCACAATAATTCTTATGTTTTCTTCATCTGAAAAAATCTCAGTTTCTTTTCTCGTGAGCGCATATACAGCGCATCCTTTTTGGGCGAGAGATCTTGAAAGATTCTCTCCGACAAATCCTGTCGCTCCGGTAACCAAGATTTTTTCAGTCATATTATTTGAACAATCTATTATATTTGTCTTTGTTCTCGAGAACATATTTCGGCAAACCGCTTTCATCGGTGCGGTATTTTGATTTTCTTCCCAAGTAATCGCTCTTGCCGAATCTCGCGTCGAGATTTTTCTGCACATCGTCGGTATTGTAGCTTTCTTTCGTGTATGAATCGTTGAGTTTTCTGCGTATTTCATCGACGCCCCCCATGTTTGTGAAATGCCAGCCGCCATTCTCGACATATGAATATCTTGTCTTACTCTTCGTTCGCAGATGGTTGAGGCAGGCATTTTTTATATTTTTATACTTTGTCGCCATAGTGCCCGCCCATGGTTCATCAGATATATTGTTCAGATAGTATGTTGACACTCGCTGTCTTAATTTGAAGATATCGTCTTTCGTATAGTCGAAAAACGCAGCCGGATCCCATATCTCATCGGCGTCCCCGATAAAGCAGATGTCGTCGTCGTTGATCCCAACAAGCGCTTTCTTGATGCTTTCTTTCTGATAGAACTCTCGCCGCCAGTGCTCCGGTCCGCCCTTCGGCACATTGGAGCTTGCATCGGCTAATTCGCAGATATATTCGTCGTTCGGATAATCATCTATAACGAAGTGCTCTATCTTATCCGAAAAATCCGAAAAACGAGCTTTTTGTTCTTCGAAATAAATTGGTTTTTTCAGACCTGAAAAAGTTGTCGGAGCTTCGACAATGATGAAGCGGTCTACGAAAGGGTAGAGGATGTTCAAACGGATTTCCAAAATATCCGCCTCGCCGTTGTAAGTGAAGATATCGTAAATTTTTATCTTTTTCCGATATTCTTCAATTTCTCCTTTTGTCGCAGACTCTTTTTTTTTCGCCGAAAGCGCATCTCTGAAAGAGAGAATTTTCTGCGCCAGCATATTTTTTGTATGAATTATTCTCCCGCGCGCTTTTCCGACAAATCTTTTGAAAAGGACCAATGCAGAATGTTTTTTCATCGGCGGAGCGTCGTATGCTTCGCTTCCGTCATATTTTTTTATAAAAGCGATGCTCCGATAGAGATGTATGTATTCTATGCTCTTTTCCCACCAGTCCATTTCACCAATTTTTTTGTTCTGATATACATGATCTTTCCTGATATTTTTAATTTCTGCGAGTCCGCATTTGCCGTTGGAATTGACGAGATCAAGCATCTCTTTCAAGCGATCCATAAAAGCCGTGCCGCCGTCGGCGAGCTCCGGCCAATACACGCAATGTATGTCTTCAACGACATACAAGCCTCCTTTTGAAAGGAGGGGAAACATAAAGTCCATCGTTATCTTCATGTCATTGCTGTTGTGCGATCCGTCGTCGATGATGATATCGAACGGCCCGTGATCGTCATTGAGTTTCTTCAAGAAGGCCGTATCGCTCTGACTGCCGCGCACCGGAATGATACGATCCTCGGCGAACTCTGCGCACGGCGCGATATCGATGCCGACGATCGTGGCGTTCGGAAAGTACTCTTTCCATGTCTTGAGCGAATAGCCGTTTTGGATCCCTATCTCCAAAATTTTCAGCTTTTCATTTCTTAAGGCATCGAAATACTTCTCGTATTTTTCCGTGTAATTATGAAGCTCGCTTGATTTGTCCGTATTGTATTTTAATGCAATTTCGTCGAGTGTCATGTTTCTGTATTATATGTATATTTTGCCGATGCACAAGGAGATTTTGCGGATCAGTTTTTCCAGCATGAACATATCCTTGCCGGAAGCGATTTCCTTTATTCCATTCTCGTCGAGCGGCTTTTGGATGTCCGGGTTGAGTTCTCCGTCTTTCGTCCAGAGCGTGTAGAGCGCCCGTTCGACCAAATGCGCTTCGCCCGCAAGTTGGTCGTGCGAAATGATCAGGCGCAGATTTTCGTAGACAATTTTCGGTATTTTCAGAATCGTGGCTTTCGGCACGATGTAATTGCCACCCGGAGCGAACGGCACATAGAGCGGCATTGTAGGATTCTTGTACAAAAATCGCAGAAAGTGGCCGTAGGAATTGAAATATGTGTTCTTGAAGTGCTTCAGATACCAGCTCGTGTTGATCTCATGGAAGATGTTTCCTGCCCGAATGCCGGAGGCAGGCGGGGATGAGAAAAAGGACAACGGGAAGCGAAAGCGGTGCAATCGCTTGTCGACGAGCGGCATGAACGAAGCGCTGTTCATCACGCGCTCGAACTCCTCGCGGCGCATATGACGCGGGAAAATATTGCCTTTAACGAAGATCGTGCAGTCGGGCAGATTCTCGTAGTTATCTATTATGAATGTAAAGTAATCATACAAATTATATCCAATATTAGGGGCTTGGATAACTTTTTTCAAATCTATTTTTTCAGGCAGTATTGGGTTCTCGCTTCGGTCGTAGATCATATAATTGTCCGTATATTCCGGCACCCATCGCACATCGTTGTTGTAATTCGATACGACCAGAAAATTATTTTCTATTTTGGGAATTGAAAACCACTTCGCATGATTTTTCATATATTCGCTAAATTCACTCATGCACGAATCGTAATCGCTCAAGTTTCCATTCCGATCCTGATACATGAATCCGCGAGTGAGATTCTGCCCCATGCTCCAGTAGCCGTCGGAAATATTGTGCCGCGCCCAATACTTCGGTGCGATGCAGTATTTCAGGTTTTCATTGAGCCACGCTGGGAACCACGCGAAGCTTGAGTTCGACAGGATGAGATAATGAGCGTTGTTGATGATGCTATAATCTTTCGCGATACTGAAATGGAAAACTTCGTGTTCCGGAAAGAATCTCTGTGCCGAAGAGGTGTCGTCTGTGATGACGACGAAACGGAAGCGGGGATTGATCTTCCGCATGTTCTTGATCGCATCGTTCCAATATCTTTTCGACAAGAAAAGTTCCGGATGCCTCGTGTATTCTCCGCCGCGGAAATTGATGATGCATATATTTTCGTCTGCGTAATCGCGACAATCACATTCATTCTTGATCGTGAGCCACCGCTTAATCTCACCTTTCCGGTGCGCGAAGTAGCGTTCGTCCTGCATGAGGCCTTCCAGCTTGGTACTGTCGAGAACGGTTGTCAGATCTTCGTCGTACAGGCGGATATCGGCGCCGTTTTCCGGATGAGTGGCCCGCCTCTCGCAGTAATAATGCCTGATCTCTTCCGGCAGTGTCCGCGGCGGACCGCCCTCGGGGCCGCTGCCGCCCAAGACTTCGCGTCCGAAATCCAGATCCAAAAAATCCGCACCCTTGAAGCGTTCCCCATGCATGATGCCGAAATCATATCCGCGGTCGAGCGCGATGACTCTGGTCGTTATGTAGACCGCCAGCTGATTGCCCAATCCTTGTCCTTTATATAATTCCGTGACGATCATAGCTTCTTTTTTAAAAATTTCGTTATTTTCTTTCGCATGAATTCAATAAAATTCTTCCGGCTATTGTGAAAACCAAAGGGATACTTTTCTGAATCGTCGCACCAGCGCTCTCTACTGAAGAGCGAGGCGATCTCGACCGGCGCGAAGAGTATGCCGTTTTCTTCAAGCGTCTTGCGATAATATACGCACAAAACGCCATCCTCATGAAAAAAACCTGTTCCATTGTCGGTGAATGGCAGATTTAGATTTGCTAGTATATTCAACAATTTCTTGCTTCGGAAAGAAAAGCCGCCATTGCCGACACGGATATTTCTTCCTGTTTCGTCAAAATGGGCATTTTTCGGCCATGGTGCGCCGATGTAATCATATTCGAAGAATCGGTCATCCCATTTGTTCGGCCGGAGCACATAGCCGTCGTTTTGTACGATTAACACAAAATCGGTCCGTATGCAGTCTTTCAATCTGTAAAGCACAAAATGATTGTATCCTTTGTAATCCAATTTTTCGACGGCAATTACTTTTATGCCGAATTCATCGAGCGAATATTTTTCGTGCGTGATGAGAATGCTTTCGGCATACGCTACGCCGCGCATGCTTTTTTTAAGCGCGGAAATCGTTTCCTCCACTTTCGTGCAAGCGATCGCGCAAAGCGTGACATTTGGCAAGTTGAGCGTTTTCATTTCCAAAAACTATACATATTTTTTTCCACTTCATATTCCATTTGTTTCGATTCTCGTTTTGGCTGTTGCTGTGCCCAAGCGAACATTTCCCGAATAGTCGATTCTATGTCTGTATTATCTTTGAAATCCAGAAGTTTCTTCGCTTTGCCGTGGTCGCAATACGCATCTTTGACTTCCATCCTGCCTTCAACATGTTTTATCTCTGCGTTGTGTCCGTGTTCGATCCCGATTTTCTGAACTAATGCCGCTATGGTATTCAAATCATACTCGCGATCCGCGCCCAGGTTGAAAATCTCTTCGTCAAAGCCTTCCATCAATTTCTCAAATGCTTCCAGATAAAATGCGATATCGGAAAAAGCTCTTTTTTGCGTTCCGTCTCCGTATACCAATATAGGATCGCCGGCGAGGGCATTCCTAATCCAGATGCCGATGACATTCCTGTATTTATCCCAGATATTTTGATAGATGCCGATGACATTATGAGGCCGTACGATGCTGTAATTCAGGCCGAACTGTTCATATGCCTGTTTGAGATCCATTTCCACCGCATATTTTGCGATGCCATACGGGTCGGCGGGCGACGGCGTTTGATTTTCTTTGAACGGAGGAGTGCCGTGACCATAAACCGCCATGGAAGATGTAAAAATTATTTTTTTTGTTCCATGCGTTATGCATGCATTGATGACATTGACCGAGCAGATAAGGTTGTTCGTATAATTGAAATTTCGAATGAACGGCGAAAGGCCTTCCGCCGCATAGGCGGCAAAATGATATACATATTCGGGCTTGTGCTCGGAAAATATTTTTTCCAACGCATTCTTGTCTGCCAAATCAATGTCGTAAAAATTCTCTTCCACAATCAATCTCTTGTCCATATAATCCGCGTATCCGCCGGAGAGATTGTCTATCCCAACCACATCGTACCCCTTATCTAAAAGATGTCTGGAAAAATGCGCGCCCAAAAGTCCTGCGACGCCTGTGATCAGTATCTTTGTTTTTTGGTCATTCATAGTCTTTAGGGATTAGGAGCATGCCAATCTTCGCATTATATTCATCGACACTATTTTCTTGCACATCCGGGCGTGTCCGTTTTGCTAGGTCGAGAACGGTTTTGCGACCGGTTCCTAGATATCGGAAGTCACTGGTCATCCTGTCCCATGCCTTGATTCTTTCCGCAAGGATTTTTGCGATCACATCGACATAATCCCCCTGAGTATACTGGTCTCCATAGGCGAAAGGGAATGGAAAGGGATTTGGTTTGAAAAATGTACGGAAAATCAAGTGTTTAGGATGAGTTTTTACTATTTCCTCGCCGAGTTGCTTCGTTAAAGCATAAACACCGAGGGGGTCCTTGCAGTATTCAGATGAGATATAGACGAAGGGCGTGTCTCGGTATCTTTCCACCATGTTCCATGTGCCGACAACATTCGTATCGAAACACTTCTTACGCTCGCGTTCCCCTTTGACAACATCCGTGTATGCGCCCATATGGACTATTAGATCATACTTTTTATTGGGGATATTATCTGCGCATATGAAATCCCAATGTTCGATGCCCACATACTCGCCCTCAAGATGCTTCTTTAATTCTGCAGCGAGCCGTCCAGTGCCGCCGGTGATTAATATCGTCATAAAAAAGATTATGCCATAGCGGCTGTTTAAGAAATATTTTTCTCGGAATTTTTTCCAGATGTATAAAAATCTCGTACGGTCTTGATAATATGCTTAATCTCCTCATCTGTGAGCGCATTGTGAACAGGGAGCGAGAGAAGCTTCTGCCACACAGCATCGGTAATCGGGAGCGGTCGCTTCACAGCTTTTTTCCAATATGTCATCTCCGAGAGAGGCTTGAAATGGACGGAAGTGGCGATACCGTTCTCTGCCAGAAATTCCGAGAGCTCATCGCGTCGTTCGCATGACATCGTATAGTACTGGACCGTATGCGAGTATTCAGGCACCTTAATCTCTTGGATGTTTTTAAACGCCTCGTTGTACGCGGCCTGAATTTCTCGACGGCGGGCATTCGTTTCTTCGAGTCTGCGCAATTGTCCGAGTCCGACAATGGCTTGCACATCAGTCATGTACGCCTTAATGCCTTGGCTTTGGGTGATGTCATAATCCCAAGTATATTTTTTCTTGTCGACGCGATCGTAAGTGGATTTTTCTACGCCGAGCCATGTGAGCGTGCGAAGCTTCTTATAAATCGCCTCGTCATTCGTCGTAATAGCTCCGCCGTCCCACATGGGCATGGATTTTACTGCTTGGAAAGACCACACGGTTATATCGGCATCTTTGCCCGCTCCGGGAGTATACATCGCATGTGCGGCGTCTTCAATGATGAGTCCTTTGAATTTTTTTCGGATACCGGATACATCAGCCAACCTCCCGTGAGAATCAACGGTAATAACCGCTTTTGTCTTGTCTGTGATGACCAGAGAATCCGGATCGAGGCAGAGAGTTTTCGGATCGATGTCCGCGAATGTCACATCCATGTCATTCCACTCTCCAACAATGGCATCGGAGACGAATGTCATCGGCGTCGTGATAAGTTCGCCGCCCGTAATGTTGTGTGCTTTCAGGCACAAATCCAGTGCCGATGTGCCGGAATTCGTGGCTATGCAATATTTCGCGCCAACATATTTGGCAAAGCTTTGTTCGAATTCTTGAGTTTTTGGGCCGAATCCCCACCAGCCACTGTCGAGCACCTCCAACAATTCTTTTTTAGTCCGTTCGTCGATCGTCGGTTTTAATACTGGTATCATAATAGTTTTTATATAATATAAGCAGTAAGCATTATTGCATTTTAGTATATTTTTGCAACATATAATCGTACTCCTTCCTTTTCATTTTATCGGAAAGATGATTTGTTGTCTGATGCTTGCCAACGCCGATTGTGACACCTATCGCGTTCAATATGGTAGGTTTGCCATATTTTTGATACAGTCTCGCATAATAATCGCAGTCGAGCGTCCAGGTGAGATTTTCGTCGAAGAGCAGGGGATCATCATTTTTTATCGTGAGAACGGATGGCGAACCGATGGTATTCTTTCCGACGCGTATCTTCTCATCGTCATAAACAGGCAAATGATTCCTCCCTTTTATCCATGTCCTCCATGTTCTTTTGTCGCTTCTGCACCCGGTGACGAGCCATTGTCCGGAAAAATGATCCGCGATTTCCTGCAATGAATCTTGGTGTGCGAGAAAATCATCCTGATACAATATTTTTATGAGTTCTCCGGATGCCCTCTTGATCGCCTCATTGGTATTCTGCGCTATCCCTTTGCGCGGATTCTTGAAGTATTTTATATCCAACAATCGGTATTTGTCATTCTCGCACAGATTTTTTATGTGATCGTTTTCCGAATTATCCGTGACCACGATTTCGAAATCTTTGAATGTCTGCTCGGAAAGCATGTCGAAACTGCGCGCAAGAAACGGGATTCCTTCGCCATGCATGTCGTATGTGGGGATACAAACGCTTATTTTTTTCATAATTTTACTCTTTCGAGCTTAACACATATTCATTCTTCCACAAGTAAAAAATTAACGCTCTGGCAGAATGGTTCGGATATCTTTCAAGAGCGGCTCGCGCAAGAGGATGAGGCAAAAAATGTAAACCAACATGCCCGCAAGCATTGTAAGGATAAGTTTGCCGCCAAAATAATTTATAACACTGATGACTGTCGCCATGCATATCGTGGCGATAATTATTTTCCTCAAGCCTGTCACGATTCGGAAACTGGCTTCCCGATTTACTTTTCGCCAAACAACAAAGGTAACGATCGCGGTTGAAACTACTGTTGCCCATGCGGAACCGACTGCGCCGAATTTTGGAATGAGAAAAAAATTGGCGAGTATGTTTGCGATGACGCCGAAGAAATACGCACGAGCCAGTTCTCTTTGCTTATCGAACGCGAAGATGGCGTTTGAAAGCAGTATCAAGGGGAAGGAAACGAGGAGCATGAGAAGAAGCGCGGAGAGAATCGGGGCCGCGCCGGCGTACGCGGCTCCGAAAGTGAAGACGACAATCTTGCCTGAAAGGAGCATGCCCCCGACGACGATCGGAATCGCGATAAGGAACATGAATCGGAGAGTGCGTTCAAAAATGTTTCCGAGTTGCCCCTTATCAGTGTGAGCCAAGCGCGAGATGAGCGGGAAGCTTGCCGTGCCGATCATTGAAGGAATGATCAAAATAAATTGTTGTATGCGCTGCATGGATGCGTACAAGCCGATTTCAGCAGAATTTTTCCAGATGCCGAGCATGACGACATCGGTATTTGCCATGATACTGCCGACGAGCGTGATTAAGGCGAACGGCCATGTTGTTTTTATGACTGTGCCAAGGAGCGTCAGATCGATCCGCGATATGATTTGCAAAAATCTTTTGCGGACGACAATGGCTATCAGAAAAAAGCCAAGAGCGCTTCCGATCGCGTACGCGAGGGCAAAAGATTCCGGCGAGGGGTCGCTTTTTAGAAGCATAATGCCAAACCAAAGAGTGAGGGCGCTCATCAAAATCTTGACGACGATTTCCCACTCCATCTTTTCGAACGCTCGGTTGACCGCGAAACCGGTTTCGCGCAAAGCGTCGAAAACGAGAATGATGGCAATCATGCCGAAAAGCGGACGGGCTTCGGCAATGTGCGAGATGTGCGGACCGAGCAAGACAACAAGAAGAATACTTGCGCACAAGATGGCACTCTTTAAAAAGAGCGATGTTGATATGAACGAGGCGTAGCCGTCTTTCAGCTGTACAGCTTCGCGTGTGATCAAACCGCCAATGCCGATGTCCGAGAAAATCATGAGGATCGAACCGATTGAAAGAGCATACGAAAAAGCGCCCCACCCTTCGGCTCCGAGGATGCGGGCGGCATAGACGACGAGCATCATCTTCAGGAGTCTGGAAGCGATTTCAGCCGCTATCAGCCAGAATGTGTTTTTGGCTATTGTCTGTTTTACGCTCGTATTTTTGAAGAGGAAATCTACCAATTGCCGCATATCGCTTCAGTATACACAAAAGAGCGGTTGGCAGGAATCCAGAAACTGCAATATAATGTACATCTATGTTCTCAAAACACTTCATCAAAATGCTTCTTGGGCTTATTGGCATGATATTGCTCGGCATTCTCGTGCTTTTCGTGATAAGCGCATACGAGCGGACGCACGGCGGCGACCGCGCGCCGAACATCTCAAACGGGATCAATAGTTTGAACGGGAGATAGATACGCGATGCAAATGGGAATCAGCTTCCAGCTTCTTGCTTCCTGCTGTTAGCTTTTAAATTCGGATTCAGAAGCTGGAAGCCTGTCCGAACGGATTCATCCGGGCGGGCAAAAAGCCCGCCCGACTGAACGACAATAATACTTCAGTCCCCTCCAGAACGACTCTGTCGGGCTGGGTTCGGGCGGGCAGACAGCCAGTTTTTTTTATGTTCTATGATTCATGTTTTATGTTACGCGTTCCATATTATGCTCTATGCGTTGCCATGCTTGCCAGAATTTTCTTTTCATGTATACTCTCATTGTTCACCGTAGACAGCGGGCAGGGGAATATCCCCAGAGGTCCCGCCGAGGAAAGGAATGAAAGACAATTGACAATTGACTTTTGACAATTGACCGAAATGCAAACGCATTTTAAGTCAAATGTCACTTGTTAAATGTTAAATGTTTGCGTTCGCTCTACGGCCGAAAGGTCGATTTTTTATTGGAAAATAATGAGTGAAGCGAATATATTTTCCATAACCCTGTTAAATAATTTTAAATCATGTCGCGGTATCATTACACATACGTATTGCGATCAAAGAAAGATAGCGATTTGTACGTTGGGTGTACCGCTGATTTAAAATTACGATTTGAGCAACATCAGAAAGGTCAAGTTGAGTCAACAAAGAATCGACGACCGCTTGAGTTGATATACTTCGAATCATGCTTGTCTAAAAGCGATGCACTACATCGTGAAAAATATTTTAAGACATATCATGGTAAGCAGTTTATCTACAAGAGGCTCAAATCGTATTTAACAGGGTGAGATTTTCCGCTTCGCTACAAATCTCATGATTACAAAAGAAAAGAAAACTCAATTGATAAAAGATATCGAGGCGATGCTCAAAAGCGCCGCATCAATCGTCTTCGTCAAATTCGACAAGCTCACGGTCAAAGACGCGAATGCGCTTCGCCGAGGGCTCGACAAGGAGAATGTCGCGTACAAGGTTTCCAAGAAAACGCTCCTGAAGCGCGTGCTCGATACGAAAGGATTCGAGGGTTCTCTGCCGGACCTGGAAGGCGAGATCGCGATCGCCGCATCTTCCGACCCGCTCTCCGCGGCGCGCGAAGTGTATGCGTTCCAATCCGCGCACAAGGACAACATCTCGATCGTCGGCGGCGTTTTCGACGGGAAGTATCAGGACAAGGCGCAGATGATTTCCATCGCGACGATTCCTCCGCTCCAAACGCTCCGCGGCATGTTCGTGAATATTATAAACTCACCCATTCAGCGATTGGTCATCGGACTCAATGCTGTTGCTGGGAAGAAAAGTGCGTAAATTATAAATAATAAACTAGGCTTTAGGCACTAGGCTCTAGCAAAAATGCTAATGCCTAACGCCTAGTAGCCTAGTGCCTAAAATATTATGGAAGAAAATAAAAATGTGGAAGTTCCTGCGAAGTTCAAGGACATCGTTTCGAAGATCGAAGAAATGTCCGTGCTTGATCTTCATGAGCTCGTGAAAGTGTTTGAAGAAAAATTCGGCGTTTCGGCCGCAGCCGTTGCCGGTCCGGCCGCCGCAGCCGCGGGCCCTGCCGCTGAAGAAAAAGACAGCTACACGGTCGTCCTTTCTGCCGCAGGCGAACAAAAAATCGCCGTGATGAAGGCAGTCAAGGAAGCTCTCGGACTCGGACTCAAGGAAGCAAAAGATCTCGTCGATGGCGCGCCGGCAACCCTCAAAGAGGGAATGAAGAAAGCCGAAGCGGAAGAACTCAAGAAAAAGATAGAGGAAGCGGGAGGGAAAGTTGAGCTTAAATAGCTCAACTTTCGGCCGGAGGCTGTCGAGCCGAGGCGTGGTCAGGCAAAATTCTAGCAAGAATTTATGCGTGACAAGTCGACTTAAAATAACAAAGTTATTTTAAGGGACTTTACGGCCGGAACGCCCGAAGGCCGCGCACAGCAGTGCGCGGAAGTGAGGCGGGTGAGACGCGAATACTTGGAGCGTCGCAAGACCTTGAGCGTTTTGTACTCAAAATGCGAAAGGTGTACAGTTCCTGTAAGGAACGCATGGCTCTGCGAGCGACGGCGAGTAGAGAACATGTGGCCAAGTTGAGCTTAAGTAAATTAGAGATTCAAAACAAAAAATCCCTGAAAATTTCGGGGGTTTTTTGTACCCAAAAATGCCAAATGGCAAGACTTGCATTTTTTTCTATACGCTACCCGCCCGAACGACTGAATGATTGACACTGTTCAGTCGGGCGGGTAAGCTATACGCTATAACCTCACCCATGGAAACTCTCGGAAAACTCTTCAATTCGACCGCTCGCGTGAAAATCATGCGTCTTTTCCTCTTGAATCCGAACACAGTTTTCAACACAAAAAGCATTTCATCGAGGAGCAAAGTCGCCATGGGGACGCTCCGCAAAGAGCTCTCGTTGCTCATTTCCGCAAAATTCATCAAGCGCAAGGCGCTCTCGAAGAAAAATCCGCCGGCCAAGCGGCGTTCCGGAAAAAAGAAAAAAGCGGCTTCTTCGGGCGCGGGTTTCGTCTTGGATCAGAATTTCAGCTACGGCGATTCTCTGCGCGAGCTTTTGATCGATGCGGCTTTCATCAAGCATGAGACGCTCGCCAAGAATTTCAAGAAAGCCGGACGCGTGAAGCTCCTCATCGTCGCCGGCGTCTTCACGCACGATCCGGAGAGCCGGCTCGATCTTCTCGTCGTCGGCGACAATCTGAAGCGCCGTGCGGTCGACAGCTACATCAAGAATCTCGAAGCTGAGATCGGCAAGGAGCTCTCGTACGCGATGTTTGAGACTTCCGATTTCCTCTACCGCCGTGACATGTACGACAAGCTGGTCTGCGATGTGCTCGATTTTCCGCATGAGAAAGTGATCAATGCCGTTGGAGTGGCGAATAAGGTGAGGGAGTAGGACAGAAAGTAGAAAATAGTTAGTAGTAAATAGGAATTTTGGAGTTTTTTGCATTCTTTACTATTTTCTACTTTCTACCAACTACTTACTATATTTATGGCTTTTCCACACCCGTCCCTTTCCACTCCCGAAAACTGGTATAATGGTTTCAGACTATGGTTGGCTGTTTCGGCGGCCAAACTGTCACAATTATCAGTAATCGTAAGCCGTTTCGAAACGGCACTGCCCGTTTTAAGGGCACATTTCATACTATGTTATTACAAACATGGGGAGAAGTTCTTGGCGCATCACTCCAGAATCTTTGGTGGGGTTTCGTCAGTTTTGTCCCGAATCTCATCGTTGCGGTCGTTATTTTTATCATCGGATGGGTCATCGCTTCGGTGATCGGTCGCGTCATCGATCAGGCAATCACGGCGCTTAAGATCGACTCGCTCTTCAAGAGCGCGGGCGCAGACAAGATGTTTGAAAAGGCGGGATTCCATTTTTCCGTCGGAGGATTCTTGGGCGGACTCGTAAAGTGGTTTGTCATCGTCGTTTTCCTGATGACAGCGCTTGAAATCGTAGGGCTTACGCAAGTCAACAGCTTCCTTCGCGAAGTCGTTCTCTCGTATCTCCCGCAGGTCGTTATAGCTTCTCTCGTCCTTATCGTCGCAACAGTCATTTCTGATGCGATGAGAAAGATCGTCGAAGGTTCGGCTCGTGCGGCAAATGTCCACTCGGCAAAGCTTCTCGGCACGATCGTGAAGTATGCGATCTGGATCTTCGCTTTGATCATTGCGCTCTCCGAGCTCGGCATCGCGTCTCAATTCATGCAAATCCTCTTTACCGGCATCATTGCGATGCTCGCGATCGCGGGCGGTCTCGCCTTCGGTTTGGGCGGAAAGGATGCGGCAGCGAAGTGCATCGAAAAGGTTCGTTCAGAGACGCACTAGAGATTAGAGAAAAGTAGCTAGTAGCTAGTAGCTAGGGACTAGAAAATTCAAATACAATACAAAAGGAACGCGGCGTACGCCGCGCTCCTTTTGTATTTTCCTAGAACCTAAAAACTACCCGCCCGAACGTACCGTTCGGTACAGGCGGCGAACCAAGAACCTGAATTCCCGTTTGACATTCAAGCATATATTATGGTAATTTAATGAAAATTCTTAACAATGATATACACGAACAAATCAGTCAGCATCGGCGTCGATTCGATCGGGGGGAACATAACATCCTTTCAAGTCGACGGCGACCACATCTTTTTCCCACAGCAAGCGCTCAAAGAGAACAACGAACTCAAAATCCGCGGCGGAAGCCACATCTGCTTCCCGAATTTCGGAAGTCAGAAAAATCCCCAAGATTTTAAAGTTCAAAAGCACGGTTTTTTAAGAGAAAGACCAGTGCAGATTTCTTACGGATCTTCGATGTACGCAGCTTATGTGAAGGACAATTTCTGTCGCATAGACGGAATGGATACGGACGAAAGTTACAAATTCATCTTGTCTCACTATGAGTACAATGCAAATGAAAGAGATTTTCCTAAGTTTTTCCCTTTTTCTTTCTCACTTGACAGCACACTCTTCTTTCTTGAGAAAGGATTCGCGCAAGTTATCAAAATCTCACATTCGGGAAACAAAGATGTTGCGCGAAAATCAATTCCTATCAATCCGGCATTTCATCCGTACATAAATACGCGGATGTCGCGGGTGGCGATAGATGGTTTGGAAAAAGAGAGAATCGGTTTCTGGAATGATTCGTCTGTGGACGGGTTGTCATACCCGATGGCGTCGCCGATCACGATTATCCGCGAAAAGATGGATCGGAAAATAAAAATGCAATTCGGCGGGCTCTTCGCGGAAGTTCCGGATGCGAGAATCGTGCTGTGGAGGAATTACAATAATTCTCCGTATTTCTGCATCGAACCGGTTGCCGGCAATTCACACAAATTCGGAACCGAATACGGACATTTTCTTCGTCCGGATCAGGACTCCGTTTGTGCGTGGATGAAGGTCGAAGTAGAGTAATGAAATTGAATTTTAAAACCCCGCTAGTCGGGGTTTTTCTTTTGCATTTTCTGGTATTTTTCCCAGCCCCTAGAAACTAGAACCTAGAACCTGTCTCCCTACAAAAGATATCCCCATCGCCCGAATTCCCCGCGGGGTTGACTTCCAAATTGGCATCCTATATACTCTCCCTGCCGATATGAATACTAACAAAACACCCAAGCGGAATAGATAAACGCCACCTGGTGTTTTACTCTCCGCCCAAAAGGCGGTTTTTTAGTTAGAAAAACATAGACAGCGCATTTCTTTGTTGCTTCGCTCGTTTGCTCCCGCAATGTACAGTCGTACATTTTGGTCGCAAGCCTCGCTCGCGCCTCGAACTGCACCTGCCTCTGTTTTTCTAAGAATACGACTGCACGACTGACCATTGATAACCAAATACGCTCCACCTTTGTTTAGACATGGGGTCTTTTCGGAGGATGGAGTGGCAGGAAAAATCGTCGTGCTTCACACGAATGACTAATACTCAATGACTAATATCTAAGTAGATGCGGAATTCCGCATTTCATTAGAAATTAGAAATTAGAACTTAGAAATTTCGCACGGAGTGCGACAAACGTATGTTGCAATCAGTAGTAGGCAGCGGTGTCGAAATGATTGTAAATCCCGCGCATCACACAGTGTGTGATGCGCGGGTGGTGATTCTTACATTTCCTAATAGGAAATGTAAGAGCATATGGTGGATGCCTTGGTTTTGTATGGCGATGAAGGACGTGGTATGGCTGCGATAAGCTTCGGGGAGGTGCCTAGCAACCGTTAATCCGAAGATGTCCGAATGGGGAAACCTCATTGCGTAAACCGCAATGGCGTGCTTTGCACACAGTGTTTAAATATTTAAATATTTAAATATTGCGCGCAGAGCGCGCGCTCACCCGGGGAAGTAAAACATTTCAGTACCCGGAGGAAAAGAAAACAATTGTTATTCTCCTAGTAGCGGCGAGCGAAAAGGGAAGAGCCCAAACTGCGCATCACATTGCATGTGATGCTGATATTTAAATATTTAAATATCAGCATCGCGCGTAGCGTGATGCGCAGGGTTGTAAGGTGACGATGTAGATTTATCTAGAAGAGTTACAAAATATTTTGTTAGCGGAAGGCGCTGGAAAGCGCCGCCATAGAGGGTGATGGCCCCGTACGCGAAAATAAAATATCTCTTTGGTCGTCATTCTTGAGTACTTCGAGACACGAATAGCTCGGAGGAATCCACCGGAACTAACCGGTAAGGCTAAATACATACAAAAACCGATAGTGAACTAGTACCGCGAGGGAAAGGTGAAAAGAACCCCGATAAGGGGAGTGAAATAGATCTGAAACCATATGCTTACAAAGAGTCGGAGCGGACGCATCACACAGTGTGTGATGCGATATTTCAATATTTAAATATTTAAATATCAGCATCGCGCTTTGCGCGATGCGCCCGTCACGGCGTGCCTATTGAAGAATGAGCCAACGAGTTTATGCATATTGCGAGGCTAAGTCTTATAAACGGATGGAGCCGCAGGGAAACCAAGTGTTAATAGCGCGATTAAGTAGTATGCATAAGACCCGAAGCCAGGTGAGCTACCCATGAGCAGGTTGAAGTTTATCGAAAGATAGATGGAGGACCGAACCGGTGAGCCGTTCAACACTCTCGGATGACTTGTGGGTTGGAGTGAAAAGCTTATCGAACCTGGTAATAGCTGGTTCTCTCCGAAATAGCTTTAGGGTTAGCGTCGCGTGTTCCTTTTGGGGGTAGAGCACTGGAAGATTTCGACAGGGAGCAATCTCGCGAAATCTATCAAACTCCGAATACCAGAAGTCAAAAACGCGGCAGTTAGACGGCGGGGGCGAAGCTCCGTTCGTCAAAAGGGAAACAGCCCAGAT
>CALRFC010000002.1 GCA_943356395.1 Candidatus Nomurabacteria bacterium
CATATTTCAACGATGCGCAGAGAAAGGCGACGAAGGACGCGGGAGCTATTGCCGGACTCGACGTAAAACGTATCATCAACGAGCCGACGGCGGCCGCGCTCGCGTACGGATTTAATTCAAAGAAAAATGAAAAGATCGTCGTCTACGACTTCGGCGGCGGCACCTTCGACGTGTCCGTGCTCGAAGTGGGTGATGATGTCATCGAAGTAAAGAGCACCGACGGCGACTCTCACATGGGCGGACGCGACATCGACCACAAGATCATCAACTGGATCGCCGACGAATTCAAGAAACAGTCCGGCGTGGATGTGCGCGGCGATGTGCTCGCGCTCCAGCGCTTGGACGAGGCGGCAGAAAAGGCCAAGATCGAGCTCTCAACTGCAGTCGAAACAGAAATCAACATTCCGTTCATCACCTCGACTGCTTCAGGACCACAGCACCTTTTGATAAAGATGACGCGCGCACAGCTCGAATCGCTGGCCGATGAATTCGTCATGCGCTCGATCGAGATCACCAAGCGCACGATGGAAGCCTCGCCGTTCAAGATGGCCGACATCAACGAAATCATCATGGTCGGCGGACAAACTCGCATGCCGAAGATCGTGGAAGAAGTGAAGAAGCTTTTCGGCGGAAAGGCGCCCAATCTCTCCATCAATCCGGACGAAGTCGTGGCACTCGGCGCGGCCGTGCAAGGCGGCGTGCTTCGCGGCGATGTGCGCGATGTCTTGCTCCTCGACGTCATTCCGCTCTCGCTCGGCATCGAAACACTCGGTGGCGTGGCAACCAAGCTCATCGAACGCAACACGACCATTCCGTCTTCCAAATCGCAAGTATTTTCTACGGCGGCCGACAATCAGACTTCGGTAGAAATCCACATCACGCAAGGCGAACGCCCGATGGCCTCCGACAACAAATCGCTCGGACGATTCATTTTGGACGGCATTCCGCCGGCACCGCGCGGCATGCCACAGGTGGAAGTCACTTTTGACGTGGACGCGAATGGCATCTTGAACGTGACGGCCAAAGACAAGGCTTCCGGCAAGACGCAGTCCATCCGCATCGAAGCGGGCTCCGGACTCTCGAAAGAAGACATCGAAAAGATGCAGAAAGACGCCGAACTGCACGCCGAAGAAGATGCAAAGAAAAAAGAAATGGCAGATGTGAAGAACACGGCCGAGATGATGATCTTTACGGCGGAGAAATCACTCAAAGATTTTGGCGACAAGGTGGACGCGGCGCTCAAAGCCGGTGTCGAAGAAAAAATCGCGCTCTTGAAAACGGCCAAGGATAGCACGGACATGAATACCGTGAAGACGGCGACGGAAGCATTGTCGGCCGAAATGCAGAAGATCGGGGAGGCGATGGCGAAAGCAGGCGCGGAGCCCAATCCGAACGCGGCACCGAATCCTGATCCGAACGAGCCGGAAATCAAAGATGCGGAAGTGAAAGAGGGAGAAGCTCCGAAAGAATAAAGTAATTTCTCGCCCCGCGCCTATGGCGCGGGGCGGACGGTAACATTTACCGCTTCCTATTATGGGTAACACTACATCGAAAATCGAAACCATAATTTTTGCAGGCGGGTGCTTCTGGTGCACCGAGGCCGTTTTCAAGATGCTTCGCGGAGTGAAATCCGTCGAACCCGGCTACACCGGCGGAACGACAAAAAATCCGACATACGAAGAAGTCTGCACCGGCACGACGGGACATGCGGAAGCGACGAAGATCGACTATGATCCGGCCGAGGTAGGGTTGCGCGATCTTCTTACGGTATTTTTTGCGACGCATGATCCGACGACGCTCAATCGGCAAGGAAATGATGTCGGCACAGAGTATCGCTCGGCGATTTTCTATACGACTCCAGAACAGAAGGTTGAAGCAGAAAAAATGATTGTGGAAATCGACGCTTCTTCGGAAGAAGGCGGGAAAGTTGTGACGGAAATCGCGGAGCTCGGCGAATTTTATCCCGCCGAAGCGGAGCACCGCGATTATTTCGCAAAAAATCCCGAGCGCGCGTATTGTCAGATCGTCGTTTCGCCGAAAGTCGCGAAAGTGCAGAAAGAATTCGCAAAACTTTTGAGAAATAGCGCCGATAACTGAAGTGGGTTATACTGGAAATATGCTGGAACAAAACACCAAAGCTCCGAATTTCGCTCTGCCGGATCAGGACGGCACGGCGCGAGCGCTTTCTGATTTTCTCGGCTCGTATGTCCTCGTCTATTTCTATCCGAAAGACGATACGCCGGGCTGTACGAAAGAGGCGTGCATGATAGCGGAGGCATACGGCGATTTCGAGAAAATGGGCGTAGCGGTGCTCGGGATTTCTTCCGACACGAGCGAGAGCCACAAGAAATTCCGCGCGAAGTACGGATTGCCGTTCACACTTCTCTCCGATCCGAAAAAAGAGACGATCGGGGCGTATGGCGCAAAAAATGCGGCGGGCAGCACGAAGCGCATCTCGTATCTCGTGGGCAAAGACGGGACGATTCTCAAAGTCTATCCGAAAGTCGATCCGGCGAATCACGCGCTTCATATATTGAAAGATGTGGCGGATATCGCGAAATGAGCATGATGAGCTTCAGGGAAAAAGTTTTTGCGGTCGTCGGGAAGATTCCGCGCGGGAAGACGATGACATACAAAGAAGTCGCGAAGCGTGCGGGGAATCCGCGTGCCGCTCGCGCCGTCGGCGCGGTCTTGCGTACGAATTTTGATCCGAAGATTCCGTGTCATCGCGTCGTGCAAAGCGACGGCGGGCTCGGCGGATACAATCGCGGAATCGCGAACAAGAGAAAAATTCTAAAAAAAGAAAAAGCTTTAATCTAATCCGTTTATTTGCTTCAATAGATATCTATGTCAAAACACGATTATTACGAAGTCCTTGGCGTGCAGAAAAACGCCTCCAAGGACGAAATAAAAAAAGCGTTCCATAAGCTCGCGCACAAATACCATCCCGACAAGAACAAGGGCGACGATTCGAAATTCAAGGAAGTGAACGAGGCGTATCAGACGCTCTCCGACGACGGCAAGCGCGCGCAGTACGACCAATTCGGCCACGCGTATGCGAACGCGGGCGGGGGAAACGCGGGCGGCGGCTTCGGCGCCGGCGGATTCGGTTTTGATTTCTCGCAAGGCGGCTTCACGGGGGACTTCGGCGACATGGGCGATCTTGGCGACATCTTTTCAGATTTTTTCGGCGGCAGATCGTCGCGCCAAGAAATGAAGCGCGGCCGAGACATTTCCACCGAGCTTTCCATCTCTTTCAAAGAATCCATTTTCGGCGTCGAGCGTCCGATTCTCATCACGAAGCAATCTCTCTGCGAAACATGCAAAGGCAACGGCGCGAAGCCCGGCACGAAAACAGAAAAGTGCAAGAAGTGCAACGGCCAAGGCCAGATCCGAGAAATGCGCCGATCGATATTGGGAACGATTTCGAGCACTCGGACATGCGACGAATGTTTCGGTTCCGGTTCGGTGCCGACGGAAAAATGCCAGACCTGCCGCGGCGCGGGCGTTCACAAGAGACAAGAGGAGATCATGGTGGCGATTCCGGCCGGCATTGCAAACGGCGAGATGATCCGTTTGCAAGGCATGGGCGAAGCGCTCGGGCATGGCGCGCAAGCGGGAGATCTCTATATAAAGATAAATGTCGAATCGCACCCGCGCTTCAAGCGCGACGGGCACAATCTCATGCTTGATCTCTCGGTCAAGCTTTCCGACGCGCTTTTGGGCGCGGAATACACGATCGAAACGCTCGACGGAAATGTGACGATCAAGATTCCGGAAGGCATCACGCACGGCGAGATATTGCGCATCCGCGACAAAGGCGTGCCGTACGCGCGCGGCCGTCGCGGCGACATCCATGCGCGCATCTTGATTTCCATGCCGAAGAAACTTTCGAAACAGGCGCGACAGGCGGTGGAGGAATTGAGGAAGGAAGGAATGTAGTAGCTGGGGGCTGGCAGCTCGTAGCTAGGGAAGATGCAATACAAAACATCAAAGCAGGATTTTGCCTTCGGCAAAATCCTGCTGTGTTATGTCAAACGTCAATTGTCAAATGTTACATGTTCCTTAATTTCTGCTACTATTTGAAGATGCCATTTTCAAATCGAGTCAATCCGAAAGAATACAAAGGCGAGAGACACTGGGGCGAAGTCCTTGCGGACAAAGTCCTCGAGCAGTTTCCCGATGAAGAGATGTACACCTGCGCCGCTGGCATCAGCCCGTCGGGCACCGTGCACTTCGGAAATTTTCGCGATGTCATCACATCGTATGTTGTCGCACAAGAGCTCATCCGCCGCGGGAAAAAAGCGCGATTGCTTTTTTCGTGGGACGATTTCGACCGCTTCCGAAAAGTGCCGGCGGGGATTCCCGAATCATTCGCGGAACACATCGGCAAGCCGCTCTCTCTCATTCCCGATCCGGAAAACGCGCTCCCGTCATACGCGCGCCGATTCGAAACGCCGTTCGAAGAATCGCTTCGCGAAATGGATATTGAAACAGTCTATCGCTATCAGAACAAAGAATACGCGGATGGCGCATACGACGAGCACATAATTTCCGCGCTCAAGAAGCGGAAAGAAATCGCGGAAATCCTGCTTTCCTTCATGAGCGAAAAAGGCAAATCCGAAAAGGGAATCGATCCGAAAAAATATGTCGAAGAATATTATCCGATTTCCGTCTACTCGCGCTTTTCCGGCACGGACAACACGCGAGTGCTTTCGTACGACGGCGAGCATTCCATCACCTACAAATGCTTCGATACGAAAAAAGAAGAGACGATCGATTTCACGAAAGAGCGCATCGTGAAGCTCTCGTGGAAAATAGACTGGCCGATGCGCTGGCTCTTCGAGCGCGTGGTGTTTGAGCCGGGCGGACACGATCATGCGTCGCCGGGATCGAGCTATGATGTCTCGACGGTGATCGTCGAGAAGATTTTTGACCGCACGCCGCCGGTTTTTGCCGAATACAAATTCGTGGGCATCCAAGGTACGGCGGGAAAAATGTCGGGTTCGAAAGGCAACGCCGTTTCTCCCGCGCAACTCTTGGAAATCTACGAGCCGGAGCTTTTGAAATGGCTCTACATGCGCAAATCGCCGGATCAGGCGTTTTCGCTCGCGTTCGACACGGAAATTTTTCGCCAATATGATGAATACGACAAAGAGAGGGAATCGTTGGCGGAAGGAAAGCTCGGCGGTGCGGAAACCCGCGCGCTCGAGTATGCGACGGGCAAGCTTGAGAAAAAAAATATGAAGCCGATCCCGTTCCGCCAAGCCGTCGCTTTCGGACAGATCGTGCAATTCGACGCGGAAAAATTGGCGGACTTGCTCGCAAAATCGGATCTCGATTATGATCGCGACTCCATAGCCGTCCGTTTGAAGAAGGCGAAAGCGTGGCTCGAGATTTACAATCCCGAACAAATGATCGTCGTCCGCGAAAATCCGAACAGAGAGTACGCCGCAACGCTTGCGCCGGAAACGCGCGACTATCTCAAAAAGCTCGTCGAAAAATTGAAAAACGGCATTTCGTCCGTCGAAGAGCTTGAAAAATTCATTTATGCTCTGCCGAAAGACGAATCGCTCGAGCAGAAAGAGAACGCCCTCCGCCAGCGCGCATTCTTCAAGGATGTCTACAACCTCCTGATTTCCGCCGACACCGGTCCGCGCCTCTCAACATTCATCTCCGCGCTCGGCACCCCGCGCGTCATACCGCTTTTGGAGGCTTAAGATTTTTTTAGCAGGTCATCGCAGAAAATTTCGGCTTATGCCGAAATTTTCTGCGGCTATTTTTGACTTTTCCACACAAAGGATTTCTTTTTTATACGGTGCTTATTTTACGAGGTATACTTTGGACATGGGAAGATTTCAGTTGCGGATCGCTTTTGCTCTGCTTGTATGCTTGAGCGCGTTTTCTTTTTCGCACAAAGCATTCGCTTCGACCATCATCACAACGGACATCACTTCAAACACGCTTTGGGATATCGCCGGCTCGCCGTATATCGTCCTTATGCCGATCACGGTGGCGCAAGGCGTTTCGCTTGTCATCGATCCGGGCGTTACGGTGCAGTTTGATGAAAATAATTATGCCGGCATCGGAGTGTACGGGTCGTTGTTCGCATCAGGAACTGCAAATAACCCTATAAATTTTACGGGATTATATAATAATGGTATCCATTCGTGGGCAGGAATAACTTTTCTGAATACAGTGAACACAAACACGCTTTCATATATCAATTTCGAAAATTCGAATCTTCCCGTCGCATATTTAAACTCAATTGGCCCAAATCTCTCTCATATAGATCTTCCGTTGTCCGAAGGAATTGCGGCGAACAATAGTACGATTTCAATTTCTGACTCCACATTTCATGCTTGGTCCGAGCCGGTTTATGCTTGGAATAATTCGCATGTTACAGCATCAAATCTAAACCTAAGCGCCAACGGGAACTCATGTTTTTTCATAACCCAAAGCTCAGCTTCTATATCGCATGTTACTTGCAACAATGTCACATACGGAATCTACGCAGCAGATCATTCAAGCGTGAGCGCGGAAGATATGCATGTGAATCCGAATATTGCCCAACCGGGTTTTGAGCTCCTTTGGGGAATTGTAAGCACTCTTAGCAGTTCTGTTATTTTCAATAATTCTTCCGTAGAAAACATCATCAGTTCGAATTCAAAGGCGGCATATGTATTTGATGATTCATCATTTTCCGCGACGAACAGTCTTTTTTCCGGCGGGGTATCAGATGGAATTTTTGTTGCACAGCATGGGACGCTCTCTCTGATCGGCAACACGATCAAAAATTTTTTGGGTACAGGGGTGAGCGAAAATGGTGACCCACAGCATTTTTTTGCCCCAGATACTGTCACAATGAGCGGAAATACTATTACGAATAACGGATACGGGATACAAATTCTCTCCGATAATCCGGTGCTTTCAATCGCGAACAATTCCATATACGGAAATACATCGTATGGCGCGATGACCAGTTATTCGAATCAATTTTTCAATCTGGAAAATAATTGGTGGGGAGATTCGAGCGGGCCGTACAATCCGGCTTCGAATCCGAGCGGCTTGGGCAATGCGGTGTCCGACGGAATAGATTTTACGCCGTGGATTTCTTCACAACTGGTTTCTTCGACGCCGGCGAATTATTACGCGCGGATAAAAAATGCGCCTAACGGCGTGATGTCGCTCTATGAACAGGCCAACACCGCGAGCACCCTAGTGAAAACATTGCCGAACGATTGGGTGGTGTATGTGGATGCAAAAACCGACGCGCAAGGGAATTCAATTTTCAACAACGGCTACCTCTGGTTTCGTGTGATCGACAAGACCGACGGCTCCGTCATGTGGATGCCGGCGGCGTCGCAATCCGGACTCACGATATATTTGCCGTATGATTCTGGACAACAGGGGAGTTATCAGGGGGTGGCTGTAAATTCAATGGACCCCGATACAAATAATCCAGTCATTGATCAGGCACACTTTAACTCACGCAGACAAACCTTTGTAGATGCCGTTGAACATTATTTTTCAAATATCGATACTATACATTCATTGTATTCCAGCGACGATCATTCATCCCTTAAATTATCTGATCTTGTGACTTATTTATTTCCAAAAGAATTAATTATGGCAATAGGTTATATTGAAGAATCAGATTTTGACAATAAAATTGTTTGGTACGACTATGGACATGGGATTATGCAAGTAACAACAGATGCTCATAAACATGAAGGCATAATTAACGGTTATTTACAAAATTCTAATGACCCGCGAGGAATTCTAAGTGATGTCAAATTGAAAAAATGTAAAGAAATAGCAACGAATGAATACGAAAAATGTCATATACACACAGGAACCAAAAATGGATTACTCAAAAAATATGATTTTTACGATCACAATCCTCTAAACGTTAAATACAAGCAATATGGAAACACAAAACAATCTATATACGCAAATGTAAAAGATGGATTGGGTATATTCAGAACCAAGTATGGAACAGTCTATAATCATCCATGCAGTAATAGCGTTATAATCGGTGGGCTAACTTATACATGCAATGATTTAAAAAGGGTAAAAGCTGTTTGGGGATATAACGGAGCGATCATGAACACCTCTGTCCAATATATGCTTTGGGTTTCTCAAAGCCTTGCTGCTCTCTCAACGCATTTTCCTGGCTATACATACGCGAATCAGGACCAGCTAATAGAAAAACTGGCTGTTGCTGATGTTTATAGACAAGAAATACGCGTACACAGCCCAGTTGAGCTTCGCATCAGAGATTCGAAGGGGAATATTACCGGCCTCATAGACGGAAAAGATTTCTCGAATATAGAAAATTCTTACTACGACGCACAATCCGAAAGGGCTCTGATTCTTTTTCCTAAAGATGTATACTCATATCAAGTCGTTGGCACGGGGACCGGTCCTTATTATGGTATAGACATAGATATATTCAACGGAGATAAAGAGCTTTTCGTAAGCGGAGAAAAGATACCTATTAAAAAAGGTGAAATTCACACATATAATCTACTCAAAAATCCTTCGTCTAAGAACAAGGTTAGTGTTTCTATAGACACGGATGGTGACGGGAAGCCGGAACGAACGATGGACTTGGGCTCGAAATTCAGCGGAGATAATTTTAAAGAAAATCGGAAATGAAAAAATATATACAAGAAATAGTTGCAATAATAGGAATACTGACCATCGGGTTTGTTTCTTGGCCGTATTTAAAAGGTCACAATAATAGCGAGATTAATAATCAAGATAATAATATAAATTCGAAATCAGTCGAAAAAAAAGAAACGAGCACGGATTTATCCAGATTCATCTTAGACAGGAATGATTTTTATATAAACAAAATAGAAGATGTCGATTTGGTTCCTTCGTATGTAGATAATGAAAAAATTCCTGGTATAGACATGGTTAAAGAATACATGAAGAAATCATTTATAGATTCAAGTTGCAATAAAAAGGAATCTCCAGACAATTGTTCAATCGGATTTGGCTATTCCCGTTCTGCAAGCGAGCATTTTGTTACTCACTTATTAATACAAGATTATTATGACGATCAGTCAGTTCATTCTTTTTTGACATTCAGCTCGATTACAGTAGACAACAAAGGAAAACAATATTCTTTTTTAGATATTTTAAACTCATCTGCTGTAGCCAATTATCCTTCAAATATTATTAACATAATGCGTGATATGCCAATTTTTGTTTACGGAGTAGATTCATCGTCAGAAGATTATTATGATTTTCATAAAGATTCAATCTACCAAAATTATGTACTTAAACCCGAAGTCTTTACTAATATACCGTTTAAAATGAAACTAAATGGTGTTGAGTTTGTCTTTGACGAAAGCAGTGGTCTACCTCATTCAAAATCTCCTTCAACGGCAACAATACCTTATGTTATTATAAAAGAATTTCTAAGGTCAGAATATATTAATGGATAAATTATCATATGACCAAAAAAACAAAAATCGTTTTCATAGTTTTTATTCTATTAATAATTGCTTCTATTGGAGCAACGTATTATCGGTATATGGTTTTGAAAAATTATATGGTCCAAAATACGAACGATTCTTCCCAAAATAGCAGTAATTAATATATGAGACTATCAGGAGAAACCGCCGGAATAATTTCAGCCACTATATCTCTCGCGGCTCTTATACCGTATATCATTTCGATTCTTAAAAAGAATACTATCCCTAATCGTATTACTTGGATTATATGGTCTTTTTCAGGGCTTATCATAATAGCAAGCTACTATGCAAGCGGAGCCAGAAATGAGCTTTGGCTACCAATAGGGTATACGGCCGGGCAAATAATCATCATGATCCTGTCCTTTCGTTATGGTGTAAAAAAATGGTCATTTTTGGATAAAATTTGTCTGATCGGTGCGGTATTCAGTTTGTTCTTATGGTGGGTTTTTAGTTCAGCAGGAGTCGCTCTCATTATCAATGTAATAATAGATTTTTTCGGTGCAATTCCTACAATTGTAAAGTCATATAAATTTCCAAAAACAGAGAACGCCTTTTCGTGGATTCTTACAGCAGTTGCTTCGTGGTTTAATCTGTTCACAATCACAAAGCTGACTTTTCTCTTTCTTCTCTACCCGACATATATGTTTCTTGCAAATACATTGATTGCTCTGTTAGCTCTTAAACCATTTTTATGGTATAAAAGATAGATATGATAAATGGAGAAGCTTTTAGCTCGATTGACTTTGTAGGACAATGTCTTGTTGATAAAGAACGTACTCAAGCTTTCGAACAGGAGATTTCGGGTATTCAAAATCTTTCTGAAAAGACAGTTTTGGACATCGGAACAGGTTCCGGTGTTCTTGCCTTGATTGCAGCTAGGTGCGGAGCAAAAAAGGTTTACGCTATAGAATACGATCCTTTCGTGGCTGCTATTGCGCAAAAAAATATAGATTTGAATAAATTCAACTCAGTAATTGAAATTCTGCATGGAGACGCAAGAACACTATCTCTTTCCGGACTTCATTTCGATGTTGTAATAGCTGAAATGCTTACTACTGGGCTTGTTGAGGAACATCAAGTCGAAGCTATGAACAACCTCCAAGAGCAAGGGGTTGTTGATGAAAATACGATTTTTTTGCCTTCCAAACAAAGCATGTCTATGGAACTTGTTTCTTATAACAACAAACAACATGGGGTTTCTTTTGATTTTCCTGTGCATCTGTGGAAATGGCATGATTGGTCTGATTTTCAAATACAAAATATGTCCGAAAATAAAGAGGTTTCAACGGTATTTTTAAATAAAATAAATTCCATGGAAACAATCTTAGAGACATCTCTGAAGATCATAGGGGACGGCGAGGTAAATGGGTTGATTATAAGAGGCAAAACTCATTTTCCTAGTGGGGCAATCATCGAGGATACTGAGGCACTAAATGCTCCTATTTTGTTACCGATAAATCCACAAAATTTAAAAATTGGCGACAGTCTAAAATTTAAATTATCTTATTCTTTCGGGAAGGGTTTTGATTTTTTCAAGATTGATATTTAATTTTGGATTAAAATAATCTATGACTCATATATTAGCTTCTCTTTGCAATCTAGAACCGGCGCGTTTTCTCATTATTTCTCAAAATGTTCCGCATTTTATTTATTTCACGCACATACCCGCACTTATTCTCTCAATACTGATTGCGATTTTCGTTCTTTCTCATGGGTGGAAACAAAGATTAAACAGAACACTTGCTTTAACTCTTCTTCCTTTCATATATTGGGTTTTTGCAAATGTAATGATATGGGCCACAAATCGAAGTGATCTTATAATGTTTCTATGGGCGATACAGATACTCCTAGAACCGCTTGTATATGTCGGGATGCTTTCACTTGTGTACACTTTTATAAACGATGAAAAAGAAATTCCTTCTAGAGCTCAAATGTTGTTTTTTCTGATTTATCTTCCTTTAATTTTCATTACTCCAACTACATACTCGCTTCTCGGATTTGATCTTCAAAACTGCATCCCTATTGAAAATTTCTATTCTTACTACACATACATCATAGAGATTTCCTGCGTGGTTGCGATTATTGTTTTAAGCATAAAATCTTTCAGAAACACCTCTTCGATCACACGAAAAAAGAAGATACGCTCATTTGCTATTGGTGTCATTCTTTTTTTGATCGCCTTTGCTTCTGGGAATATATTTGGTAGCGCAACCGAAGATTGGGTGACATCACAAGTCGGACTTCTTGGTATGCCTATATTTGCAATGTTATTGGCGAATCATGTTGTTAAATATCGTACATTCAACATAAAGATCTTTCAGACCCAAATGCTTGTGGTAGTTCTTGGTTTTATGACAGCGTCCACTTTGCTCATTAGGAATATAAATAATATAAGACTTGTCATAGCTGGTTCTCTTGTTCTTTTGGTATTCGTGGGCCGTTCGCTTATTCGTTCTGTAAAAAAAGAAATAGATCAGAGAGAAAAACTGGAAGTCTTAACCACAGAATTAGCCATCGCCAATGAAAAGTTGAAATCGCTTGATAAGCTGAAGACGGAGTTTTTGTCGCTCGCGAGCCATCAGCTCCGCTCGCCGCTGACCGCGATCAAGGGATACACCTCGATGCTTCTTGAAGGGGATTACGGTTCGCTTGCCGGCAACACGCGCGAAATCATCGATCGCGTTTTCCAGTCGACCCAGCATCTCACGAAAGTCGTCGAAGACCTCCTGAATGTCTCGAAGATCGAACAAGGCGGCATGAAATACGAAATGGCGCCGTTCGATGTCGCGAAAGTCTGCAAAGAAATCGCCACGAATCAGGCGATCGTCGCGCAAGGCAAGGGATTGAAAGTCGAATTCGTCTGCGACGAGAAAGACACTTACAAAGTGAACGGCGACGAAGAAAAATTGCGCCAAGTCTTCATCAATCTCATCGACAATTCCATCAAGTATACGAAAGAGGGTTCCGTTACCGTTTCGGTGACGAAGCCGCACGCAAAATCGATATTGATCGCGATTCGCGACACGGGCATGGGCATGACGCCGGAAATCAAAGCGCAACTTTTCCAAAAATTCTCCCGCGGCGACGGCGGCAAGGTCAACACCGGCGGCTCCGGCCTCGGGCTTTATCTGGCAAAACAGATCGTCGAGGCGCACAAAGGGCGCATTTGGATCGATTCCGCCGGAAAGGATCTTGGTTCGACTTTCTCCGTGGAGCTTTCGGAATACACAGGCTAGCTGTGTATTTCTCGTTGGCGTTTTGATTGCCAAACGCGGTATACTATAACCGTGGTCGAAAGAGTACTATACTCATTTACACACATTTATATGTCACAAAAACTTGCAAAAGTCCTCGGTATCGTTTTTGTCATTATCGGCGTGCTCGGATTCATTCCGAATCCGATCGTCGGCGGTAGCGGCATGTTCGAAGCGAACGCGTTGCATAATCTGGTTCACATCGTTATCGGCGTGATCTTGATTATGATGGCGAAAAAAGAGGACGGTGCTCGTCGCTGGCTCAAGATCTTCGGTATTGTCTACCTCTTGGTTGCAATCCTCGGATTCCTCGCAGTCGGTTCCGACGGCATGGGCAATGTGCTCGGGTTGATCGCGGTCAACAGCGCAGACAACTGGCTGCATGTCATTTTGGGCGTCATTCTTCTCGGACTTTCGTTTTCCGGAGGGAAAGGCATGCCTTCGATGCCAAGCGGCATGAACAACGGCCCTCGCCCGCAGATGTAATTTCGATTCAACAAAAAATCCCTCGCGCGAGCGGGGGATTTTTTAATGCTGGAAAATTCATTTGGTTTAAACACAACAAAGCAGGATTTTGCCGAAGGCAAAATCCTGCTTTGTTGTGTTTCTCTAAAGACTGTTCAAAATCCAAACTACTTCGGCTCGATCGAATATCCGCTCTCCGTGTCGGAAATGATGTAGCCCTGCGCGAGAGCTTCGTCGCGCAGGCGATCGGATTCCTCGAAATTCTTTTCCGCGCGCGCTTTCAGGCGCAGGTCGGCTATCGAAATTATATTCTCCGGAATCGAGATTGCCGGCGGATTGTCGAGTCCGAGCCCCAAAATCTTGTCCATTTCGATGATTGTCGCTTTGCGCACGCCGGCCGACATGGTTTCGTCCTTGACGACATACCAGAGCACGGTAAGCGCGCGCGGCGTGTCCAGATCGTCGTTCATGAAATTCATGAATTTTTCCATCGAATCTTTGTCGGCCTCCGCGGCCGGAGCGCCGTCGAGTCCGCGTGCGAGCGCGTAAAGGCGTTTCTGTGCGGAATGCGTTCCGGCGAGCGCGTCCCAGTTGAAATGAAGCTGGCTCCGGTAATGCCCCATGAGAAGCCAGAAGCGATACGCAATCGGATCGATATTGTGTTCGCGTACGGTATTGAGCGTGATGAAATTCCCGCCGGACTTCGCCATTTTTTCATTCTCTGTCGTCGTCCGTACGGTGATGAATTCGTTGTGGAGCCAAAAATGCGCGAGCGGCGCGCCGTTTGCGGATTCGGATTGCGCGATTTCGTTCGTATGATGGACGGCGATATGGTCGATGCCGCCGGTGTGGATATCGATCGTTTTTCCGAGGAATTTCAGGATGAGCGCGGAACATTCGATGTGCCAGCCGGGGAAACCAACGCCGAAAGGCGCATCATAGCCGAGCCCTTCGTCTTTTGAGAATTTCCAAACCGCGAAATCGCGCGGATTCTTCTTCTCGGAATTTTCTCCGATGCGCGATTCGAGATTTTCCGTTTCGCTTGCGCCGCCGGAGAGCTTGCCGTAGTCAGGAACGTTGCTCGTGTCGAAATAGATGCCGTCGGAAGTCTTGTAGGTGAATCCTTTCGCCGTCAGATTCTCGACCATCGCGATGTCTTCCGCGACATGATCGCTCGCGAACGGAAATTCTTGCGCCGGCAATATGTTGAGCGCGCTCCGGTCTTCCAGATATTTTTTGAAATAAAAATCGGCGACTTCGCGCATGGCAAGTAGCGTCATCGGCTTGCCTTCGCGCAAGAGCGCTTTCATCATCTTGTCTTCGCCGGAATCCGCGTCGCTCGAAAGATGCCCGATGTCGGTGATATTCACGATCTGCTCCACTTCGTAGCCGTTCGCGGCGAGCGTGCGCTTCAAAATGTCCGCGAAGACATAGCTCCGCAGGTTGCCGATGTGCGCGAAGTCGTAGACCGTCGGCCCGCAATTGTACATCTTCACGCGGCCTTCTTCGATCGGAACAAAAGCTTCTTTCGTGCGAGTGAGCGTGTTGTAGAGGACTAAAGCCATCGCTTGTGCTTGAAGTAGATAAACATGACGAGCGCGGTCACGGACATCGCGCCCAAGACGATGAGGAAGTCGTGGAGAGAATGGATGAATACGATGTCGCTGTTCATCCCGAAGACGCCGGTGATGAGCGTGAGCGGAAGCATGATGAAAGTGATGATGGTGAGCGTCTTGATGGTCTCGTTCGTCTTCGTGGAGAGCAGGGAATCGTTCGTCGTGCGCAGGTCGTTTAGTATCTCTTTCTGGCTGTCCAAGATATTGCGGACTTTCGTGTATTCGCCGGTGATCGACGAAAGATAGTAGCCGAAGCTCTCGCCGAAAAAGTCTTTTCCGGCGGTCTCAAACGATTTCAGGATCTCGTGATGGAAGCGGATGGCCTGTTTGAAATCGAGGAGCTTCCTGTTCGTGTTGGAAATATTCTCAACCATCTCGCCCTCGCGTCCGGCAAAGATATTGTGCTCGATGTCGCGGAGCGTGCCGTTCAGATCCTCGAGCTCGAGCGCGGATTGCTTGTAGAGCTCGCGGATGATGTAGTAGAAAAGGTAGCCGGCATGATCGCCGACGACTTGCTTGTCGAGAATGGAATTGACTTCGAAGAGTTTGGAAAAAGTGTGGAGCGGGTCGATGAGCCCGTAGTGAACGGTGATCAAAAAATCTTTTCCGAGCACGAAATCGATTTCCTGCTCTTCCGCCTTGCGGCCCTGCCGGCCGACGGTCGGGAAATGCAGGATCATGTAGATGAGATTGTTGTAGAGATCGACTTTCGAGCGATAAGTCTCGGTAACGAGTTCTTCGGCGACGAGCTCCGGCAGGCGGTATTCGTCCATGAGCGAAAGGACTTCTTCTTTCGTCGGCGCCTCGACATCGATCCAAACGAGCTTTTTGTAGTTGTGTTTAGTGATCATTGGAGTAGTAAGTAGAAAGTAGTTAGTAGAAAGTAGTGGAAAATCCAACACAGACACATAGAACATTATACATTATTTTCCTTCAAGCAAGAAAGTCCACGAACGATATTTTGTGTACGGATGGATTAATGCTCTTAACCAACTAAAACCTAGCAACTAAAACCTAAAACCTATATTGCATCGAGTGTTGCCTTTTTAGACCAAATCATATAGAATGGTCGGGCAATGGCAAAAAAGACTGAAAACAAAGAATTCGCTATCATCGCGACCGGCGGGAAACAATACAAGGTTTCCGTGGGTGATGTTGTGCGCATCGAAAAATTGACAGGAACTCGAACAAAAGGTGATATGATAATTTTCGACAAAGTCCTGCTTGTGGATAACGGCAAAGACACGACGATCGGAACGCCCCATATAGACGGCGCGAAAGTCGAAGCGGTTTTCGAAGAAGACGGCCGCGCGAAGAAAGTCATGGTCGTCAAATTCAAGCAGAAAAGCCGCTACAAGAAGAACAACGGTCATCGCCAGCCGTTCACGAGCGTAAAGATTACGGCGATTAAATAGGAACAGTAAGTAGATAGCCCGCCAGACTGAACGACAATACTTCAGTCGTTCGGGCGGGTAGAAAATAGAAAGTAGGGAATCAGATTCAACAGCCAAATACTAACTACAGCAGAAAATCGCCCCTTCGTGCGATTTTCTGCTGTGCTTGACTTATTTTATTTATTATTCTAGAATGAATTCAAACAATTAAAAACCAAAAATAAATAATCATGGATACATTCAACGCTCTTAAACAACTTGGTGTAAATCATTTTGGAATTATAAATGCGGGCAAAATTTTAGGAATTATGGAATCGGCTAAGGAAGCTGAACAAATAAGACTGGAAAAAATAAGAGAACATTCTTGGGGGATTGCTGTTGATATAGCCGAGAACCTTTTGCTGAAGATACATTCATCGCCCAACACTGCTCTCAAAGACTATTTAGCAGACAAGGTGGTTCACTGGATCCAATCATCGCTTGGCTGGACTGAATACGAAGTAGTCTTTAAAGAAAATGTTTTGGTGAAAATACCAAAATCCAATTTCGAAAAATTCAATCTCACGAAAGATGAATTTCTTGATTACCTGAACGCGTCTTGGATTTATGAGAAAAACTCTAAATATTCGCTTGTGAGAGTCACTGATGTGCCAGACAGTGAATTGGATATCCAATTTTTCTTCAACTTGAAGTTTTTTTAATTTAATAATCAGTTTCAAACCCAGACACACTGTATGGGTTTTTCTTTACTTAGTACTCCGAGTACCAAGTGACTTTTCCTACTGTACCAAGCTACCAACATACTATTTACTGTCTATTCCGCAACGCATTCTTGATCGTCTCCGAATCCGAATATTCGATTTCCGTTCCGGTCGAGAGGCCGCGGCCGAGGGAAGAAATCTTGAGCGCGCCCGATTCGGAAAATTGGCGGAGCTCTTGACGGACGAATTCGTCGGTAAAATTGCCGTTTGGCGTGAGCGAGAAGGCGAGAATGACTTCTTTCAAAGCGCCTTTCTTCATCTCTTCCTCGACGCGTTTTTTCAGCTCGCGGATGCGGATGCGCTTGCCGGCTTCCTTGTCGGCGATCGTAATCGTCCCGCCGACGACGAACATGAGCCCTTTGTACAAATGACTGCGCTTCATGCTCTCATAATCCGCGTCTTTCTCGACGACGAGCAGGGTTTCGCGGACGGTCGCCGGATTCTCGCAGAGCGGGCAGAATTTCTTGCCGTTCGATTCGAAGAAGACGAAGCACGACGGGCACTGCGAGATGTTGCCTTTGAGCGCTCCGAGCGCGTGCGCGAGCGTGTCGGCATATCCGCCGCCGCGATGCAAGATATAATAGACAAAACGCTTCGACTGCCGCTCGCCGATGCCGGGAAATTCAGAAAATAATTTTGCCAATTTTTCGATGGAGTCCATCCCGTAGTGAAATTTTGACTTGTTAACTGTTTCGACTTTTGTACAAATAGTCTTTGACTCTTCTTTTTATCAACCGACCACCTTGTGTCGTTTTAAGATATTTCTCCCTTCTTTTAGCATCACTTTCCTCGATACACGCTTCATAGTATATCAGTTTCCACGGTCTATATCGTTTAGTCGAAACAGTTAACCCCTGATTATGTTCTACCAAGCGCTTTCGCAAGTCGGTGGTATATCCGATATACTTTTCCTTATTCCGACAACTTTCTAAAAGATAGATGTAGAACATAATCGAGTCAAAATTCTACTACGGGATCCATGATAGGAAATTGAAAATTAAAATCTCAAAGTTCAAAATGACAATGCAAAATTTAAATTTTAAACTTCACTTTTTAATTTTGCCCGCTCGACTGAACGATACCAGTTGTTCGGGCGGGAGATTTGAAATTTAAACTTTTTAAAACATATCATCCATCCCGCCCACTGTCCCATTGTCGCCGGATTTTATGGCGGCCTCGGCGAATTGATTCATGTTTCCTTTCTCTATCGTAACAAATGTCGTCGTCTTTTCGTCGAAGTAGAGCTCGATCTTGCCGGTCGGGCCGTTTCGGTGCTTCTCGATCAGGATTTCCGCCACATTCGTGCGCTCGTCCTTCTCTTTGTACTTGTCTTCGCGATGGATGAACATGACCACATCCGCGTCTTGCTCGATCGATCCGGAATCGCGGAGGTCGGAGAGCCGCGGCTTGCCGCCGCGCGCCTCGACCGCGCGGGAGAGCTGGGAGAGCGCGAGCACCGGCACATCGAGATCGCGCGCGAGCCCTTTCAATGAGCGCGAAATTTCCGTCACCTGATTGACCATAGAATCATAATTCTTCGATGTCGTCATGAGCTGGAGATAGTCGACGACGATGAGCCCCAAGCCATGCTCGGCTTTCAAGCGCCTTGCCGCCGCGCGCATTTTCATGATCGAATTGGACGACTGGTCGTCGATATGGATCGGCGCTTTTGCCAAGCGGTCGAGCGAATCGCGGATCTTCGAAAATTCCTGATCGGTCGAGAGATTTCCCGTGCGCAGATTCCACGCGTTCACGCGCGATTCGGCGGCGAGCAATCTGTCGACGAGCTGTTGCGTGCTCATTTCGAGCGAAAAGATGCCGACGGGAATATTGGATTTGACGGCGACATTGCGCGCGATGTCGAGCGCGAGCGTCGTCTTACCCATCGACGGCCGTGCCGCCAAGATGATGAGGTCGGATTTCTGGAGTCCCGCCAAAACGGCGTCGAGATCCTTGAATCCGGTCGGCACGCCGCGGAGCTCGCCTTTGTTGTCGTGCAATTGGGCGATCCTGTCCCACGCCACGGCGACTTCATGCTTGATCGAAATGAATTTCTGGCCTTTCGGCGAACTCGTGATGCCGAAGACCTGCTTCTCGGCCCTGTCCATGACCTCTTCGATGTTCTCGTCGCTCCCGTCAAACGCCATTTCGGAAATCGAATCGGCAGCGTCGATCAGATTGCGGAGCACGGCTTTCTTCTCGACGATCTCCGCGTAGTGCTTGATGTGGGCGGAAGCCGGAACGGCGTCGGTGAGCTCCGTCAAATACGAAGAGCCGCCAACCGAGTCGAGCAATTTTTTCTCCGACAAATGATGCGAGAGGGAAATGAGATCGATCGGAACGCTTTTTTGCGAGAGCTCGAGCATCGCCTGAAAGATCATCTTGTGCCGCTCGCTGTAGAAAGAAGAAGGCGAGAGGATGTCGGAAATGTCGTGAATGGCGCCGGCGCGCAGGAGCATCGCGCCCAAAACCGCCATCTCCGAATCGAGACTCTGGGGCGGCGTGCGCACTTCATTTTTTCGCATTTTGGACATGGGAGTAGTAAGTAGAAAATAGTTAGTAGAAAATAGAAAAAGAGATGCCGCAATGATGAATTTGTTCTAGTGCGAGTATGCACAACTAGAACAGTTTGAACAAGTAGAACAATTACAACTTTCCAGACCCATGGATTGTAGCACGCTCAATTTTTCGGCAATCAAAAATGGTGGACAGCCCTGTGACTTTCATGGGGAAAATCTTTTTAAAACTTCATCCAAAGCGCTTTTTGTCGTATACTATGCGGATGTCAAAAGCAAGTTTTCTCAAGCGCTCGCTCTACTTCTTCAAGCCCTTCTGGGGCTTCCTTGCACTCGTGGTCTCTCTCATGCTCGCACAGCAATTCATCGCGACTTTTTCGCCGTATCTTTTCGGCCGCGCGGTCGATGCCGTGACGCATCACAGCGTGCGAGTCGCGTTCATCTATATCGGCGCCGCATTCGGCATCTCGCTCCTTCAGGCCAATGTCCTCATTTGGATCCGCGAGCGGATAGAGATCAAGCGTCTCGACGATCACATAGAAAAAGCGTTTTCCGCAAAATCGCTCGCGCGCATGCTCGAATTCTCGATCGGCCAGCACATCAACGAGCACTCCGGCGTCAAGCAGACGATCGTGAACAAAGGCCAGAACGCGCTCACCCAGCTCATTTTCTCGATGCTCTACGACATTTTTCCGAATGTCATTCAAGTCGTCGTGACGCTCGCGATCGTCGCGTTCTTCGACTGGCGCGTGGCGCTTCTCGCGGCGTGTTTCGTCACACTCTTCGTTTCGCTTTCGTTCCGCCGGAATATCCGCATGTTGCCGCGCATCGAAATCATGCGCAAGAAGAATCAGGCGCAGTCGAAACTGCAGTCGTAACTTTTTCGCAACGCCACGCTCGTCATCGCCGAGGCGCAGGAAGCGCGCACGAATGCGGATTTTCGCGAATCGGGAGAAGAAGTCGTCGGCTTCACGAGCGCAACATGGCTCCACTATCTCAAATCTTTTTACGCGTACAAGCTCATCATCCAGCTCGGGCAGTATTCGTCGCTCGCGCTCGGCGTGTATTTCATCCTGATCGGACAGCATTCCGTGGGCATGTTCGTCGCGCTCTATGCGTGGCTCTCCGCAGTTTTTTCCAATCTCACGCAGATCATGGGATCACAGCGCCGGATCATGCTCCAGATCGCCGACATCAGGAAATATTTCGATCTCTTGGACATCGTGCCGGACATCAATCCAAACGAAGAGGGGGGGGTCCTCGATTCGCTTTCGGGCAAGATTGAATTTAAGAATATCAGTTTCTTTTATCCGTATCGCTCGAATGTCGCGGAAGAAGACGAAGACGGAGAGGGTGAAATGAAGCGTGAGGAAGATCACGCCGTATCGGATGTGAGCTTCGTGATTCCGGCGGGCGCGAAAGTCGGCTTTGTCGGGCAATCCGGCTCGGGCAAGTCCACGATCGTGAACCTCATGCGCAGATATTACGATCCAACATCCGGAGATATTCTGATCGACGGCGTTCCGCTCAAAGAACTCAATCTAAAATGGTTCCGTTCTAAAGTCGGCAATGTCGAGCAGAAAATCGATCTCTTCGATCGGAGCATCCGCGACAACATCCTTTTCGGTCTTCCTGAAAGCGCGAGCGTGGATGAAGGAAGACTCGCCAAAGCGGTGGAAGACGCGTCTCTTTCGGATTTTGTCGCGAAGCTCAAGGATCACGGGCTCGACACGATGATCGGCGAAGGCGGCATCAAAGTCTCCGGCGGGGAACGCCAGCGCATCGGCATCGCCCGCGCGCTCATCAAAGATCCGAAGATTCTTATTTTCGACGAAGCGACCTCCGCACTCGATGCCGTCAACGAAAAGCTCATTCATGAAGCCATTAACCGTGGCGCAAAGGGGAGAACGACGATCATCATCGCGCACCGTCTTTCCACTATCGCCGATGCCGACATCATCTTCGTCGTCGACAACGGTCGCATCGTGGGGACTGGGAAACACGAAGAGCTCCTCCAATCCTGCCCAGAGTATCAGAATTTGATCAAGCATCAGATGCTGTAAGAACAGAAAAAAAGTAGCTGGTAGCTTGTAGTTAGTAGCTGGGAAAATGCAAACAAAAAAACCGCAAGTTCGCTTGCGGTTTTTTTGTTTGCGGAGTACGATAGATATATCCCTTGATCCGACTGACAATCGGGGAGGATGGGGTAGAATCCCTCGGGCAGGCCCGTTACAGCCAGAGCTCAAGAATGAGTTCGAAAATGAGTCGATCCGCCGAAAGACGGGCAAGAAAGTAGGGTGGCACCGCGATCAAAAATCGCCCCTGCGAATTTACAAGATAAGTAAGTTCGAAGAGGCGATTTTTGTTTCCTCTTTTGATACAATCACATATATGATAGAAGCAAAACATGTGAGCAAGTTGAGCGGTGAAATCGGGAAAGTTGCGACCGTGCAAGGGTTCGTGCAGACGCTTCGCGTGCAGAGCAAGATCATATTCCTCATTCTTCGCGATACGACCGGCATCGTGCAGACGGTCGTGGAAGCCAGTGCGCCGGAGGCGTTTGAAACCGCAAAAAATCTTTCGCACGAGTCCGTCGTTCGCATCACTGGCGCGGTCAAGGAGGCAAAACAAGCGCCCGGCGGATTTGAGATCGGCGTTTCGAAAATCGAAGTCCTTTCTCATGCCGATCCGGAACTCCCGATTCCCGTCGTCGTGAAAGGGAGCGACGAAGAGTCAGATGCGCCGCTCCGTTTCGATTACCGCTTCCTCGATCTCCGCAAGCCGGAAAAAGCGCGCGTGATGAAAGTCTGGACCTCGCTCGAAAAAGGATTCCGCACATACTGGGACGAGAATGAATTCGTCCAGCTCTACACGCCGTCCTTCATGTCGACGCCGTCGGAAACCGGCGCCGAAGTCTTCGAGGTCAAATATTTCGACAAGAAAGCGTACCTCGCCCAGTCGCCGCAATTCTACAAGCAGATGGGCATCGCGAGCGGCCTCGAGCGCGTCTTCGTCTGCGGTCCCGTTTTCCGCGCGGAAGAATCGTTCACCACGCGCCACATGACGGAATTTACCGGCTGGGATTTCGAGATGGGATACATCGAATCGCTCGCGGACATCATGGACGCGGAAGAAGGCATGATCGTCGCCGGCTTCGAACGAGTCGCCAAAGATTTTCCCGAGCTTTCCATAACGATTCCGTCTAGACCATTCCCGCGTATCACGATGCGCGACGCGAAAGAAATCCTCGCCAAAGAAGGAATTGCGAGTCCGGAAGAACACGACCTCTCGCCGGAAGAAGAGCGCGCCATATCCGAATATGTGAAGCGCGAGATGAATCATGAATTCGTCTTCATCATGGAATATCACAAATCAAAGAGCGCTTTCTACCACATGCGGCTGGAAGACGGGAGTGATTATTCCCGCCGCGCCGATCTGCTTTTCCGCGGAGTCGAGATTACGACTTTGGCACAGCGCGAACACCGCATCGAGATCCTTGAAGCGCAGGCGAAAGAGAAAGGCATGTCGCTCGAGGCGCTCGCCGACTATCTCAATTTCTTCCGCTACGGTTGTCCGCCCCACGGCGGCGCCGGCATCGGCCCGGGTCGCATCATCATGAAGCTCCTCGACCTCCCGAATGTCCGCGAAGCGACCTACCTCCCGCGCGATGTGAAGCGATTGAATCCGTAAGGAATATGTATTTTATGAAAAAGAAATTTTCTAAATCGAAGAAAAAAAGTATACACACGGAACTGCGTGGAATAATGCACCGCCTTGATGTTATTGAACATGAGCTAGAAAAAATGAAAATAGATCAAAAAGCTGCGGCAAAATTACTAAAAGTCAAACCCACCACAATGAAACGACTTTTAAAAGTCGTTTCAAAATCAAAATGATAATTTTATGTTCAAAACATATATAAAATTGCTACGAGAATACGTGGCCTTCAAAAGTATTTCAACCGATCCCGCATATAAAAAAGATATCCTGAAAACTGTTGAGTGGCTGAAACTCATTCTCAAAGAATACGGCTTTGCTGTTGAGATATGGGAAGGAGAAATCTGTAATCCGATCGTTTACGCGAAAATCTCCGCTTCCGTGCCTCGCGCAAAAACCGTCCTCGTTTATGGCCACTATGATGTCCAGCCCGCGGAAAAACGCGACGGGTGGACGGACGAGCCATTCGACCTTTCTGTGCGGAAAGGAAAGCTCTTTGCGCGGGGCGTTGTCGATAACAAGGGCCAGAATCTGACTCATATAATTACTGTTGGCGAGCTCGCGAAGCAAGGGAAGCTCAAGTACGATGTAATTTTTATGATCGAGGGCAACGAAGAAACGGCTAATCCCGAGATCCCAAAGATTGTCGAGAGGAACAAAAAGAAACTCAAGGCCAACCACATCATCATTTCCGATGGTGAGATCGTCGGTTCAACACCAACGATAGAGGCATCGCTTCGCGGCGGATTCAATATGACAATCAAGATCACAACCGGCGTGACCAATCTCCACTCCGGCATTTTCGGCGGCGCGATTCCGTCCGCTTCTCACGAACTTTCAAGATTACTCGGCTCTCTCTACGACGAGAAAGGAATGGTTGCTATCCCGAATTTCTACGAAGCGGCGCCGGCAATCTCGTCCGCGATGAAAAAGAAGAATAAGTCTATCCAGCCGGAAAAAGATATTCTGAAGCTCGCCGGCGTGAAGGCGCTCACTCCGGAGAAGGGTTTGGATTTCTTTTCCCAGACCGGACTGCGCCCGACAATTCAGGTCACGGGCATCAAGACCGGCTACATCGGCGAAGGTTATGCGAATATCGTTCCCGCTGAAGCCGAAGCGCGAATCAATGTCCGTGTCGCAGGCAGGCAAAAGCCGGAGAAAATTTACAGGGCGATAGAAGCATATTTCAGGAAGAATACGCCGAAATATGCGAAGCTCTCGATATCGCATACGGAATGGAATGACCCCGTTGCTATCGATGTCTCGACCAAGGAGATGAGGGATGTGCGCGCAATATTGAAAAAGGCCTACGGCAAGGAACCGATCATAAAATATGTCGGCGGCAGTATTCCGATAGTTTCCGATTTCAAAAAGATCCTCGGCAGAGACACGATGCTGGTCTCGCTCGGTAACGACGACTGCAACATGCACGGCTTGGATGAGAATTTCACTGTCGACCTCGTGAAGAAAGGCCTCAAGTTCAGCGAACTCTTTTTCTCAAAGTAAAATCCCGAGGCTTTGCCTCGGGATCGTGTTTTCAGTCCAGTTCGCTGTCATAAGTGTTGCTGAAACCGATGTTTCTCCAGCAAGTCTCCATTGCTCCGGATGCATCAATTTCATTGTGTCTGATTTCTTCTTCTTCTTTCATCAGAGATAGCTCATGGTCCGTATAGTGAAAGTGATGCAAGTGTACATCAGCGACGACACGGGAAGAGATTTCTTCCGGTTGGTTTCTTTGGTTTTTCATAAAAGAACAGTATTTGATTTTTTTTGTAAACAAAAGAGCTTCCGTTTCTGCGGAAGCTCGTGTTTGGGTTGAAAAATATTCTAGGGGAATTATTGACAGCCGAATTTCAACGCAAAAATGAACTTCCGAGAGATCGGAAAGCAGTGCATCCACTTATAGTTCATTTGTGCGACTGTATTCATGTAGGAACCCAGTATACTCGGCAGTATTTTCCTGTCAAGCAGAAGAAATCCACAGAGATATTTTTGTATTCAAAACAAAAAAGCCGTTTAGAACGGCTTTGTATCACGGATCACCCAATATTTTGTGTACATTTTTATCTCACTGTTCTTTTGGAATTCGATGACCCTTCGTCTTGAAACTTTCACCTGCGTGTTGGGAACTTTTAGATCTTGCGTTTCGATAATATCGCTATCTCCATTGGAAAAGTAGATTTCGGCTTCTGTCGGGCTGATGACTCGCGTCTTAGCGACAGTGAGTGTCGTGTCTGTCAGACTTTTTTCTTCTCTGTGGACGACATACGACGGTTGGCATTGTTGGTAAGAAACGACGATTCCAATGATGATAGCGCAAAAAATGGCGCCTATTAATTCTGGAGTTAAAATAGAACCTTTCATAGTGGGAATTTTTTGTTTGAATAGATTGTATTGTAAATAGCAATTATTGTCAAATGGCTTGATGTGCTAAAATAAGCTCGTATGACGGAAGAAAAGGAGAAAGTTTATACAATCAAAACGCCGCAATTCGAAGGGCCGCTTGATCTGCTATTGTCGCTCGTGGAGGAGCGGAAGCTTTTTGTGAACGATGTTTCGCTCGCCACTGTGACGGACGATTACATAGCGTATCTGAAAGCGAAGACCGACATGGATATCGGAGAGGCGACCGGCTTCGTCATCGTGGCGGCGACCTTGATGCTCATCAAATCAAAATCGCTCCTGCCGAATTTCAATCTCACGCCCGAAGAGACGGAGAACATCGCCGATCTCGAAGCGCGGCTCATGCTCTATCAAGTCATCCGCGAGATTTCCGTTTCCATAAAAGAGAATTTCGGAAAAGAAATCATGTTTCCCGCGCCGGAGAGGCATTGGAACGAACCGATGTTCATTCCCGACGCAAGAATCACGGCGCAAAACATGCGGGAGCTCGCGGAAGCCGTCATTTCCGCGATTCCGAAAAAAGAAATCTTGCAGGAAATCTCGGTGAGGAAAGTGGTGAGTTTGGAAGAGATGATGGAGGATCTCTCGGAGCGCATCGGGCGGGCGGTGTCCATGAGCTTCAAGGATTTTTCCGGCTATAGCGGGGCGCCGGTTTCGAAAGAAGAAAAAATAAATATCGTTGTCTCGTTCCTCGCCATGCTCGAGCTCGTGCGCGGAGGATTGATCGATGTGCTCCAGCAAGCGTCTTTCGGCGACATGAGGATTGAGAAACAAACGGAAAAAACAGTTGACATGTGACAATTGACATTTGACCAAATACAAAACTAAAAAAATCCCCGAGGAGACGGGGATTTGAATTGTTTTTCAGCCAAATACTTTTTCGAAAGCAGTTTCGCAGATTTTCTGTTCTTCCTTTGAAAGATTCGTGTATTCTCTTTGAACGAAATCGTCGTCTCTGCTTCTGCTTAAACCGTCGATGTTTGGGATAATATCAGCAATGAGAGACTCTATGTCGGGTTTTGTGGAAGAAAAGCGATGGCTCGCCTCCGGAATATACGCATGGTATTTTCCACCGGAAGTTTTTGTGATGACAACATTTATCATTGGATTTTAAATTTTTTCTAGATTAACAATTTTACATAACTATGTCAAGAGTACTTGGTACTCCGAGCACTAAGTAAAAAAACCAACCTTGTGGGGCTGGTTTTAAAAATGATGCCAAAATTATTTACAAATGTTTTTCAGGTTCGAGCTTTTTCATGACGAACGAAAGAATGAAATCATCTTTGTTATCAAGGATTTGATTTTTATCACAAGTTATCTCGAAACAGAATCCATCTGGAAGAGGAATTGACAGAAGTTTTTCGTCAATATCCCTGTGCTTATACTTCATATCAAACCAAATTCCACTTTTGTCTTGAAATCGAATGAATTGGTTGTTTTCTGTGACAAGCGTGTCTTTTCTACCCTCCCAGATCATAATTGATTTTTTTGTAACAATTTCTGGTTTTGTCACCGCAATTACGACATATGTATCGACTTCAGGAGGGCTACTTCCAAGTGCAAATGGAGATCCAGTATTTCTTTCAGAATTTGATGAACTGCACATTTGGTTGGATACAACCATTGTTGTAAACGAAACCATTAGTGCAACTGGTATCGCCCATTTTGGCATTATAGGTTTTGTAATGTTCATGTGTTTGATTTTTTTGCATTGTATCATATATAATAGCTTATTGTCAAGTCTTTTAAATCCCCTAAATTTGCTATTATTTATGAGTATTTTAAACCTTATTCTATCTTCTATCTTCTATCTTCTATATTCTAACTTCTATCCCACTATGCACTTATCCTCCACAATCGAAGGTATTCTCTTCTTCCGCGGCGAACCGGCCACGATTAAAGAGCTTGCGAAAATGTGCAAAAAGACGGAAGGCGAAATCCGCGATGCGCTCAAAGAGCTCGAGCAAAATCTCGCCGGAAGGGGAGTACAGCTCGTGACCGCCGAAGACACCGTCACGCTTGCGACCGCCAAAGAGCTCTCCTCGCTTCTGGAAGACTTGCGCAAAGAAGAATTGAACAAAGAACTCTCCAAAGCCACGCTCGAAACGCTCTCGATCGTTCTCTACAAGAACGGCGCGACGCGGAGCGAAATCGATTATATCCGCGGCGTCAATTCCTCGTTCATCCTGCGCAATCTCGAAATGCGCGGACTTGTCGGCAAGCGCGAAGATCCGAATGACGCGCGCCGATATATTTACGCGCCGACGATCGAAACGCTCTCATACTTGGGCGTCGCAAAAATCGAAGAACTGCCGGAGTACGAAAAAATAAAAGAAACGCTTTCAGGCGCGAGCGCACACACCAAGAGTGATGAGCAAACGCTTGCCGCCGATTGATATGTCGAGGACGCGAGAATTCACGCTCATACTCGTTCTGGTCTTTTTGCTCGCCGTCATCGCGTGGCAGAGATCGTACATGAAGGAAGTGGCTTTTGCGATTTCGCGGGCGTCGGATTCCGATACAGAAACACTCGCATCGCTTTTCGTGCGGCATGTCGAGCAGGCGAAAGCCGCATACATATATGACGCGACGGACGGCATCGCGCTCTACGAAAAGAATGCCGATATCGCTTTTCCCGTCGCGTCGCTCACCAAGCTCATGACGGCGCGGGTCGCGCTCGAAAATCTGGGGCCGGATGAAATCATCGCGATCGCGTCCGCCGATCTTTCGGCGGAAGGGGACACAGGGCTTTCTTCCGGCGAAGATTGGAAGCTTTCCGATCTCTTGGAAGTTTCGCTCGCAAACTCATCGAACGACGGAATTTCTGCGATCGCAAGAATTTACAAAGAAAAAACCGGAGAAAATATCGTCGCGGCGATGAATCGCGAAGCGACCATGCTTGGCATGAATTCTTTTTCTTT
>CALRFC010000003.1:0-5176 GCA_943356395.1 Candidatus Nomurabacteria bacterium
AGACGAGAATGCGAGCGCCGGCGCGCCGTCCGCGCAGAAAACCGAAGTCCTGCTCGCCGCCATTCACAACGATGTCGTCGCCCGCTATCGCGACATCGCGAAGAAAGCCGATCTCGACGCGCGCTTCTTCGAGATCGAAGTCTTCTCTTCGATCCGCGCGGCGCTCCATCACGAGCTCTCGACCGTCGTCCTCTTGGACATGGGCGCGCTCAAGACGAAGATTTCCGTCATCGAATACGGCATCGTGAAGAGCTTTCATGTCATCAATCGCGGTTCGCAGGACATCACGAACGCGCTTTCGACCGCGTTTGGCATCCCGTTCCCGAAAGCCGAAGAGATGAAGCGCGCCTACGGTCTCCACGGCAGTGCGAGCGATCCGAAGATCGCGGAGGTCATGGCGTCATCGCTCGATTTCATTCTCGCCGAAACGGGGAGCGCGATCTTGAATTATGAAAAGCGCTACAACCGCGTCGTCGCGAAAGTCATCCTCTCCGGCGGCGGCGTCCTTTTGAAAGGGCTCGTTGAGAAAGCCAAAGAGAGCGTGCGCGCGGAAATCGTGCTTTCGAATCCGTTCGCAAAAACCGAAGCGCCGGCATTCCTCGAACAAGTGCTCGCCACGACCGGTCCGGAATTCTCTGTCGCAACGGGACTCGCACTTAGGATGCTCGCGGACGAGTAAATAAAAGAAAGCTTTTAGCTTCTTGCTTCCTGCTGTTAGCTTTTGAATCAGAAGCTGGAAGCCCGTCCGAACGGATTCATCCGGGCGGGCAAAAAGCCCGCCCGACTGAACGACAATAATACTTCAGTCGTTCGGGCGGGCAGACAGCTGAAAGCTTTCATCACTAACTATTCTTCAGGTTTTCCCCTTACAACGCCTATACACAAAAATTCTTATTCTATATAATGTGTATAAGTATTTTTACCAGTCCCTAGCTACTAGAACCTAGAACCTGATCCCCATGGATCCCACTCTCCCACAAACATCGTTCATTCCGAAAAAGCCGCTTTCCGAAGACCGGCCGGTGCGTTCGCGTCCGGTCAATATGTTCGTCTTCATCGCCACACTGATTTTCTTCGCTTCGATCGTGGCGGCGGTCGGCGTGTATCTGTATCGGAGCGTCATCTCCAAACAAGTCACGGAAATGAACGCCGAGCTCGAGCGCGCGCGCGCGTCGTTCGATCCGGCGCTCTTGGGCGATTTGCAAACGCTCGACCGGAGAATCAGCGCCGCGAACCAATTGCTTGCCGAGCACCGCGTGCTCACGCCCATTTTCGAAGCGCTCCAAACACTGACCTTAAAGACGATTCGCTACACGAAATTCTCGTACAAGATCGCCGACCCGACAAAAAAGATTTATCAGATGGACATCGACGGCCAGTCTTCCGGCGGCTACGCGCCGATCGCGCTCCAGTCCGACATGTTTCTCCGCAACAAATACATCATTGATCCGATTTTTTCGAATTTGGCGGTCGACGATCGCGGACGCGTGACATTCAAGCTCTCGTTCACCGTCGATTCCGCGCTCATCTCGTACGAAAATTCTCTGGCTTCGATGCCGCCGGTTCCTTCTTCGAATACTGCGGGAACAACCACCATACCGACCGGCGGATCGTCTAATCAAACGCCGCAATAATTTTTATGACACGATTCATTTTTCCAATCATTCTGGTTCTCATCTCGCTCGGTTCTTTCGCGTGGTTCACCAATCCTGTCTACAAGGATATCAGCGACCTGAAAACGCGCCGCGCCGCATACGACGAAGCTCTGACCAATTCGAAAGAGCTCGCTCGCGTGCGCGACGAGCTCGTTGCCAAATACAACAGCTTTTCCGCCTCCGACTTGGAGCACTTGCGCAAGCTCGTGCCGGACAATGTCGACAACATCCGCCTCATCCTCGAGATCGAACGCATCGCTTCTTCCCACGCGATGTCGCTTTCGAATGTGAAATACAATGTCCTCGATCAGAAAAAAGATGCCGCGGCGCAGGCGGCCGTCGGCGGCGTGCCTCTGTCGGAGCAAAACAAGAATTTCGGGACATTCGATCTGCAATTCTCGACCAAGGGCGACTATGCGACATTCCTCACTTTCTTGAGCGACATCGAGCACAGCTTGCGCCTTGTCGATTTGAGTTCGCTTTCCGTATCGGTCGGGGATTCGCTCGATCAGTCGAAGAATATTTATTCCTATGATTTGTCGATACAGACATATTGGCTGAAGAACTAGCGCGATGCGAATATAACGCGATACTAATCTACAAATTCATCCGAATCTACGAATGACTACGAATAAATACAAAAATACGAATAAATCATAGAACATGAATCATAAAACATAAACCATGAAAAAATTGATCAAAAAAATTATAATCATCGCGGGCGTCGCCATCGTCATCTGGCTCGCGTATTCGCTTTTCTTCAAAAAGAACGCGGCAACGCCGCAAACGGGACTTGTTACGACGACCGCAAGCGATAGCGGCATCACCGACGAAGGCCAAGTGTCTCTCGGCGGGGAATTCTTGCACACGCTCCTTAGTATGAAGACGATTTCTCTCAACGATTCCGTGCTCCGCGATCCGGGCTTCGTCCGTCTCAATGATTTCTCGATCGTCCTCACGCGCGATCCGGGCATAGAAGGCAGAAAAAATCCGTTCGCGCCGTTCGGCTCCGACAGCATCGATTCGAGCGCGGCGGCGCAAGTCACCACGAACAGCGTGACGAGCATCTCTTCTTCCGGCGCGACATTCTCCGGCTCGACTTTGCAGGGCACGACGCCGTCGGAGCGCTGGTTCGAATGGGGACTCACGGAAAACTTGGGAAGCCAGAGCCCGAAAATCACTTCCGCGACCGCGCCGTTCTCCTTCTCGGCAAACAATCTCGCGCCGTCGACGACCTACCATGTCAAAGCCGTTTCAACTTTGAACGGACAGACGATCTACGGCAACGATGTGTCGTTCATGACGCTCGCGGCGAAGAAATAAGTGCGATTCAAAGCTTTCAGCTGTTTGCTTCCTGCTTCCAGCTTTTAAAAACAGAAACTCGAAACTAGAATTTTAAAGCTAACAGCAAAAAGCAAGAAGCTAAAAGCTAATACTTTTTCCCTGTTCGCTTTTCGCTTTTTCCTTTATACTTATCTCATGGATCTCATCCAAGAACTTGTCACTCTCGGTCTCATTAAAGAAGAGCAGGTGAGCGAGGTTCTTCGCATCGCCGAAGAAAAATATTCCGGCAACATCGAATCCGCCCTCTCTGATTTCAAGATTCCCGAAACGGCCATGCTCGACGCGAAAGGCAAGGCCTACGGCGTGCCGACCAAATCAGTCGATCCGAAATCGATTCCATTCGATGTGCTCAAATACATTCCCGAAGATTCCGCCAAGCACTACAAGATGATTCCGCTCTCGGTCGCAAACGGCGTGCTCTCGATCGGCGCCGTCAATCCCGATGACATTGCCGGCTTGGATGCGCTCTCGTTCATCACCGGAAACCTCGGCGTCACCTACAAGATTTTCGCGATTTCCGACAAGAATTTCGAACAACTGCTCACCAATTACAAAGGACTGACCGGCGAAGTCGATCAGGCGGTTTCCGAACTCGACGCCGAAATCGCGGAAGTCGACACATCGGACATAAAGATAGAGAATCGGAAGATTCAGGACGATCTGAAGCCCGGGGAAGAAGCGAAAATCGTCGAAGAGGCGCCGATCATCAAGATCGTGGCGGTCATTCTTCGCCACGCGACCGAAGGCAACGCGTCCGACATCCACATCGAGAACACCGGCGAGAATGTGAAAGTCCGCTTCCGCGTTGACGGCATCCTCCACACTTCGCTCGTCCTTCCGATCAATGTCTTTGCCGGCATCGTCGCGCGCATCAAGATCATGGCGAAGCTCCGCCTCGACGAAAAAAGGAAGCCGCAGGACGGATCGTTTTCCACAAAAATAGAGAATCGCAAAGTCGAATTCCGCGTCTCGACTTTTCCCGCGTACTACGGCGAAAAAGTCGTCATGCGAATCTTGGACTCCGAACGAGGCGTGCGGAAGATCGACGAGCTCGGCATGTCGCCGGAGAATCTCGCGCTCGTCAAAGAAGCGCTCGCGCGCCCGTACGGGCTCATCCTGATCACAGGGCCCACCGGCTCCGGAAAATCGACCACGCTTTATTCGATGCTCTCCGAAATCGATCGCGAGAAGCACAATGTCGTTTCGCTCGAGGATCCTGTGGAATATCACATCCAAGGCGTCAGCCAGTCGCAAGTCATGCCGGAAATCGGCTATACATTCGCAAACGGCCTCCGCAGTATCCTCCGTCAGGATCCGAACATCATCATGGTCGGAGAAATCCGCGACCGCGACACCGCCGAGCTCGCGATCCAAGCCGCGCTCACCGGCCACCTCGTGCTCTCCACGCTCCACACCAATAGCGCGATCGGCATCGTGCCGCGCTTGGTCGACATGGGCATCGATCCGTATCTGATCGCGCCGACTCTGATTCTCGGCATGGCGCAGCGCCTCGCGCGCATGGTCTGTCCGTCGTCGAGAAAAGAAGTTCCGATGACCGAGAGCGTGAAGACGATGCTCGACAAGGAATTTGCCGATCTGCCGGAAGAGTATCGCAAGAAATTGGGCATCACCGACAAGATGTACGAAGTCGTACCGTCGCCGGAGTGTCCGGCCGGAACGCACGGGCGCATGTCGATCTACGAGATGTACAAAGTCGACGCCGATGTGCAGAAAGTCATTTTGGAGAAGCCCAACGAAGGCGAGATTTACAAGGTTGTTCGCGCGCGCGGGATGCTCACGATGAAAGAAGACGCCATCTTAAAGAGTCTGAAGGGCGAGTTGCCCTTCGAAGAAGTGTATGTCGAGCTCTGATCTCCAAGCCGCGCGCAATGTGATACAATAGAAAGCGTACAAGAACAATATTATGACAGACGCAACACCGGAAAAAAAATATAAGATACTGATCGTCGACGACGACAATTTCCTGCTTGAGATGTATGCGATGAAATTCAACCAGTCGACGCTCTTTTCCGTCGATACCGCGCTCGGCTCGATGCCCGCATACGAAAAAATGAAAAACGGGAATGTGCCGGATGTCATCCTGCTCGATATCGTGATGCCGGGCATGGACGGCTTCGAGCTTCTGGAGAAGATGCGCGCGGAAAAAGTCGCGCCCG
>CALRFC010000003.1:5186-26335 GCA_943356395.1 Candidatus Nomurabacteria bacterium
GAGGCGACGCGAGGCGGTGCCGAAACGACGTACCCCGAGTACCAGCTGAAGATACAGAAGATGCGCGCGGAAAAAGTCGCGCCCGAGGCCGTCGTCATCATCCTTTCCAATCGCGGACAGCAAGCCGATGTCGATCGCGGGCAGAAGCTTGGTGCCTCGGGCTATATCGTCAAAGCGTCTTCGACGCCCTCGGAAGTCATCGAGAAAGTGAGCGAGATCGTGACGAAGGCGAAGGGAAAATAAAAAATAAAAGATATAAAATAAAAAACACAGAGCAAATATGAAAAATATGCGATACATCGGTTAACATCTTTTATCTTTAATTTTTTATATTATTACCATGGACTACACCCAAGAATTAAATTCTCTTTTAGAAACGCTGATTCACGAGAACGGCTCGGACCTGCACATTTCCGGCGGGCGCTACCCGGCGGTGCGCGTTTCCGGCCAACTGATCTTTCTCGTCAAGAAAACGATCCTCTCGAAAGACGATTCGCTCGGTCTCCTCTCCGTGATGCTCGACAAGAAGAAGATGGATCATTTCGCGGCGGAGCAGGAAATCGATTTTTCATACACCTTCAAGGACGAATTTCGGTTGCGCGGCAACGCCTATGTCCAAAAAGGCGTGACGGCGTTCGTGCTCCGGCTCATTCCGAAAGTCAAAACGCTCGACGAGCTCAAGCTCCCGCAGATCCTCCAGACATTCGCGCGCAAGAAGCAAGGATTCTTCCTCGTCGTGGGTCCCGTCGGGCAGGGAAAATCGACAACGATGGCGTCGATGGTCAACATGATCAACAACGAGCGCACCGAGCACATAGTCACGATCGAGGATCCGATCGAATATGTGTATGAGGCCAAACACTCGATCATCGACCAGCGCGAGATCGGCATCGATACGAAGGATTTCGCGACCGCGCTCAAATCCGTTTTCCGCGAGGATGTGAATGTCATTCTGATCGGCGAGATGCGCGGCGCGGAAACGATTTCGACCGCCGTCACCGCCGCCGAGACCGGCCACCTCGTTTTCTCGACGCTTCACACCAACAACGCATCGCAGACGATCGACCGCATCATCGATTCCTTCCCGTCCGGACAGCAGGATCAGATCCGCGTCCAGCTCGCCGGCTCGCTTTTGGGCATTTTCTCCCAGCGCCTGATCCCGCGCGTGACGGGCGGGCTCGTACCGGCGTATGAGCTTCTGATCAACAACAACGCCGTCGCCAATCTGATCCGCGAGAAGCGCACGCATGAAATCGATGTCGTCATCGAGACCGGACACGAGAACGGCATGATCGACATGAACCGCTCGCTCTTGGAGCTCGTCCGCGCCGGCGAAATCACGATGGACAATGCGTATCTGTATTCGATGAACCCGAAAGCATTGGAAAGACTTTTATAATTTTAAAATTAAAATCTCCCGCCCGAATGTACCGTTCGGTACGGGCAGGCAAAGTTCAAAATTACATTTCAAAATTTAAATTTTAAACTTCACTTTTTAATTTTGATATTTTAATTTTTAATTTATTTCTATGGTCTTCAAATACAAAACAGTCACCAATACGGGCGAGTCGAAAGAAGGCACGATCGAAGCCCAGTCGAAAGACATGGCGATCGCCGCGCTCCAGCGCCGCGGCTTGATCGTCGTTTCCATAAAAGGCGAAGAAGAGAAAGCGTTCCTCCAGAAATCACTCTTCGAGCATATCCCGCAGAAAGATATCGTCATCCTCTCGCGCCAGATTTCCACGCTCTTCGAAGCGCAAGTTTCCGCGCTCAAGGCGTTTTCTCTTCTCGCTTCGAACGCCGAAAACAAATCTCTTTCCAAGAAGCTCATACAAGTCACCGACGATCTGCAGGCCGGCTATTCGATTTCCGGCGCGCTCGCCCGCCATCCGGATGTCTTTTCCAATTTTTATGTCTCGATGGTCAAGGCCGGCGAAGAATCCGGCAAGCTCACGCAGACATTTCTCTTTCTCGCCGACTATTTGGATCGCCAATACGCGCTCACGTCAAAAACGAGGAACGCGCTCATCTATCCGGCGTTCGTCATCGCCACATTTTTCGCCGTGATGACACTCATGTTCACGATGGTCATCCCGAAGCTCTCGGCGATCATCCTCGAATCCGGCCAAGCCGTGCCGTTTTACACGAAGATCGTCATCGGCATCAGCTATTTCTTGGTGCATTACGGGATTTTCGTCCTCATTTTCATCATCGCCGCTCTGGGGTATGTCTTTTATCTCGCGCGCACGGAGAACGGCAAGAAATATCTCGATTCGCTCAAGCTCTCTTTCCCGATTTTGGGCAATTTGTTCCGTAAATTATATCTCTCACGCATCGCGGACAACATGGACACGATGCTTTCCGCCGGCATTTCCATCGTCCGCTCCATCGAGATTACCGGTGAAGTCGTCGGCAATCGCACCTACGCGGGCATCATGAAAGACACGCAAGAAGCCGTGAAAGGCGGGAGCTCGTTTTCCGACGCGCTCGGCAAGCACGAGCCGATTCCGGCTATCATGGTGCAGATGGTCAAAGTCGGCGAAGAGACCGGCGCGCTCGGAAGCATCTTAAAAACGCTCGCAAAATTCTATAAGCGCGAAGTCGACGACGCCGTCGACACGCTCGTCGGCTTGATCGAGCCGATCATGATCGTTGCGCTCGGGCTCGGCGTCGGCGTCCTCCTCACATCGGTCTTGGTGCCGATATACAATATTGCAGGCGGAATCTCTTAAAAAGCGGAGCTTTTTAAGAGATTCCGCCCAAGCTTTTTGCTTCCAGCTGTTTGCTTTTAGCTTTAAAAAATGCAGTACAAAAATCCGAAAATCACATCCTTCAGGGATTTAATAATCTGGCAAAAAGGAATTTTGCTCACCAAACAGATTTACTCGCTTACAAAAAACTTCCAAAAGAAGAAATGTTCGGATTAATATCTCAACTGCGTCGTGCAGCCGTTTCTATTCCTTCGAATATAGCTGAAGGAAGAGGGAGAAGCACAAGAAAAGATTTTATCCAATTTTTACATATCACACAAGGATCGCTTGCCGAACTTGAAACCCAGCTCGTCCTTGCGTATGAATTGTATGGAATTTCAATTGAAGAGTCTGTGGCGCTTTCTCATGAAATAGGTAGGATGCTTTCAAGTATGATCAACAAACTTAAGTCTCCGCAATAAATCTTTTTCATGTATTTAAAAAGCTGAAAGCAGGAAGCTAAAAGCAAAAAGCTTGTTTTGGTTTTCCACAGCACCCCCTGCTTCCATTATATGCGGGTCTTCATGGTATAATCCTATCATCCCAGTCGGTCGACACTCACTGGAAATATATTATAATTTTACAATTAATTTTTTATGGGAACGTTATTTTGAGCAATCGTATACGTTGCTGAAGATACAGTCTCATTTCGTATGAAACAACAAAAAGGTTTTACGCTCATCGAACTCTTGGTCGTCATCGCAATCATCGGCATCTTGGCTTCGGTCATTTTGGCTTCGCTTAATACGGCGAGAAACAAGGGATCCGATGCTGCAATCAAAGCAAGCTTGACCAATGCTCGCGCACAGGCGGAATTGTTCTACGATACAGGCACTACATACGCTAGCGTCTGTACGACAGGAACGAATAACATCAGCGCTATGGTGCTCGGTGCTGCTCAAAAGCTGTTGTCATCCAACACTGTCGGAGCAACAGCGCAGGCGTTTGTCTACAGCGCTTCAGGAGGAACTGGTTCTGCTGTTTGTCACGACAGCTCAACTGGATGGGCGGCTATCGTTTCGCTCAAGAATCCTGTTACAGCAAGCTCGGGATGGTGTGTTGACTCTACTGGCGCCGCAAAAGAAGCTACGGCTCTCGCTGCAAGCGCAGTCGCTTGCCCGTAATCATTCTCTTTCTTGTAAGAAACAAAAACCGCTCATTCGAGTGGTTTTTGTTTTAGCAGGTGCTATAATCAATATTATTACTCACCCCTCTATTTTTCATATATGAAATCAAACAAAGGTTTTACCCCGTCAGTAGAAAATGGCATTGCGCGCGGTTTTCCGTGGAAAAACATTTCCGGCTTATTTTTCCGCAACAGTACAGGCGATATGAATCATTCATTCGCGCGCAGAAAACCTATGCCATTTTTCACTACGGGGTTCACCTTGATCGAACTCTTGGTCGTCATCGCAATCATCGGCATCTTGGCTTCGGTCATTTTGGCTTCGCTTAATACGGCGCGCGACAAGGCGGCGAATGCGGCGATCAAGGCGAATATCTCGACCGTCCGTTCACAGCTCGCAATTTATTACGAGAGCAACAGCGGCTCCTATGCGAAAGGTACAGGCATCACGGCGTCTCCCGCGCTCTGCCCGACGACTATCGGCACGGACACTTCGAGCGACTACTCCGCGATCAACGATCAGAATATTTTCAGCGCTCTTGGGCAAGCAGTCCTCAAATCCGGCGCGACGGGAACATGCTACTACTTCACCGATTCAAGTACATGGGCGTTTGCGGTTCAGTTGAAGACGGGCGGCACGGCCGGAGACGCTATTGAAGACGCGCGCTGTATCGATTCGACGGGGCAAGTGGCGGATATCGTTTACGGAGCGGGTGAGACGATCGCTGACGCTATAAGCGCGGGAGGAGTATGTATGCCGTAAATCATATAACATAGAACATAAATCATAAATCATAAACCATAGAACATGAATCATAAAACATAAAATATGAACCACGAACCATTAAAAAATAAAATACAAAAAACCGGAAACACATGGTCTATGATTCATGATTCGTGTTTCGTGTCTGCCGGTTTTACCGTCCTCGAGCTTCTCATCACCGTCGCCATCATCGGCGTGTTGGCTTCGATAATCTTGGCTTCCGTCTCGACTTCCCGCGCAAGAGCGTCTGACAAGAAGATTCTCGAGGATCTCAACACGGTCAGGAACGAAGCCCAGCTCTATCTCGATTCCGCCGGATCTTTCGGGCCGAACACAGCGAACGCCAAGTGCTCGGCCGGCGGAGTATCAGCCACGCTATTTGCGGATATGACAAATCCATCTACCGGCTCAACGAATCCGCATATCGCGAAAATAAATTCCGCCATCGCCTCGGCCAATGCGGAATCGGGAGGCAGTGTGAATGTTAATGGCAAGTATTCGAATACGCGTTGCGTCAACAGCCCGACCACATGGGCGATCGCTGTCCGGCTAAAAGAAGACACAACAAGCTCGTGGTGCGTTGACAGTAATAATGTCTCAAAGAAAGTGAGCGGTGACGCAAGCGCCGCATTTACATTTCCGGTTGCCGCTGGGTTTGGCAGTCTTTGCCAGTGATTGATACACCTCCTAGCTCCTAGCAACTAGCCATTATAATCTCTAACCTATTCCCTAAAACTTACCTCATGTATTTTCTCACCATATTCCTCATCTTCATGCTCGGAACCTGCATCGGGAGCTTCTTGAATGTCGTCATTTATCGCTTCAATACCGGCATGACGCTCGGCGGGCGTTCTTTCTGCATGACATGCAATCGCAAGCTCGCTTGGTACGAACTCGTGCCGGTTTTCTCTTTCCTTTCTTTGGGCGGGAAGTGCCGGACATGCAAGACTTCCATATCCAGACAATATCCGCTCGTCGAGATCGCGACCGGCCTCATTTTCTCGATGCTCGTCTCCCGATTTTCCGAATTCCTTCCGCACACGGGCGTCTTCCTCTCACATCTTCTGTACCACATGTTCATGTGGTCGCTCCTCATCGTCATCGCCGTCTATGACTTCCGGCACAAGATAATTCCGAATCGCTTGATGTACATCTTCATTCTTGTCGCTCTTTGTGCACTTTTCGTGAGTGCGCAAGGAACGATCGTCCCGTCGCCTTCTTCGCTCCTTGCGGGAATCGCGATCCCGCTTCCGTTCGCCGCGATCTGGTATCTCTCGCGCGGAAAGTGGATGGGCTTCGGCGATGTGAAGCTCATGTCGGGGCTCGGTTTCTATCTCGGACTCTCGCAGGGTATAGCCGCCGTCATGCTTTCTTTCTGGTTGGGCGCGGTCGTCGGCATCCTCTTGATATTTTTCCGAAAAAGCAAATACGGGATGAAGAGCGAGATCCCGTTCGGGCCGTTCCTCATCGTGGGCGCGCTCATCGCATTCATGTGGAATATAGGACTGTTCGAACTGGCGAAGGTTTTCATTTTTAAATAATGAATCATAAATCATAAATCATAAATCATAAAACATAAAACATGAACCATGAACCATCAAAAAATAAAATACAAAAAACCGGAAACACATGGTCTATGATTCATGATTCATGCTCCATGTCTGCCGGTCTCACTTTCCTCGAGCTCATCTTTGTCCTTTTCATCGTTGCGATAATTTCTTCCGTTGTCCTTTTCAACTACTCGAGTTTTTCTTCGAATGTCTCGATCCACAATCTCGCCGAAGACATCGCACTTACCATCAAGCAGGCGCAGACGAATGCGCTCTCGGGCGCGGGTGCCATAGGATTTTCCACCGGCTCGGCAAATCCCGAAACGACCGTCGCTCCGCGTTACGGCGTCTTTTTCTCGTCGGACTCCGATGTGAACGGCGACTGGACAAAGTACTACTATTTTTACGATCTCAATCAGGACGGCATGATGAATTTCTCGGGCGCGATTCCGGATTGCTCCAATCCTCCGTCTCTCGGCAACGAATGTTTTTCCGTGACCACGATTCAAGGCGGCGATCGCTTGAGCGAGCTCACCGCCGGCACGACCACTTCTTCGGGAGCGCCGTCTTTCGGACTTTCGATCGTCTTCAAGCGCCCGTTTCCGGAGCCGACGATTTTCGTGAACTCGACGCCGGTCGCGACTTCCGCCCAGATCGAAATCGAATCGAAAGACGGCGCGCACAAGCACATTGTCGTTTCGCAAGTCGGGCAGATCAGCATCGAAGACGGAGAAAATGTCCCGCCGAGCAGTATAGGATTGTAGAACATAAAACATAGAACATAAATCATAAAACATGAATCATGAACCATTAAAAAATAAAATACAAAAAACCGTAAACGCATGGTCTATGATCCATGGTTCGTGGTCTGTGTCTTCCGGATTCACCATCATCGAGCTCATGATTTCTGTCGCGCTTTTCACGATAGTCGTCACGATTTCTATCGGCTCCGTCCTCCAGATCCAAGCGGGACACAGGAAGAGCCACGAAGTCCGCCAAGTACTCGATACGCTCAATTTCGTCATGGAAGACATGGCGCGCAATGTCCGCCTCGGACACACATATAAGTGCGACGCGGGCGGGACTGCGCTTGATCCGTCAACAATCTCCGGCGCTGATTGCGCGTTTGACCCGAACAATCCGACGACGCCGGTCAAAAGCATCGCGTTTGTCGATGTGAACGGCACTGTGACGGTCTACCGTTTCCGCATTACCGACGCATCGGCGAATACCGGAGAGATCGTAAAATCAAAGAACGGCAACACCTGCCTTTTTTCCGGAACATCGAGTCCGCAGTGTCCGTCGCTCACGCCGCCCGAAGTGAAAATCGATATGAACAAATCAGGATTCTCGGTCAAGAATTCGGGGCCGGATATTTTGGGCGCGGGCGCGGCAAGCGGCGTCAATGATACGATACAGCCGAGAGCCACGATACGGATCACGGGCTCGATAACATACGAGAGCGTGTCCACGCCGTTTTCCATCCAGACGACGATAACGCAAAGACAGCCGAATATAACAGTGGCGCCATAAACCATAGAACATAGAACATAAACCATAAACCATAGAACATGAATCATAAACCATGAAAAATGAACCATTAAAAAATAAAATACAAAAAACCGGAAACACATGGTCTATGATCCATGATTCGTGGTCTGTGTCTGCGGGGTTCACCCCGTCAGTAGAAAATGGCATTGCGCGCGGTTTTCCGTGGAAAAACATCTCCTTCTTCTTTTCTCGCAATCGTACAGGCGATGTGAATCATTCATTCGCGCGCAGAAAACCTATGCCATTTTTCACTACGGGGTTCACTCTCGTCGAAACGCTTGTCGCCATTTCTATTTTTTCTTTCGCACTTGTTTTCCTGCTTTCTTCCGTCGGCGGCGGTTTGAACAATCTGAACAGCGTGAAGAATCGTCTTACCGGCTCGTATCTTGCCGAAGAGGGAATCGAGCTTGTCCGCGCGATACGCGACAACGATGTCATCGCCACGAATGCGTGGCATGCGGGATTTCTGTCGCATCCGAATCTTGTTTCGTGTTCGTCGGCGATCAATGGCTGCAATATCGAGCCGTCCACACTCGAAATTTTTCCCTGTTCGTCGGCACAAGGTTGCGTTGTGAGGTACAATCAGAATGCCGGATATTACGGAACAGGGTCGTCCTCGTCGATCTTCAGCCGGAAAATAACGATAGAAGAAATCAGTCCGACGGAAGTGCGCGTGACGAGCGTCGTTTCTTGGAATGACGGTCTCGCTCCGCGCAAGATATCGCTCCAAGAAAACCTGACATGCTGGCAGAATGCGGGAGAATGCCAGTAGGTCGCATAGAACATAAATCATAGAATATAAACCATAAAACATAGAACATAAATCATAAACCATAGAACATGAATCATAAAACATAAAATATGAACCACGAACCATTAAAAAATAAAATACAAAAAACCGGAAACACATGGTCTATGATCCATGACTCATGTTCTGTGTCTTCCGGTTTCGTCATCCTCTTTGCCGTTCTTGTTTCCACGATCGTCCTTGCCATGGCGCTCGGGATTTTTTCGATCGCTTACAAGGAAACCATACTCACCGCGACCGCCAAAGATTCCGATTATTCTTTTTTTGCCGCGGATACGGGAGCCGAATGCGCTCTCTATGCCGATGTGAAAGACGACGCGTTCGGCGCGACCGGAGGCACTCCCACTTGCGACGGCGCTCCCGTTTCCAATCTTTCCGGCTCGGGATCTTTTTTCACCTTCGATATTTCGCTCGTGAAAGGCTGTGTCAAAGTGAGCGTCAACAAAGCGTCCGATCCGTCGAATACGCCGCCGCTTTCCCAGCACTATACATCCATCACATCTCTCGGGTATAATCTCTCGTGCGCCGCCGTTTCGGCCGCACAGCTTTCTCCGAATCTCCGACTTGTCGAACGTAAGCTCGAGGTCATTTATCCGAATCCTGCGCCGGTAGCGCCCCCGCCGCCGTCGGGAGGAGCGTAGGACAGTTAGGACAGTAAGTAGAAAATAGTAAGTAGGAATATGAACAAAGACGAAGCGAAAAAAAGAGCCGAAAAATTGCGCGCGGAGATTTCTGATCTCCGTTTTCGCTATCATGTGAAGAACGATCCGTCCGTGACGGACGATATTTACGATTCGCTCACGCGCGAATTGCGCTCACTCGAAGCCAAGTTTCCGGACATCCGTCTCAAAGACGATCCGCTCTCGCGCGTGGCGGGCAAACCGCTTCCGAAATTCGAGAAAGTTTCGCACAAGGAACGGATGCTCTCCCTAAACGACGTTTTTTCCTATGAAGAACTGGAAGATTGGCAAAACCGCATTTTAAAACTACTTGGGAGCAAGGCACCCAAGTTGGGATATTTTGCTGAATTGAAGTTCGACGGGCTCGCCATCACTCTCCGGTATGAAAATGGCAAATTGGTGCAGGGCGCGACGCGCGGGGACGGCTTTGTCGGCGAGAATGTCACGGAGAATGTGAAGGTGATTTCCGATATCCCACTCGCGCTTCCGAAGCCGTATCCGGCGGAGATCGAAGTACGCGGCGAGGTTGTCATGTCGAAAAAGACGCTCGAGGAACTGAATGCTGCGCAAGAGAAGGCCGGACTGCCGCGTTTCGCGAATACGCGAAACGCGGCCGCCGGCGCCGTCCGCCAGCTCGATTCGGCGCTGACCAAATCCCGCAAGCTCAATTTTTTCGCCTACGATATCGCCGAGCTCTCGCCCGACTTCCGAGTACGCACGAAAAAACACTCCGACGAACATCGCCTCCTCTTCTCACTCGGCTTTCCTGTTTCCGAGCATGAAAAAATCTGTGAAGATATTTCCGAAGTAAAAAAGTTCATCGAAGGAGTGCGTGCGATCAGAGAAAAATTCCCCTTTGGCACGGACGGTGTCGTCATTTCCGTGGACGACCTTGCTTTGCAAGACCGGCTCGGCGTTGTCGGCAAAGCCCCTCGCTACATGGCGGCCTTCAAATATCCTGCCGAGAAGGCCACGACGCGCGTAATCGATATCACGGTACAGGTCGGCCGCACCGGTGTCCTGACCCCGCTCGCGCATTTTGAGCCCACGCTCGTTGCCGGCTCTACTGTGTCGAAAGCCACTTTGCACAATATGGATCAGATCGAGCGGCTTGATCTCCGGATCGGCGACACGGTCGTCATCCAAAAGGCCGGCGATGTCATTCCGGAAGTCGTGGAAGTTCTCGTAAAATTGCGGAGCGGCAAGGAAAAAAAGTTTAAAATGCCTGCCACATGTCCGGCATGTAGCACAAAGATTGAAAAGCGGGAGAATCTTGCGGGGGAGTCGGTCGCATATTACTGCGTGAACAAGCATTGTCCGGCTAAGAATATCCGAAGTATCAACCACTTCGTTTCCGCACTCGATATCTACGAAGTCGGTCCGAAAATCATCGAGCGCTTGAAAGATGAAGGATTGATAACGGATGCCGCCGATCTGTTTGCATTGACCGAAGCCGATCTTTCCGGTCTCGAGCGATTCGGCGAGAAAAGCGCGAAAAACATCATAGAGAGCATCAGGGAAAAGAAGAACCCTCCGCTCCCGCGCTTCATGATGGCGCTCGGAATAATTCATGTGGGCGAAGAAACGGCGCGGGATTTGGCAAAGCACTTCGGCACTTTTGAAAAACTACGCAAAGCGAAGAAAGAAAACTTTGATGAAATCGAAAATATCGGTCCGGCCGTTTCGGAAAGCATTTCCGCATACTTTGCCGACGCGCACAATAAAAAGTTTTTAGAAAAATTATTTTCTCTCGGCGTTAAACCGGTTAGCTACAAGCTACAAGCTACAAGCTACAAGTTGAAAGATAAAATCTTCGTACTCACCGGAACATTGCCGACATTATCGCGCGAAGAGGCCAAGGAAAAAATCATTTCCTTGGGCGGCAAAGTCTCCTCTGCCGTTTCCAAGAATACTTCCTATCTCCTCGCCGGCGCCGACCCGGGTTCCAAATTCACCAACGCCCAAAAGCTCGGCGTGAAAATCATCGACGAGAAAGATTTTTTGAAATTGGCGAAATAAAAAAACGCCCCACGAGATGTGGGGCATTGTTTGAGAAAAACAACCAACGACCATTGTTGGGCATTGGCCCTAATCCCACGGATTCGGGTCATTACTCATCCTTTGATCGGAACCTTGTTTCATCACAAAGGCAGTGATTGCCTTTTGCGTATTCATATAGGACTGAATTGAAATTAGCTTATCATTTCCTGATTTTTTTGTCAACCGATGAAAATATCCCGAAATGCTGTATAATTCTCGCATGGAAATAAGGGATGTGGAAAAACTGGCGGAGCTCGCGCGCATCGAGATTCCGGATGAAGAAAAGGCCGAATTTGTCAAAAATCTCGGCTCTATTTTGGGCTATGTGGACATCATAAAAAACGCCGCAGTCGAAGGAATCAAGCCGGAAGTCGGCGAGCTCCGCAATGTCGCGCGCGAAGATGAAGCCAGAGATTTTGATGACAGGCAAAAATTGATTTCCGCATTTCCGGATTCTGACGGAGATTATTTGAAAGTGAAAAAGATACTCTAGAAAATTTTCAATTAATAGTTTTCAATTTTCAATAAATTAGAAATTAACAATGACACAGACAGTAAAAAAACATAATGATCTTGAAGAGAGAACTGCTAAATTTGGAGAAACTGTAATTTCATTCTGTCTTTCTTTGCCGTCAAATTATGTAACTCAATCTATAACCGGACAATTAATAAGATCTGGAACAAGTGTCGGGGCAAACTACATGGAGGCGAACGCTGCGAGTTCTCGAAAGGATTTCAGGAACAAGATTTTTATTTGTAAAAAAGAAGCTCAAGAAACAAAGCACTGGTTACGCATGTGCGCTACTGCGTGGCCAGATAAGAAAACTGAAATTCAAAAGATTTGGAAAGAAGCTCAAGAGCTGACGCTTATATTTCAAAAGATTACTAGTACGCTTGATAAAAAATGATTATTGGAAAATTGAGAATTTATTGAAAATTAATAATTGGAAATTGATAATTATCTTATGGATTTGAAAGATCTGACAATCGAACAAGCGCACGAAGCCATGAAAGAGGGCGTTTTTACTTCCCGCGAACTAACGCAGGCGTATTTGGATGCGATCGCGAAAAAGAACGAGAACATTTTTGCTTTCATCGAAGTTTTCGACGACGCTTTAGCGCAGGCGGACAAGGCAGATGAGATTTTCAAATCAGGGAAGGCCACGCTTCTCACTGGAATCCCGTTTGGAATCAAGGACAATATCTTGATCGATGGGAAAAAGGCGAGCGCCGCTTCGAAGATATTGGAAAATTACACCGCCTCGTACGATGCGACGGTTATAAAAATCCTGAAAGAAAGTGGCGCGGTGTTTTTGGGCCGGACAAACATGGACGATTCCGCAATGGGTTCGTCCACGCAGACTTCGTATTACGGCATCACAAAAAATCCCTTGGACGAATCTCGTGTGCCGGGTGGGAGTTCCGGCGGTTCGGCCGCAGCTGTCGCCGCAAATATGTCACTCGTCGCGCTCGGCACGGAAACTTGCGGCTCGGTGCGTCAGCCGGCAGCCTTTTGCGGATTAGTGGGCTTGAAGCCGACATACGGGGCACTTTCCCGAAATGGTCTGATCGCTATGGGAAGCTCTTTGGATCAGCCGGCGCCACTCACGAAAACTGTGCGCGAAAGCGAAATCATTTTTCAAGCGCTTGCAAAACATGATCCGATGGATGCGACTTCCGTACCGGAGAGTTTGCGCGAGAATCCTATCAAAGGAATAAAGCGAATCGGCGTGCCGAGAAGCTTTTTTGCCAAAGGTCTCGATAAGGAAGTGGAAAGGAATTTCAATGAAAGCGTGGAAAAATTGAAGAATGCCGGCTATGAGATCGTCGATTTGGAAATGCCGGAGTTGGAATATTCGCGCGCCGTTTACTACATCATCATGCCGGCCGAAGTTTCGACCAATCTTTCGCGCGTCGACGGCATCCGCTATGGCTTGTCACTCGAGGGCAAGGACTTGCTCGAAGTTTATGAAAAATCTCGCGGACAAGGTTTCGGCAAGGAAGTCCGCCGCCGAATTCTCCTCGGCACATATATTCTTTCGCACGGATATTACGACGCGTATTACAACAAAGCGCTGTTGCTGCGCGATAAAATCACCGGAGAAATAAAAAAAGCTTTTGAATTGGTCGATCTAATCATGACGCCGACTGTGCCTACGCCCGCCTTCAAAATAGGGGAGAAGCTCGATGATCCTGTCGCCATGTATCTCTGCGACATCTTTTCCGCACCGGCCAATCTCTCCGGCATTCCGGCGGTTGCTCTGCCATCGGGCAAAACCGAAGACGGCCTGCCGCTCTCTATCCAATTCATGGCGCCGCACTTTTGCGAGGACAGACTTTTCGACATCGGCAAGAAGTTTGAGACGATGTTATAATTATACCGTGTGACATTTTAATTTTGCCCGCCCGACTGAACGATATCAGTCGTTCGGGCGGGAGATTTTAAATTTAAAATTTTATGGCCGACAAACCTGCTCCAAAAGACGCAAAAAAACCAGCCGGAGGCGGAGGGTATTTGCCGCTCATCATGCTTTCCGTGCTTTTAGGCGTTGGAGTGCTCGTTTTTTTCGGACAGTCGAAAACGAGTCCGAACCCGCTGACCTATCTGAATGTCGAATATCTTTTCTATAAGATCTATGAATTCTTCCTCTGGCTCTGGCATGTTTTTTTGAACGGCTCGCTTTACGGCACTGTCGCGGTTTTCTTGGGCATCCTCACGGTTTTAGTCGCCATCGTCGCCGCATACGCATATATTCGTACGAAAGAGCTTGAAGACGCACAACAGAAAGAATTGAAAAATTTTACTCCGACCGCGCCTGTTGCGACCGGAAGAAACGAACGATGGGAGCGCATCGAAACGCTCATCACGACTGAAAATGAAAACGATTGGCGTCAGGCGATCATTGAAGCGGATATCATTTTGGACGAGATGGTCGCACGGATGAACTACAAAGGCGCCGATCTGGCTGAGCGACTGAAGAATGTCGAACCGTCCGACTTCACTTCGTTGCAAGACGCGTGGGAAGCGCACAAAGTCCGCAATCGCATCGCGCACGACGGCAGTGCATTTTCGCTCTCCAAGCACGAAGCCAAACGCGTGATCGATCTTTATGAGAATGTGTTCAAGGAATTCAAATATATCTGAAATTCGTACACGATGCGAATGTTACGAATGGAACGCGATCCTAATCTACTAATTCATCCGAATCTACAAATACAACACGATGCGAATGCTACGAATGAAATGCCACGAATCTACGAATACTACGAATGGGATTCCTCTTCATTGAATCTTCTCCGGCGCATTCGTAGCAGGTAGATTCGGATCGTGTTATGCGTTACGCCTTTCCAAAATGTCCCAGCACTTCGTCTTCTTTCGCGAAGAATCGCTCTTCGCGATGATTGCGCGGACGCGGCAGATCGTTCTTGATGATTTCCGTGATCGTTCCCGGCCGGTCGGTGAAGACGGCGATACGGTCGGCAAGCTCAACCGCCTCGTCGATGTAATGCGAAACCATCACGATCGTCACGCCGTGCTTCCTCCACATATCAACGAGCATTTGCCGCAAATCTTTTGCCGTGAAGAAATCAAGTTCGGAGAACGGCTCGTCCAAGAATATGATTTCCGGATTCGTCACGAACGCGCGCGCGAGCCCCACGCGCTGTTTCATTCCGCCGGAGAGGTCGCGCGGAAAATGCTCGCCGAATTCTCCGAGCCCGAAGCGCGAGAGTATCGCGTCGACTCTTTTTCCTCTCTCCGGTTCCTGCACATTTCTGCCGATGAGCCCGAGTGCGACATTGTCTTTGACGGAAAGCCACGGCAGGAGTCCGAAATTTTGGAAGACGAATCCGATTTTTTCGAGCGAGAACGGCTCATGATAGAGGATTTCTCCGCGCGTGGATTTTTCAAGCTGGCAGATCATGCGCAAGAGCGTGGACTTGCCGCATCCGGACGGGCCCAAAAGCACGACGAATTCGCCTTTGTGGATCGTCATATTCACGCCGTGCAAGACGGAGAGCTTTCGATGGCCTTCCTTGGCCGGAAAGCTTTTGCAGACATTTTTGAGCGTGATAAATGGTGTAAGCATACAGGATAGAGGTAAGAGGTTTTAGATAAGAGAAATCTTGTAATTCCATTCGTAGTATTCGTAGATTCGAATGAATTCGTAGATTCGTATCGCGTTATTCTTCGACGAGCCGGTGGCTCTTTTCCAAGAGCGGCAGCCAGATGAATTTGTTGATGGTGAAGATGACGAGCAGGAAAACGAGAACGCCGAAGAGCGTCATGTTCGTGCTTCCCGCAAAACCTTGGAAGAACGGCCCGAGTCCCGTTTTCATTTCAAGGATTATCTCCGTCGCGATGAGCGCTTCCCAGCCGTCGCCCAATCCTATGATAGCGCCGGTTACGATTCCGGGGAGCGTGAGCGGCAGGAGGTAGTATCGGATATAATCGAAGCCGCGTATTTTCGAAACGATGACTGCTTCCATCCTGCTCCGCTCCACTTGCTTGAGCGAGCTCACGATGGAAAAGATGATCGGCCAGATGATCGTGATCGAGAGGAAAAAGATGATCGTGAATGTCGTCGGGCCGAAAAAATGCACGCCGATCGGAAGAATCGTGAAGGTCGGAAGACTTTGCAAGACATCGAATATGGCGAGCGTGGGACTCTCGGTTTTTCCGCGGACGAGCCAAACGACAAGAATCCATGCGAGAACGGTCGAAATGATGAATGCGACACCCAAGCGCCAGAGAGAAATGCCGAGATCGGAAATGATCGTTCCGAAAGCGATTCCGGAGACGAGAGAAAAAGCAAAAAGCCCAGCGAGCGGCAAAAGGATCATGCCGAAGGCGGGTACGAGGTGTCTGATCGAACGATTGAGGGAAAAATGATGATACGCGCGCATGAATGTATTGTAGCAGAAAATTCCTCGTTCGCTCGCGCAATACAAAAAAACCGCTTCGGCGGTTTTTTTGTATTGCGCGGCTGAAGGGTGCTGACCCCTCGACCTCCCGCGTGCACCAAATCCAATATTTTCATAAAGGCGTGGACTATATCTTCACCATGTTCCGATGTATGTGGGAATTTAGGTGCTCCGGTATCTAGTCTCTACGGCGCCCCCCGCTAATTTTATTCTCAAAATTTTGAGAATAAAATTAGCGGGGGTTCCCTCGGTATTCGCATGCGCCGACTTCATGTCGGCGTTTAGCCTTCACCGATATCCCAGAGAGTTTCAAACTGTCATTTCGACAGCAAGCTGCACGAATCTACAGGCGGGTGCTCTACCGTTGAGCTACAGCCGCAAACGAATAAACTTCTCAAAGACAACTCTCTTTCTCCTTAGACAGAGTTGGTTGCCCCGAGCAATACCAGTATACATAAAATCATATAATTTCAAAGAATCGAGCGTACTGAATTGCAATCTGAAACAATTCGGTTTCGGTTGGTACAATGAGCCACTTTTTAATCCAAAAGATAATAATTCTGCACGAAGCTGTTTCAAAAAATTAAGAGAGCATGAAGTAAATGCGCAAAGGCAGGACATCGTTTGCACTCTCCTCTTTTTGTGTATATATCCTGCCCATACATTACCGTCGCCATCGAAATAGCCACGGATAAAATGACCCATGTATTTCCTGGGGACACGAGGGATAGCCAGATTTTTTGTTTTTCGTTCATTGAAGCCGAGTTTCCGCAGGTCGTCGCACATTTCAATACTGCCGATCTGAAGACGATATTGCGCATTCTCGTTCCCTGTTCTCGGACGAACACATATTTTATGCTCGGCTCCCACAATTTTCTTGATGTTCTCGAGCAGATTCTTGTCCGTAATCTGTATGCACCAAAATTGTCCGCCGCGCTTGTTGACGGTGATATAACCGTCTGCCGCGAAGAATCCGAGAACATAAGCCATATCAGGCGTCCATTTTTTAAAAAAGTTTTTGTTTACCTTTTTATGTATCGGCATAAAAGTATTTTACCAGATGATAGGGGATTATACTAACCAAAATATTGTTTGTTGACACAGTACATTACTCGTGCTACATTAAAGAAAAAACACAGCATGATACAAAAAAATGATCTGTATGAGGGAATGCGCATAAGCGTTTCCCCGTTTTGCCATCAGAATGATTCCGGACACCAGCTCTTGGGAATCATTTACAAAATCGAATCGCGCCGGATCCAACTTTTATGCATCAACGATTTGGGAATCAAAAGGAATTTCAGGCTTGAAAAGAACAGAGGCCCTGTCCTCGAGCATCTTAAAGAAATTCCAGAAGATGATTTCCAAAAAATTGTTCAAGAAAAGATTATAGAATTAGGGCATACGCTCGATCGTGAAAGATCGGTTGAGAACGACAAAAGACGGCCTTTCAAAAAAAGCATAAGATTCTGGAGTCAATTTCCCGATGGAGAAGAAATTACGCAGGAGTTCAAGCAAAGATTGAAAAAGGAAGAAAAAAAGATATACAGGATCAAAAGAGCGATCAGAGTGCTCAATGGATTGTTTTTGAAAGAAAACGCACCAGCCTAACCGGCTGGTTTTTTTGTGTCGGTGACAGGAGTTGCACCTGTGACCTTCGCTTTATGAGTGCGATGCTCTAACTACCTGAGCTACACCGACAAAAAGCAAACTGCTTTGCTTTTTGTCGATGGATACACCACGGACTAAAGCAGTGCGACGCTGTGAGGCGAATGCCGAACCGTCGCTATTTTCATTTTACTTTTTAGTATTTTAAGCAAACTGCTTTGCTTTTTGTCGATGGATAAACCACCAACCAAAAGCAGTGCGACGCTGTGAGGCGAATGCCGAACCGTCGCCATAAACACCTTGCTTGTTGCGGGTATGCGAATCGAACGCATTTCTCAAGGTTATGAGCCTTGCGAGGTACCATTCCTCTAACCCGCGATGTATGTTTCTTTTAAAACTGAACTTTTCACCTCCGGCTCATAACCTTGAAGGTTATTCGCGCTATAGTCTTTTCGGAGGTACCATTCCTCTAACCCGCGATAATATGTTTCTTTGCAAACAAAATCTCTCACCTCCGGCTCATAACCTTGAAGGTTATTCGCACTATAGTCTTTTCAGAGGTATCACTTCCCTGATCTGCGATAAGTATTTAGATAGTACATGATTTTGGGAATTTTGCAACGACACTGTGCGCTTTTCACTTTTCGCTATATACTAAGGTCATGCAATTCCTCAAAGACTTCGGCGTGAGCATTTTCTTCATCCTTGCTTTCGGAACAGGGATCTTTCTCCTGTCGCGCGGCGGTGTGGAACTTGATTTCTCCGCGCTCCTCAATCGTGCGACGGCGATACTCTCGCTTTCCGCCGGATCCCTAAACGGCTGGCGCGCCGAAGGCGGATTCACGAAAGATGTTTTTCCGGGAGAAAAATCTCACTTCATTTCGTATCTGAAAGAATATCTTGCTTCGCGCGGCGCCTCTCTCGGCTCCTCGTCTCTCTTCGATGACAAGACGCAATCGGCTCTCATTGATTTCCAAAAGAACAACAGCTTGCCTACAACCGGCGCGCTCGATGCGGGAACGCGGGCGTTCATCAACGACGACCTCGCCGAAGACCTCTGTCCTTCTTCCGACGGAAACGAACAGGAAGACGACACATTGGAATCGGTCAGCCGCGACCACGAGCTTAGAGACGATTACGCTCCGGCAAATCTCGTGTTGCTTCCGGATGAAGTCCGGAAGAACGGGATCATCTGCGTGACCGAAGACACGGCCGACGCCCTGCTTTCAATGATGCGCGCGGCGTCAAACGACGGCATCTATCTCCGCGTCACTTCCGGATTCCGCCGCTTCGAGATACAGGAATATCTCTACGACCTGTACAAGAAGATAAACGGGCCGGATTTCTGGAGAGGCATCGCTTCGCCCGGACATTCCGAACATCAGCTCGGCACGACCGTCGATCTCACGGGTCTCTCCATCAAGAACGCTTCAACGAGCGCCGCGTTCGGGAAGAGCAAAGAAGGATCATGGATGTCTCTTCACGCCGGCGACTACGGATTCGTGATGAGCTATCCCGATGGCAAAGAAAGCGTGACCGGCTACAAATACGAGCCGTGGCACTGGCGCTTCGTCGGAGTTGATGTCGCAAAAAAAGTCCGCGCGTCGGGAAAAACCTTGTGCGAATTCCTCAAGGACCTTTCCTCTGGGAAATAGAATTGATTTTCCCTCCTTATTTTCTACTAACTATTTTCTACTTACTGTGCCTTATCATCCTGTCGTCGAAAAAATAAGAACGCTTCTCTTTGAGCGCGGCGCGTGGTTCGAGACATTCGAACACGAGCCCGTACGCACGAGCGAGGAAGCGGCAAAACTCCGCTACGGCTATGCGCTCTCGCAAGGCGCCAAAGCCCTGATCGTGCGAGGGAAGATTGCCGGCGAAGGCAAGAAATTCTTGATGATCGTCGTTTCCGGCGACAAGCGCTTTGATGCGGACAAATTGAAACAAGCTTTCAATATTCGCGATGTGCGTTTTGCGACGGAGGCGGAAGTGAGCGAGATTACCAGAGGCATTTTGCCCGGCGGCGTTCCGCCTTTCGGCGGGCTCTTCGGCTTGGAAATATATGCCGATCGAGGAATTTTTGATAATGAAAAAATCGTTTTCAACGCCGGTGATCGCGCCTTTTCGATCGCCATGAAATCGGAGGAGTATCGACGCATCGCTCTCCCGAAAGTCGGAGACATTTCATAATTCGGCGTTTGCAAAATCAGGGAAAATGAAATAGTATCAGTCTTGTTTAATATCCAAGATCAGAAAATTTTTTCAGCCGCCATAGCTTAGTGGCAAAGCACTCCCTTGGTAAGGGAGAGAGCGTGAGTCCGATTCTCACTGGCGGCTCCATGAAAATAATCACCTTGAATGTGTGGGGCGGGAGGATTTATAAACCGCTGTTGGAATTTATTCAGCGTCACAAGGATGTCGATATTTTTTGTTTTCAAGAAATGTATCACGATGCCGAAGGCAAGGAGCCGAACGAGAAATGGAAAAATGAAGGCGCACTTCACCTCCTTACCGATATTGAAAAATTGCTTCCTGAACATAAAATATTTTTTCGCCCGCACTTCGATGATTTTTGGGGATTGTCATTGTTCGTCAAAAACAGCTTGCCAATACTCGAAGAAGGAGAACTTTTCATACACAAACACAAAGGGTATGTCTCGAAAGAAAATGAAGATTTTCTGCCAAAAAACCTTCAATATTTGAAAACCAGATACAACGACAGAGACATTACGATAATCAATGTTCACGGTCTTTGGAACGGGCAAGGTAAAACAGACACGGAAGATCGCATCGATCAATCAAAAAAAATTATAGACTTCGCAAAAAATATCTCTCATGATTTTGTCTTGTGTGGCGACTTCAATCTTTTGCCGGAAACACAGAGTCTACGAATGATAGAAAAAGAGCTCGGACTTCGTAATCTTATCGTCGAATATAGCGTTTCTTCCACAAGAACTTCTATTTACAAAAAGCCGGTGAAATTCGCCGATTACATTTTTGTTACGCCGAATATCCATGTTTCTGGTTTTAAAGTGCTTCCAGATGAAGTTTCCGACCACGCCGCGCTCTTTTTGGAAATAGGTTTGAAATAAATATTTTTTTTGCTACTGTGTAGCTTGGTCGAGAATTTTTCGCCGAAGTAGCTCAGTTGGTAGAGCACCGCTTTCGTAAAGCGGGGGTCATGGGTTCGACTCCCATCTTCGGCTCCCTAAACGAACAAAAGGGTTTTGAAGGACCCAAATGGTGGGCGTGCCGAAGGCACGCCCACTGTGTTTGCCCTGATTCTGCGGGGGGATTCAGAAATTCTGGCGCGCTTGCGCGCACTAATTTGTTTTGAAGGAGGAGGTTCG
>CALRFC010000004.1:0-3842 GCA_943356395.1 Candidatus Nomurabacteria bacterium
GGTTAAATGTTAAATGTCAATTGTTAAATGTTACTTCTTGCTCCTCTTCCCCTCAAGGATCCCGATCGCTTTTTCCGGATCGACGATGATGAGGTAGCGGTATGTCATCGTGTCGACCGCGTTCAACTCTTTGACCGGATCGACGACGACCGATTTCAGGTTGCGGAAGCTTTTTTTGAAATCCGCGCTCCGCTCGGGGATAGCGACATACGCGACCGGCTTCTTCGCGGCTTTGAGCTTCTCGAATCCTTTGATCGAAGAGAGAGAAGCAACGAGCATCGCGGCATTTTTCGTCTTTGCGCCGGAGAGCGCGAGCGAGTCGATGAAAAGGATTTCGCCGTCGCGGAATTTCTGCGAGAGCGCGGAATAGAGCGCGGCGGTCTTCATCTTTTTGTTGATCTTCTTCTTGTAGTTGCGCTCGGCAAGCGGCCCGTGCGTCACGCCGCCGCCCGCCCAGAGCGGAGAGCGGATGGATGCATGGCGTGCGCGGCCGGTTCCTTTCTGTTGCCACGGTTTCTTGCCGCCGCCGCGGACTTCGCCGCGACCCTTCGCATTCGCCGTTCCGGCGCGCTTGTTGCTCATCATGCCGGTAACGACTTGGTGCACGAGATCGGCGTTCCACTTTGCGCCGAAAACGCTCTCCGGAAGATCGATGCTTCCTGCTTCTTTTCCTTTTGAGTTGTAGATGGGAGATTTCATGAAATTAGTGAGAAGGGGTTAGCGAGAAGCGGACAGGGAGTTTGAAATTTGTATTTCGCTCCACCCTTTTCGCTGTGCGCTTTATACTATTTTGATTTGATTTCCACCACTGTTCCCCTTCTTCCGGGAACCGCGCCTGAAATGATCATCGTATTCGTATCTTTGTTCACATCGAGAACGACCAGATTGGAAACGGTGATCGTCGCTCCGCCGGTGCGACCCGCCATGCGCATCCCTTTCGGCACGCGCGTACGAAGGCCGCCGCCGATCGAACCCGGCTCGCGCTCGGAATGTTTCTGACCGTGCGAACGCGGTCCGCCGTGGAAGCCATAGCGCTTCACGACGCCCTGAAATCCTTTCGATTTGGAAGTGCTCGTCACGACAACGCTGTCGCCTTTTTCGAATTGCGTTATTTCCATCGCATCGCCGCGCTTGGCGTCACCCAAATCATTCGTGCGGATCTCTTTCAAGCGCTTGAATGCGCCGAGGTCGCCCGTGTGTCCGGCGACTGCTTTGGAAACACGCTCGACTTTCTGGGGCTCGTAGCCGACTTGAATCGCGCCGTATTTGTCGTTGTCGTTGGTTTTCACCTGCGTCACGATGATCGGCCCCGCGGAAATAACCGTGGCCGGAATCGCTTTTCCGTCGTCGGTGAAGTACTGCGTCATATTCTGTTTTTTGCCTAAAATATATTTCATGGGTTAGGGAAAAGTGAAAAGCGAGAAGCGGACAGGGAGTTTGAAATTTGTATTTCACTATTCCCTTTGCGCTCCTCCCTATTCACTTTTTTACAGCATCTTCACATCGATATCCACGCCTGAAGGCAGAGATAGATTGGTGAGCGCTTCGATGATCTTCTGGTTCGGATTCAAGATATCGATGACGCGCTTGTGCACGCGCATCTCGAACTGTTCGCGCGAATTCTTGTAGACGAATGACGCGCGGTTGACCGTGTACTTCTTGATTTCTGTCGGAAGCGGCACGGGCCCGATGATGATCGCGTCGTAGCGGCGCGCAGTGTCGATGATCTGCTTGACCGACGCGTCGAGAATCTTGTTCTCGTACGCGCGGACGCGGATGCGGAGCTTTACTTCCGCATCGGCCGCCTTGGCTTTCTTTGAAGCCGGTTTTTTTGTTTTAGTTTTTGAAGTAGCCATGATACTAGTGCGAAGCGGTGAGCGAGAAGCGGACAGGTGGTCGCCCGTCATTGCTCGCTGTGCGCTGTTCGCTTTTCACTATCCAAGAATCTTCGTTACAACTCCCGCGCCGACGGTCTTTCCGCCTTCGCGCACCGCGAAGCGCTGTTGTTCTTCGAGCGCAACCGGAGTCACGAGCTTGACCACGAGCTTGACCGTGTCGCCCGGCATGACCATTTCCGTTCCTGCCGGCAATTCGACATCTCCCGTCACATCAGTCGTGCGGATGTAGAATTGCGGCTTGTATCCTTTGAAGAACGGAGTGTGGCGTCCGCCTTCTTCCTTCTTCAAGACATACACTTCACACTCGAAATTGTCGTGCGGAGTCACAGAGCCCGGTTTTGCGAGCACCTGTCCGCGGGTAAGGTCTTCTTTCTTGACGCCGCGAAGAAGGATTCCGGCGTTGTCTCCGGCCATGCCTTCATTCAAGGTCTTGTTGAACATTTCGATGCCGGTGACGGTCGTTTTCGCCGTCGGCTTGATGCCGACGATTTCGATATCTTCGCCGACTTTCACGATACCGCGCTCGATCTTTCCGGTGCAGACGGTTCCGCGTCCTTCGATCGAGAAGATGTCTTCGATCGGCATCAAAAACGGCTTTGTCGTGTCGCGTTCAGGAATCGGGATGTAGGTGTCGAGCGCGTTCACGAGATCGAGCACCTTCTTCGCCCATTCGTCATCGATCGATTTCGCTTCAAGCGCTTTCAAACCGGAACCGCGGATGATCGGACAGTCCTTGTCGAATCCTTGCTTTGCGAGAATTTCGCGGATTTCTTCTTCCACGAGATCGATCATTTCCGGATCGTCAACCATGTCGCACTTGTTGAGGAAGACGACCATTTTCGGAACGCCGACCTGTTTTGCGAGGAGGACATGCTCGCGCGTCTGCGGCATCGCGCCGTCTGTTGCGGCAACCACGAGAATCGCGCCGTCCATCTGGGCCGCGCCCGTGATCATGTTCTTGATGTAGTCGGCGTGTCCCGGCGCGTCGATGTGCGCGTAGTGACGGGTGTCCGTCGAATACTCGTTGTGAGAAAGATTAATCGTGATGCCGCGCGCTTTTTCTTCCGGCGCGTTGTCGATTTCACCGACTCCCTTCATCTTGACCTGCTTGCCCGCCATCTGGAGGACATGCAAAATTGCCGCGGTCAGAGTCGTCTTGCCGTGGTCAACGTGGCCGATTGTGCCCACATTGATGTGGGGCTTACTGCGATCAAATGCTTCTGCCATATATTCTTATTCATCTGGGGGTACATGTAGAACCGACGAAACCAGGCTCTACACAGACTCCCAGACTACGAGATAAATTATAATTTTTTCGACGAATGCTTCGATGGTGCATTTTGGGTACGAAAAAGACGCGAAAGAAGCGTCAAAAGAGAGTGTAGCAGATGGGATATGGAAGTCAAGTGCCTGTGCGGGTAGCGCGGGTCGAGAAAGCTTCCAGCTGTCTGCTTTTTGCTTCCAGCTTTTTAATTCGAATTTAAAAGCTAACAGCAGGAAGCAAGAAGCTGGAAGCTGATCCCGAATCGTAGATTAGTATCGAGTGCGCTAAGCGCATATAAAAAGCCCCGCGGTGCGGGGCTTTGAGCACAAAGGAACAAAAATCATTCGATCAGTTTCGGCTTCTTGACCTCGGGACATCTCTGATTGAAGAGGATCCAAAGGTTGCGCAACTGGCTGAAGAATTTCGTCGTCCGCTGACCAATGAAGATGAACGGCTGTTTGATCTTGCGTATGATCGCTTCCACCTTCCGATTGAACGCCTCGAGCAAATCATCTTTGCGATTGGCATATTCTATCGCCTGCTCGCGAGCAAGCACAAGGTCCATGCCTTCAATGACAAGCTTGATGTATTTCTCCATGCAATCATGGTAGTAAATCCCTGCAAACATGTAAGCTAAAAATGAATACAAAAGATAAATTAAACGCAATAATTTTACAATG
>CALRFC010000004.1:3852-17756 GCA_943356395.1 Candidatus Nomurabacteria bacterium
GTAAAATGGATTCGAAAGATAAATGTCTCGGCATGATTTTTCCATGCGGAGAAGATCGGCTTCACTCTTCAAATACTTTACTATGGCAACGGACACAGCAAACTCTCTGTTGTGAAAGCCTTCGCAGACCTCGCCGATAAGCCGTTCGATCCGCTCCATGACATTCACCGCTTTTTCTTTCGGAAGCTCGAGGAGGAATTGATTCTTCATGATCAGATTCCGTCCGATGGATTGTTTGAAGCTTCCGTGCCGGAAAATATCATTGAACTGCGAATCCATCCAGCCACTCTTCAGATTGTCTTCGAGCTTGTCCGGCCAAGTGCGCCAGATCATGAAAGCTACGAGTCCGACAATGGCTCCGACAATCGCATAGAATTTCCATCCGATAAGACCAAACGCACCTTCGCTCCCTATCATGTAAAAATACACGACAGTCATATAAACGAAGAAGAGGATGATCGACCAAAAGGATTGTTTCGTCCGGCGCGCATACTTCTTCTCGTCGGTCTCATAGAGGTCGAAGGGAGAAAATGCGAATCGCAGGAACAAAAACAATGTGATCAGGAAAAGTACGGCGAGAGTTGCCATAAACGGAGCATAAGCGAAGAATTGCACCACTGCTTTTGTCGCGACTGCAATCGCAGAGAGAACCGGATCAATGGCAAACTTGTCGAAAGCAACGACAGCTCCGGCAAAGAGCGTGAGATGCGCAAGAGTGCGGATCCATTTCGGAACATCGCTGTAGTGGAGCTCATCAAAATCATCCACTAATTTCCGGTAAAGCCCTACGCAAACATAGACGATGTAGAACAGGGCTGTTGCGAGCAACAAGATGCCGAGCGCTTTTCCGAATGTCGTCGTGGCAAAGAGCCATATCGCAGCAGTCGCCGAAGCGATAGTTTGATACACGCCCAAATCCCACAAGTAGAATAGGAACGCTGTGACAACCATGGCCCCGCACAACTGAAAAAATGTTGCCACTGTTTTTCGAAACCAGCTTGGAACATTTTCCAGAATCCAATTTACAGCTTTGATAGAGAGGCGAATGGCGATAAGAATACCCCACGCAATAACAACCGATGAGAGCGCGATGCTTGTTGGCGAAACGATGCCGAAGCACAGTTCCGTCGCCGTAGCGACGAGAGCCGGAATCGACACGAGCCAGAAAACAGTGTGCACGATGAGCGTCCACCAGAATCCCGGGCATATGTGCGATTTCAATTCCACTTCCTTTTTCGGGGCGATTGCCCAGTTCGATCGAGCGCGCTTGTAGAGAAACCAATACTTTCCCGAATCCTGATTGACCACGAAATCATTGATATGATTCTTGATCGACAGAAAACGAGTATACTTTTGGTTTTCGATTTTTTCGTCGTCGTTCTCCCCTTTTGGGTAGAGCGCGAAGCCGAAGTCGAGCCCGAGCAGATTGAACGCCCATGCGCCTTTCGTCTTGTAGCGGCGATTAAAATCATATTCTTCGGCAAGCAATTTTTTCGGCTTGTAGAAGCCGAAGAAAATTTTCAGCCGATCCCGCCAATCTTTTTTGAACACACGGGGGGGTTCCGGCGTCTTTCCGAAGAGATCTTTGTAATTCCCTTCGATGGCCATCATTTGCGCCAATGTTATCCTGCGCAGGAATGATTCCATGGAAAGAAAGTCGATGTTTTCGCGCCAGAGAATTTTCCTCCAGACGGAATCCGGCAAACTCTCGATCATCGCGATCAAGCGAATAAGTGGCGGACGCGATTCTCCGATAAAATTTCCGAGGAATTCGCGGAGTTCTTGTTTGAGATTTCTCTGTCGGATGCTTTTCAGGAAATCCCAGAAAACCAATCCTGTCGCCACCTCTTTTTTGATCGAAGCTTTTTTGTCATAGTCGAATTGCAGTGTCTCTTCTTTTTCCGCTGCCTTGAGAGGAGTGAAGAAGCTGGCCCATGCCTGGAGCCATTCTTGAACGATTTTTTTCATATTTTGTTTTAAATTTTGCCCCCATACTATCACAGACTGGCTTGATTTGTCAAGCAATACAGCGCATATAAAAAGCCCCGCGCCGTAGGCGCGGGGCAAACTTTCAAACTATTCATTTTTCTGAAACAAATTCAGTCTCCTAGTTTTCTTCGTCCAAGACAGTGGATTCTGCGTCTTCCGAATCGGATCCTTCTTTGTTGCTCGAGTCGGTCAGATTACTGTTCGCTTCCGTTGTCCTTTGTTTGATGAAGGTATTCACTTTGGACTCAAAGTAATCCCGTATGTTTTCCGTCATATACGGAAACCATTGTTGCAGCTCGACTGTCGCTCGAACATCATCAGGTACATCTTCATCTTTCGAATCGAGATAATACGCGAGGACGCGAAACGGCGTCAGGTGTCCGAGCGGAATCGATATTTCGAATTTCTGCAAACCGGAAACCCATTTCGAGAATTCGCCGGGCGTCGAAGCCAAGCTTATCTCTTCGATCAATATCGAGGAGATTTCTTCTTTGCTTTGGAATTTCGATCCTTTCTGAAACATCTGGCGATTGTAATGGAGGAATTCGAAATCAAAACCGTAGGGCTTTTTGTCCGTCCAGTATGCGAAGAGCATCTGTGCGAGGGAAAAATTTTCCGAAACGCGTTTCTTTTCCGCTTTCAATCCGTCAACCATGCCGAAACGAGTAAGCGCTTTTTCAAGAACTCCCGCATAGATAGCGTCGAGAACGGCCAAGCGTGAAAATTCCTTGGGACTGATCCAAAACATGAAGTGTGCGTGCTCGACGAGAAAATTGTACAAGTCGTCCGCTTTCATGTTTTTCGTCCTACGATAAATGCGCTCTTTCGCGCGATCAAGGAATCCTTTCGACGATTTGTTTTTAAACGAGCTCGCCCCTATTCTCTGCGACGCGGTATGGCTTGCGGCCTGATCCACGACGGACATGAATTTTCTCATGAGATTGAGATCGGTCCGAGAAAGAGAAACTTTGCGACACATATAGAGCGGCGTTTGATTTTCAGACTTGCTCAAATGGTCGATTATTTCCATTACCGTTTTGGACAAAGAAACCGTCGACTGTCCTTCGCCGAGATGTATCGCTTTGAACTTTTCAGTAATTTTTTCTTTCCAGTCTAATTTTGCGATAGCTCTGGAGAACGAGAGCAGATCATCCAGCTTGAATGATGTCTTGTTCCAATCCATGGTCATGTTGATGATGAGCGTCAGATAGACGCGATCCCTCTTCCAAACAAGCGCGCCGGATTCGCCGACGGATGAAGTGAGGAGGGCCATGCTCGGCTTGTTCTTGAAACTTTCGTTCAAGAGCTTCACCATACGCATCCAATCAAAGAGCTCTCTCACTGTTTTTTCCAAAAGGTCAAACCGTGAGTAAAGCCCCTGCATCTCTTCTGTCCATGAGAGCTTGTCGAGCCACGCATACATGCGTTCTTGCCCGGAACCGGAAATGATTTTCACCCCGCGTCCGGACTGTTTGGAAAGCCAATCTTGAAGCGCCGTAACGCCGATGGCTTCCTTGATGCATGCATAAGAATGTTTGAGATTCTTGATCTCCGAAAATTTCGTGCCCGTTTTCCGTGCGGATCGGATGAGAAGCCCCAAGAAAATCGCCGCCTGTGTCTTGATGTGGCGAATTTTATAGGTTTCGTTTTCCTTCTTGGTCGCTTGTCTGTAAAAATCCATTATGAAAAAATCGGCGAGCCGCTCAAGATGTTCTTTGACATCTTCCTCGTCCGCCCTGTTTGAGGGGCGCATGTGGACAAGCGTCGTAACATCTTGTCGGACTGTTTGGATCGTTTCGATGGAAGCGGATTTTTCACCCGATTCATCTTTTCTTGTTTGTTTTTTCATTTTTTATTTTTTATTTGTGAATGTGCTTCAAAAAGAAATGGGTGCGGCAGGATTGCCGCACCCGCTTTTAGTCTCCTTCAATCCTCCGAAGATGATTGTCGATAGTGTCCTCAAAATCCTCGACTCCTTTGCTCCTGTATGTCGCTTCCTGCTTCCTGTTGAAGTGTTCCGAATCGACTTGAGGATTGTTGTTCCTCATGAATAATTCCCAGAAAAGAGCGCGGGATTCATCATGGGTCGGATCAAGAAGATTGGACGCGAGCTCTTTGTAGTGTTCGCGCTTGTTCCGCTGGAGCCATGCCATAAACGGAACGCCGATAGGCATTTCCGATCCGCAAAAGGATGAGTCTTTTCCGCCGTACGCCACCGATGTTTTGAGCGCGATGCGGACATCATCTCCGCCACCGTCGTCCTGAATATATTGCTCGATTTCAGCTATGGAAATCAGGTACAACAGCTTCGGATCGATTTCCTTGAAGAACTCGTCGACAATGGCTTTGCCTTCCGGTCCGGTTTTCATGATGTCCTCGAGGACATGCACCAATTCGGAGCCGGTTTCTTCATGAATCTCTCCATATGCAATTGAGTATGCCGTGTGCTGTGGCGAATTGAACGCCCTTTTGCTTAAAAAAGCTTGGCGAATTTCGACACCGGGAACTTCCAAGAAGTAAATGATATCGACATCCACAACAACTTTGTCCGGCATAATGATGTCATGCTGAAGGCTTTTCGAACAGCTGTCCCAAAGAGAGAGTGCTTCGTTTTTCTCAATCGATTTGAGTGCGGCAGAAATTTTCTCCGCAATATCTTCCTTGGACGGCTGTCCTTCGATCAGAGGAAGAATGTCCCTTGCGGTTATCTTTCTCTTTTGCGGAAGAATTCCTTTGATGAGAGAGAACAGATCCTGTACCTTTTGCGGAACAGCGAGTTCGTTCGCGGAAAATGACTTGATGTCCTTGCCGATGATGAATTTTTGAATCTCATTTTCTTCGGCAGGTTTTTCTGATGGCGAGGAGGTTTTCTTAGACATTGATTTCTTTTTTAAATTGTTTTGTATCATCCTATCATCTTTATTGATATAAGTCAATAGTCAAAAACACTGCTTGTGTGCAGAGAAAAAGCGCCTCGTTTCGGCGCAACGGTACGAAAATCGCACAGCGAATGCCTGTGCGATTTCATATGGGGCGAGATGTGATTATATTTTTTATTTCGGCTAGCGAGGACGAAATATAGGTCTCTTACCCTGCGGCCTCTGTTAGAGAGACCTATATTTCTCGCTTTTATTTTCTAGTTTTTATAATCTCTTCTTCAACATTCTTCGGCACGATATCGTATCTCAAGAATTCCATCGTGAAGCCGGCGCGACCTTCGGTCATCGAGCGGAGCGTCGTCATGTAGCCGAACATTTCGGAAAGCGGAACGATGGCTTTTACCGCCTGATTCATGCCGCGCGCTTCCATGCCTTCGATCAGCCCGCGCTTCGCCGACAAACTGCCGGTCACATCGCCCATGAATTTGTCTGGCGTTACGACTTCGACTTTCATCATCGGCTCTAAAATGACGGGCTTCGCCATCTTCGCCGCGTCTTGTACCGCCATCGATGCCGCGATCTTGAACGCCATTTCGTTGGAGTCGACTTCGTGGTACGAGCCGTCGTAGAGATCGACGGAAACATCGACGAGCTTGAATCCGGCGAGAACGCCGCGCTCAAGGCCTTCCTTGAATCCTTTCTCGCACGGCGCGATGTATTCCTGCGGAATCACGCCGCCTTTGATCGAGTTTACGAATTCAAAATGATCCGTGCGCTTGACGGTCTTCGGCAAGTCTTCAATCTCTTCTTTCGTGAGCGTCATGTCCATCGGCTTTAGTTTGATGCGGACATGGCCGTAGTTGCCGCGGCCGCCGGACTGCTTGATGTATTTGCCTTCGACATCCGCCGTGCCGGTGATCGTTTCGCGATATGCCACTTGCGGCTTGCCGACATTCGTCTCGACGGAAAATTCGCGCTTCATGCGGTCGACGATTATTTCCAAATGGAGCTCGCCCATGCCGGCGATGATCGTTTCGTTCGTTTCGGAATCGGTTGAGACGCGGAAGGTCGGATCTTCCTGCGCGAGACGATTGAGCGCCATGCCCATCTTTTCCTGATCGGCTTTCGTTTTCGGCTCGACGCGGAGCGAGATGACCGGCTCGGGGAAGACGATGCGGTCGAGCGCGACGGGATTTGCTTCATCGCAGATCGTGTCGGAGGTAATGGTGTCTTTGAGACCGACGGCGGCCGCGATTTCTCCGGCAAAAACTTTTTTCACTTCTTCGCGGTCGTTGGCGTGCATGCGCAGGATTCTGCCCAAGCGCTCTTTGTTCCTTGTGCGCGGATTGTAGACATACGAGCCGGCGGAAATGGTTCCGGAATACACGCGGAAGAAGATGAGCTGGCCGACGAAGGGATCGGTCGCGACTTTGAACGCGAGTGCCGCAAACGGCTCCGCATCGGATGCGTTGCGCACGACTTCTTCTTCGGTGTCGGGATTCACGCCTTTGATCGGCGGAATGTCGGTCGGCGCGGGGAGATAGTCGACGACGGCATCGAGGACGAGCTGAACGCCTTTGTTCTTGAGCGCCGAGCCGGCGTAGACCGGAAAGATTTGGTTTGCGATGACCGCCTTGCGGAGAATCTTCTTCAGCATGTCGATGTCCGGCGTTTTGCCGTCGAGATATTCCGTCATCGCGGCATCATCGTTGGAAACGATGGCTTCAACGAGCTCGCCGTGGAATTTTTGCGCCTCGGCTTTGAGATTTTCGGGAATTTCTTTCTCGATGACAAGGTTTCCCATGTCGCCTTCGAAGTAATACGCTTTCATCTTCAAAAGATCGACGACGCCTTCGTGATTTTCTTCAAGCCCGATCGGGATCTGCATGCGCACGGCTTTTTTGGAAAGGCGTTCGAGAATCGTCTTGAAAGAATGTTCGAACGACGCGCCGGTGCGGTCCAATTTATTGATGAAACAGATGCGCGGAACATTCGCCTCGTCGGCGTAGCGCCAGTTGGTCTCGGACTGCGGTTCCACGCCGGCAACGCCGTCGAAAACGACGACCGCGCCGTCGAGCACGCGCAAAGAGCGCTTCACTTCCACAGTGAAATCGATGTGTCCGGGCGTGTCGATGATATTGAAACGGTGTTTCTTGTTCTTGTCCGCGCCGGCGTAGGTCGGCGTCCAAAAGCATGTGACTGCGGCGGAGGTGATGGTGATGCCGCGCTCGCGCTCCTGCTCCATCCAGTCGGTCGTCGTCTCGCCGTCATGCACTTCACCGATCTTGTGGGACACGCCGGTGTAATAGAGCACGCGCTCGGTCGTGGTCGTTTTGCCCGCGTCGATGTGGGCGATGATGCCGATATTGCGAACTTTTTCTAGAGGGTAATCTCTGTCCATGGCTGATTTGAAAGGAGTGGAGCGACTATTCAAATCGCCACCCCGTGAAATGCGAGCGGGGCTCGCCTATTTCACTGGGGTAAACTCCAAAGTAAAAGATTAAAAGATAAAGTGTAAACAAAAAAAGCGATGTCGCTTGTGGAAGTACTATACGGCATAAGGGAATTTTTTGCAACAAAAAACCCGCATGTGATTGCGGGTATCTCTAACCAAAGGCTTCTATTAGAACTTCTTTGGTGTTCACACTCTTGCGAACACCTTTTTCAGTTTTTATTCCAGACCACAACATAGAAACTATTTGCCGCGGTTCATAACCAGAAACTTCGGCAAGCCGTTTGATGTAGCGTTCAATTAAATCGTACTCGGTTGTTCTGGGATTGTGCGGAGCTTTTATGCCCTTCCATTTGTATTCTTCAACCATATGGAAAGCTCGCATCAACCATGAATCAACAACAATAGCATTTTTGTCTCCCAACATAGCATGAGCAAAATTAGTAATCTTGCGCCGGCCATTACGAGAACCTTTCTCGAATGTGAATACGCCAGCACGAAAATCGTTGAGGATTTTTACCACAGATGGCAAAAATCCTTTGTTTTCGAAAGTCTCTTCTTTTTTGTAGAGCCAGTATGCACGATCTGCTTGGATCAAATTGGTTTTAAACTCATTTCGCGGACTTGTAATGGCAAAGAGTTTTACAAAAAGCTCGATGTCATAGCCCTTGAGTTTCTGACGAAAAATCTTTAGCGTATCCGGATACCAGTCTTTCTGATCCCGACCGAGAAAAAGGTACTTGCTTATACTGAATTCATCAAACTCGTACTTCTTTAAGAGCTTGTCTTCCTCTTCATAAAATAATTCGAGTGACCACGGCTCACCATAATTAATGGTTCCTGCGGTCATTGTGGCTAACAGTTCTTCGCTATTTTCAGGGCTAGCCTTTTCTGCGAATGTACGAAGTTCACTGCCAATTTTATTGATTTCATCAGTATCTTCTCTGGGAGTAAAACACTGGGCTAATCCAATCATGTCCACCATGTTTGCACTATTACTTTTTAATCCACATAGGATTATGAGAGGCAGAAACCAGACTTCATGCTTTGGTATGTGTTTTGAAACAAATTCAGGTTTTTTCTTTTTTACCCGTTTTGTTAACCTCATGTTATTTCCTCTATTCATTTTTTATTTTTTAATTTTCAAAAAATTTGTTTGTCTTCAGATTACTCCGATAATGATTTTTGTCAAATAAAATATCAAGAATTCCAGCTTCTAATACTTTTCTACTATCTGGCACAGCTGTTCCAGATAGTAGAAAAGTAATTTATGTAATTTAAAGATTTAATTAAGTTTCTGTAATGTTCCCTGTTTTGAAACTTCGAAAATATGTAAGTGCTTGAGTGTGCCTCGTTTTTCAAAAGTTTCCAGTATCTCTTTTGTAACGAGCGTGTTCCCTGACCACAAACTCTGATGGATGGGTTTGAATTTAAGGATTTTTAGCATCTCAATTAAGCGCTTTCTTTCAGTGTTTAAATATTCTGGTATGTCATAGCTGATTATGATAAGCGAATTTGTTTTCTTTATTTCCGGGATCAAGAACTTATACTTATCTGCTAAAAGTTTATTCCTGCCTTTTTCGGTCAAAATTATTTTTGATTTAGATTCTCTAATGAGCCCGTCTTTTTTAAGTTTCCAAAGATATTTCTGGACTCTAATTTTACTTTCCTGCATCTTTTTTCGATCGATTCTATAATTATCAATTTTGCTATTTATCTTGTCTCCGACGCGCCACAATCTTCCCAAAGAAGCTCCGTAGCCTGCGGAAATCACGATCATAGGAAATTTTACAGACTCTATTACCGAATCCTCAATCAAATTTAGAATTTTATATTTAATCTCTCCTTTTCTCATGCTAAAACAATATCATGATTTAGATTTTCTACCAACTGGAACAGCTGTTCCAGTTGGTAGAAAATATTTTTAACAAAAAATAGCTCCATTTGAGCTATTTTTAGCGAAAGATTTTTACCAAGCAAAATGGGCAAATGCTTTGTTGGATTCGGCCATGCGGTGCGTGTCGTCGCGCTTCTTGATGGCAGTGCCTTCATTTTTCGCGGCGAGCATGAGCTCGTCGGCGAGCCGGAGATGCATGGGCTGGCCTTTCTTTCCGCGCGCGGCGGAGATGATCCAGCGGAACGCGAGCGCCTGTTTGCGCTCCGGACGGACATCGCGGGGAACCTGATAATTCGCGCCGCCGATTCGGCGGGAGCGGACTTCAACGGCCGGTCCGGCATTCCTGATAGCCGTATCGAAAACTTCAAGCGGATCCTCGACGCTCATCTTTTCTTTGATCGTATTCAACGCTCCATAAACCACTTTGCGCGCAGTCTCTTTCTTCCCGTCCTGCATGATGGAATTGATGAACTTCGCCAGCCGCGGAGAACTGTAGCGGATGTCGGGTTGTACGATATTTTTGTTTTTTATTTTTCGGCGCATGGATATAAGTTTAAATTTAAAATCTCAAAATTAAAAGCTGAATTTAAAAATTTTGAATTTTACAATGTCATTTTTAACTTTGAACTTTCACTTTTTACTTTGTTTTCGGCTTCTTATTCCCGTATCTCGATCTCGCTTGGCGGCGTTTTTCGACGCCCGCCGTATCCAAGACTCCGCGGACGATGTGATACCGCACGCCGATCAAGTCTTTGACGCGGCCGCCGCGGAGCATCACCACCGAGTGCTCTTGGATGTTGTGCCCTTCGCCCGGAATGTATGCCGTGACTTCCATGCCGTTCGTGAGACGCACGCGGGCGATCTTGCGGAGAGCGGAGTTCGGCTTTTTCGGAGTCGTTGTCGTAACTTTCGTGCAGACTCCGCGCTTGAACGGCGCCGGATAGTAGATCGGGCGATTCTTAAGCACATTGAATCCGCGCGCCAAAGCCACCGCCTTTGATTTGCGGCTGACTTTCTTCCTTCCTTTTCGGATTAATTGATTGACGGTAGGCACAAAAAAATTGAAAATTAAAATATCAAAATTAAAAATTGACCTGAAAACAAACAGCTCTAAGAGCTCGTCGGAACACTCTACTATATGCCGCCTTGAAATGCAACCCCGTAGTAGATTTTGGCGATGTGCACAGCACGCTCGGATACGAGCATCGCCAAAATTCACTACGGGGGCAAGTCAAAAAACAATGGGGACAGCGCGTGTTTTAACTTCTTCTCACTACTTATAGCCCTATATCTCAAATCTCCTATTGATGAATCCTTCTTTCACTTCCATGTCCGGAGAAGAATATGCGAGCGTATACGATTCGTCGGGATTTTTGCGCTCGATCGTAAGCCGATACGAGCCGTTCGGCAAGAGGCAATAGTATCTGCCGGTCTTGTCGGCGACTTTGTGGAGAATTTCTTTTCCAAGCGACGGAGAGAAAATCCGGACGATGGAGAACGAGAGCGGATTGCCGGTTCCTTTTTCGACGATGCTTCCGAACGGTTTTTGCTTGAGTCCGGTTCTGCGCAAGATGTAGAGAGCTATGTAGACGGAGAAGATGATCACATTGTACGGCTTCGGCGCGGCAATGAGCGCAATCCACGCGACGGCAAAACCGAAACCGAACATGATGTTTGAGAAGTGTCGCAAGAATTTTTCCCGATTCGAGAAGAATTTCATGAGTTTCTGATCACGCTTGGCGAATTCGTTCCAGTCGAATTTCAGAGGATCAAGCGGAATGTTTTTCCCGATGACTCCGCCTTCTTCCGTGATCGTGATCGGATCCCCGAAATACAGATCCTGATAGAGCTCATCCCTGTTTTTCCCGAAAAGTTTCTTCGACGGGAAGCCGTAATTCGTTTTGTTGGCCGTGATCCGGTAGGTGCCGGGCGGCGGCAGGAATCCGTAGCGCCCGTCGAGATCGGTGATCGATGTCGCGATCTCGTTTCCTTCCATGTCGGAAAGAACGACATATGCCGGATCAAGCGGCTGTTTGGTCACGGAATCATACACGGTACCCCACGGACGGGTGCGCTTTTTCAATCCGAGTGCGACCATGAGAAGCGTCCAGAGCCGGACAGGAATAAGAAAGATTTCGGAGATCGAAAGAGGATTCAAGAAGAGCGCACCGGCGATCGAAACCGACGCTCCGCCGACAATACCTATCGTAGTGATTGTTTTTTGAATGACGCTTCCGGCGGGCGTATTCAAAACGCCGGAAATTTTCGAAAGAGCGCTTGCGCCGAGGCCGGAAATCATGTCGATACTGTCGCCCACTTGGCACAACGCCCCGCCGATGATTCCGGAACATTCGATTCCGAAAAATCCTCCGCCAGACGGCGAACCGCTTGGAGCGCCGCCTTCTCCACCGGCGCCGCTTGGAGATCCGCCCTCACCCCCTGCGCCTCCTGTTCCGCCGCCTTCACCTCCAACTCCCGAAGGTCCGCCTTCACCGCCCGTTCCGCCGGTGCCTCCTGTTCCTCCGGTACTACCGCCCGTTCCGCCTTCCCCGCCTGTACCTCCGGTACCGCCGGTTCCACCCGTTCCTCCTGTCCCGCCGCCGGAACCTCCGCCACTAACACCCCCGCTCCTCGCAGACAATGGACGCCAATCAGTTTTGACACAATATGTTGGGCTGGCACAACTCACCACCATCCATCCTTTGCCTGAGACCCAAGCATTGCCATTCAGTTCGCCCGAACTGTTAACAGTAATCGCCGGAGCAGAAGAATTTGTGAACGGACCGAAATTTACCCAACCGCCAATACCGTTACTCCAACCATATCCTCTGATTATTCCGGTCGAGGGCTCTATATAGACACCGCCATTTCCATTGGCTGTGGGATTTAGCTTTATGTAACCGGTTGACGAAGACCATAATACTCCTGTTAAACCGGCATCCGTAATGTGAACGGTCGTGCCATTCGTCGGACGCCATTCTACGCTCGAACCACTGCCGGAATCATCCAGTAAATGTGCGGTGTGATACGAGGCGTCTATCGTTCCGTCAGAAACGGATGCCATGGTCGCGTTGATGTGCGCAAAAAACATTCCGTAACATCCGACAAAAATTATTGTGAGAATTTTATAGTTCATAAAAAATCAAAAAGATATGCCCGTTATCAGACGGAATATCGAGAAAAGCGCTGGAGCGACATACGGCCAGACAAAAATGATGAAGAAAATGATGACGAACAAGGCGTATCTCTCAAGAAAATTCCGGATATTGGAAAAGCGTTCCGAAAGGAGCGCGAAAAGCACTTTCGAGCCGTCGAGAGGCGGGATCGGCATCAGGTTGAAGAGCGCGAGCACGAGATTAACGATGACGATGGTCGTCAGTATGGAAACAAACGGAATGCTTGCCGAACCGGAAGAGATCGCGAAACGGAGGATGAAACCGAAAACCAACGCGCAGACAAGATTCGCAAAAATTCCGGCGAGCGCGACGATGACCATGCCGCGCTTGCGGCTCTTGAAATTGCGATCGTCGACCGGAACGGGACGCGCCCAGCCGAATACGACGCCGGTTCCGGAAAAGATCAGGATGAGCGGAACGAGGACGGAACCGATCGGATCGAGATGGCGAATCGGATTCGGCGAAAGTCGCCCTAAAAGCTTGGCGGTCTTGTCGCCTTGGTAGAGCGCCGCATAGCCGTGCGCCACTTCGTGCATGACGACGGAGAGGATGAGGACTATGATATAGAAAATTGAATCAAGGGCGGACATAAGAATGTAAAAATTTAAAAATCAAATTTAAAAATTAAGAAATCAAATACTGTTGCGTTCCATACGGCTATATGATACCATGCAAATCACATTATATAAACAATTATGAGCAGAATCTGTGCAATAACCAAAAAGACTTCACGAATGGGCGGCGGCTATTCGAACCGTACGCGTGCGACCCAGTACAATCCCGTCGGGAAAACTCGCCGGTATCCGAATCTCCAGAAACGCCGAATCTTCGTGCCGGAACTCAAAAAGACTTTCATCTTGGATATTTCCGCGCGCGGACTCAAAACCATAAACAAACAAGGCGCGTATGCGGCGCTCAAGAAGGCGGGGATTATAAAGAGTTAGTAGAAAATGGAGGAAGCTTTCAGCTTCTTGCTGTTTGCTTCCAGCTTTCTGATCCGAATTCAAAAGCTAAAAGCTGGAAGCAAAAAGCAGACAGCTTTTGTTTTCTCTATTTCTTCCTGCATTCAAAATTAATTCCGTCGCTCTCGCATACGATTGTCCCCCCGCATGTACGGAGCGAATCTATCGAAAGCGCAGTGAGGCGATCAATCACCTCTTTGTGCGGATGGCCATAGCGATTGTGACAACCCGCGGAGATGACCGCTTCTTTCGGCGCGACCGCGCGGAGCCACATCTCTCCGGAAGATGTTTTCGAGCCGTGATGCCCGAGTTTTAGAATATCGCTTTTCAAAAATGTTGGCGGATTTTCTGAAAGGATTATTCCTTCCGTCTTTTTCGTCGCATCGCCCATGAGCATGACGGAAGTATTTCCGTAAACCAGTCTGCCGACGATCGAGCCGTCGTTGCGCGACCAATCTGAAACATCGCGATCGGGAAAAAGAACATCGAATTTTACGCCGGCGGATTCATCGAGAACGATCCTGTCGCCGCGCCGCACGAGTACGTGCG
>CALRFC010000004.1:17766-24944 GCA_943356395.1 Candidatus Nomurabacteria bacterium
CGCCCCCGCACTAGAACTTGGGGCGCGGCCTCCCTATCCACCGCATTCTCCAACGCTTTGTATGTCGCCGTATCTGAATGCGTGCCTGGCTCGACGACCGCGCCTACGGCATAATTCTTCAATACATCGATGAACCCGCTCATATGATCGGCATCCGGATTCGTCACTAAGATGACATCGATAGTCCGATCGCCCCACGGCATCACGCTTCCAAGCGGCCGTAAGATCGCACTCCCTGGTCCGCCGTCGACGATCATCTGTCGGCCATTCGGCGCCTCTATATATATGGCATCACCCTGCCCGATATCGAGAAACGCTACTTTCAGGATGCCGGAAGCATATGCGCTTTGAGATGAAAGAATGAGGAAGATGAGAACGACTCGCGCTATTTTCATTTAAGCAGTATAATACGGGCATGGAATACTTCACAGCAAAAACATTTGCCATTCCGGAATTGAAAGGGATTTCGGCAAAAAATATCGAGGAACATCTGAAGCTGTACGCGGGCTATGTAAAATTTTCGAATTACATACAGAATCAGATCACGGAATTCGCAAAGGACGCGGAAAAATACGCATACGAATTGGGCGAACTCTCGCGCCGCTTCGCGTTCGAATACGACGGCATGCGCAATCATGAGATTTATTTCTCGCAATTCGAGGGCGGACCGAATGCGCCCGCCCCCGACTCCTCGCTCATGCGCGCAATCGAAAAAGAATGGGGCTCGTTCGACGCTTTCCTCGCGCGCTTCAAATCGGTCGCGCTCACCCGCGGCATCGGCTGGGCGATGCTCTACCACGACACCGAATCCGGACATCTCCTCACGCAGTGGGTGGATGAACAGCACTTGGGACACCTGCAGGGATTGAAACCGCTACTCGCGCTCGACATGTGGGAGCATGCCTTCGTCTACGACTATCCGACGAGCGAAAAGAAAAAATACGTGGAAGCTTTTTTTGAAAATCTGAATTGGAGTGTCGTGGAAAAGAGATTCGAATAAATATAAAAAACCCCGAACGAGTGTTCGGGGTTTTGAGTGGGATTCATTTATTATACTCATAAAGAGTGTGCTCGTTGATCATTTTGAGCACTTTGCCCATGATGATACTGGCGCGAAAAAGCGTGTCGCGAGTCACATGCAGGCCTCTGACCCTCTTTCGCTTACCTTGGTAAAGCTTTAACTCTTTCCAATTTGTTTCGTATGTTTCCAGCAAGAGCTCCACTACCTGATCCATACGCTCATCAGAAATTTTTGTCAGAGGAATTTTTCGGAGTTCCATATAGGTCTTCCGTAATTTTGAAAGCGCTGTGTACCTCTGTTCATATGGACATTCCGGTATGCTTCCCCGCTCTGTTTCTTGGTTCCGATACAGAGACAAATTATTGATGAAGAGTTGCGCGTCCGAAATATGGATTGAGGGAACGAATTGATTCGGTGCAATCGTCGGCCTGTCTTTTGGTTGTGTCATAGGATGTTTTTCATACTTATAGCACAGACGAAAAGCTATGGCAACAAAAAAATACCGCTCATTTTTTGTGAGCGGGTTTTTGTTTCTTGGTTTGTTTCTCCTGTACGAATTGTTTTTCGACGGCTTTCACCGCATGTCTCAAGTCATCACCGACTTGGCGGAAATCGCGGGCCAACGCGGCTTTGTCTTGCCTCGCTCCGGAACGGAAATCCGGCATTTTAGGCATTTCGATCGGCGGCGGAAATATTGATATCGTGCTCATGCCTCGGGCGATGCTTTGGCATCCTTTGGCGAATCTTTGCCAGAATGTCATGGAACGGCGCTTGTTATTAAATTTTTTCATCGTTCTATTTTTTGTTTTTGTTTTTTCGGATTGTAGCACAAATCCGGCAGAACGAGCTATATTTGACAAATATATTTATTCGTGTATAATAGACTCAAATCATTCAAACATGAAAAAAATCTTTTTTCTTCTGCTTGCCATATTCAATACGGCTTCGGCTCAAGACATTGTCGTGAACGGAAAAATTTTGCGGAAACACACAATGTCGCTCGTCATCGAATGTCCCCCGATAGCCGTGATGACCGGATCTTGCGAGGAGAGAATCTCTATGTCTGTTGATAAAAATATGACTGATACGATCGAAGCCATATTCCCTCTCAAGAGATCACTCGGCTGCGACATCAGGCTCGACTACAAGTCAACGATCCGATGCGTGTATGTTCAGGTGAAAGTGTGGAGTATGAACAAGGAAATACTTTCATCGAAAATATATAAAATCACCCGCAAAAAAGCCCGCCTCATCGAGGGGGCTTTTCTTTTTAAATCTTAGACCGCCTAAATTATTTCGTACTGTTGGAACCGCCGCCTTGGACTGCGCCGTAGTCGCAGTATGCGCTCGCCCCGCCGCCTCTGGTGTGTCCGCTAAGATAATTACAAGAGCCGTTGGTGAAAGTCACTACCGTACAAGAGTCGCCATAATTACCTAATCCCGGTTCAGAGCCCAAGGTAACAGGATTGATGTGATAGTTACCCGGATTGCAAGTTATTGTGGTCGGCGGATTGTTTGATGTGCCGTTAAAATTCACGATCGCGCGACCGCTCGTCACGCACTTCTTTCCGTCGCTAACACCGTATGTGACGCTGTAATTATTTCTGTAATCAACATGAGAACAGCTGGTGCCTGAAGCCCCGAGCGGAGCGACAGTGCCATTGGAAGTCACTGCAAAGTCGCAGTCGTTTGGACACCATGTTTTCAACTTTGCCATTTCGGCAGGATTGCAATCAGTCGGGCAAACGCTCTGCGTGCCGATGACTCTGCTCTCTTCCCCCGCATTACGATTCGAAGAATTATTGAAAACGAAAACTCCGACTAGAACCATGATCACGACAAGCAGAAACACTTTCACCGCATCCATATTTATATCTTTCATAAAAATAATTTTGAGATTCTTATAATGTCCTAATTGTAGCACACAAGCGCTACGAAAGTGCAAGCCGTTTTCTCGTGCGCACTGTCCAGAAAATGAGTGCGGCGTAGAGCGCAAGCATGAGAACAGTCGGAAACGCGCCGACAGAAATCGCGGCAAAGGGAATGGCTCCGGCTTTTTGTATTATAAAAAGCATCGACGCGAGAACAGCGGAGAGTGGAATCGAAAAAATGAGCGCGAACGGAAAGCCGATCATCATCGCGAGCAGTGCCACGGCGATGAAAATCATGACGGGCGGGATAAACGGCATGATGAGCACATTCACCGGAAGCGAAACAATGGAAAAGATTCCCATGACATTCATGATGAGTGGCAGAACGGCGATCTGGGCGGCGAGCGTCGTAATGAGCGCTTCGCGGATATACTTGTTCCTGATCCGAGCGAATTTTTTCTCGAAGATCGGCGAGAGAAAAATCATGCCGAGCGTCGCGACGAAAGAAAGCTGGAAAGAAATGTCGAACGCGAGAATCTTCGGCGCAAAAAATACCATGACGACTCCGGCGAACGCGAGCGCGCGGGCGATGTCGTAGGTGCGGCCGGTCGCGCGCGCGAGGAGCGCGAGAAGCGCCATTACGCCGGCGCGCACGGCGGAAGATTGCGCGCCGGTCATCAAGACAAAAGCCACGATTCCGAGCGCACCGAAAAAAAGTGCGAGACGCTCGCCGACAAGCGGAATCATAAGGAGCCCTTCGCGGATCCAATTCGCAACGATAGAAACATTGTAGCCGGAGAGCGCGATCATGTGGATTGTGCCGGTCGCGACGAGCGACTTCCTGATATCGTCGCCGAGCGTCCTTCGATCGCCCAAAAGAAGCCCGCCGGCAAACGTGCTCTCGGGCGACGGCATGTTCTTCGAAAGGAGACCGAGGAGATAATGTTTGAGATCGAACAATCTTTCTTTTATCGCCGAAGCGTTGTGCTCGGATATGAGCGATACGGTTCCGCGCGGAATGACGGTGAATATGTCGTCTTTGCGCAGATAATTCTGATAATCGAACTCGCGGTCGTACTCCGTCGTGAAATTTTGCGGCAAGGCGAGCGTGCCTTCGACACGCACCATGTCGCCATAGCGGAAATCCGGATATTTCGGCACCGTCGCGAGGACATTCTCGCGGCCGACTGCAAGCAGAAGCTTTTGATTGTTGTCGCGGACATCCGGATCGTCGGAAATCACCGCATCGAATGATGCATTTTTGCCGAGATGCTGCGCAAGATCGCTTTGTGTGTCTTTTTTCTCGAAACGCCACACGCCGAACACTGCGGAAAGACAGATGAATATTATCGGAATAAAAATAAGATGCCTTTTGAAGATGATCGCGAGGATGAGTGAGACCGATCCGACGATCAAGAACAAAAAAAGCGCCTCTTTCGGCACCGAGACATGCGACGCCAGAAAAACCCCGCCCAAAAATCCGGAAGTTATTGAATAAAAGATTCTGTCTGGCATAAAAATCAGAGCGAAGATTGCAATTCGAGCGCGCGCTCCAAAACGCGCTCGCCGATCGCTCCCCAATTGAAATATTCTTTATACTTTTTCGGATCAATGAGCTTGATTTCCGTGACGCCGCCCGCCGGATCTTCGACGAACGGCCCGTATGGGCGGACGAGCGCGACGACGCGGAGTTGGAAGAAGAAAGAATTATCCCGCGAATCGATCACCTTTTGGTAGCCGATCGGTTTCCATGAAAGCACTTCCATATTCGATTCTTCTTTTATCTCGCGGACGAACGCTTCTTCGACACTCTCGCCTTTCTCGATCGTTCCGCCGATGAGTCCCCAGTTCTTCTTCTTTCCGCCGAAGCCGATGATGATTTCGTCGTAACAAAAACAGACGCCGTACACTTGCCGGCATTGTTCGAGCGGGAGAACGGAAAAATCATCGCAATCGTGATATTCTAATTCGACTTCGACCCCGCTCACTCCGGTATATTTTTCGCGAATAGTCATATCGTCCTATGTCCGTCATCTTTTTTCGGATTCGTCCACTCGGAAATGATTTGTTTTTCTTCTTGCGGCGAGAGCGCCTTCTTGAATTTCGCGCCGGATTTGCCTTTGACGCGCCGTTCGCACTCTTGCCATGTCTTGTGCGTGGCGATCATGCCGCCGATCATCGAAACATACGAATATGCTTTTCCTTTCGGACGGGACAATTTCTTTTTCTCTTCTTTGGCCGGATTCTTGTCGAAGAGCGAGCCGCCCAAGAGCTTCTCGTATTTTTCTTTCGCGCCGGAGAAGAGTGCCATATTCTTTTGGTCGGCGAATGTCGTCGCGATTTCGTCGGCGCGCTCATTGCCGCGGAGCCCCGCATGGCCCTCCACTTTTATCCATTCGATCGAGCGAATGAGCTTTTGGCGAAACACAATTCCGGAAAGCTCTTGCCAGATATCCTGATTCAAGACCGGCTCACCGGTTTTCGTTTTCCAACCGTTCTTTTCCCACGCATAGACCCAGCCGGTAATGCCGTTCAATAGATATGCGGAATCGGTATAAATCCTAATATCTCCAGAAAGCCCTCTTTCTTCAATATATCGAAGAGTCGCAAGCGCGGCCGAAAGCTCCATCCTGTTGTTCGTTGTCTTTTCTTCGCGTCCGCCGAGCTCAACGACCTTTCCTTCCGGAGTGGTGATGATCGCCGCAAAACCGCCGGGTCCGGGATTCCCGCGGGATGATCCGTCAGTGAAGATGGTGATGGTCTTTTCCATGATCAGATTATATCAATAATCCGCAAACGCAGGGTTTTTCTGCCGCCGAAGTAAGAGAGGTCGAAGGAAGCGAGAATGTTCGCGGTGGCACCGCTCGCGACCTCGCGCGAGAAGGTGTCGGGTGCGGAGAAAAAGGCGATGGCCTTTTTCTCCGCACCGTCTTTTGCGAGCGTGAGCTCCAGATGATTTTTTTCTTTGCCGAAAAGTTTTACTTCTTTGACCAAAACATTCTCGAAAAGAAAAATCGGCTTCGGATTCCCGACCCCGTACGGCGCGAGGCGCTCGATGATCTCATAATTTTTCATGGAAACGTCAGAGAGAGCGAGTGCGGCGTCGGTCTCGATCACGGACACAGATGCGGCGTTTTCGGCCGATGCCTTTTGGCCGAAAACGCCGCACAATTTTTATTCTAAAAAATGCACCTCTCCGCGCGAAACGGAAAATACGCCGGCAGCCGCGTGCCCGCCGTAGGCGACGAGCGAACCGGAAACCGCGCCCATCATCTCGACGATGTTCACGCCGAGAACGGAACGGCACGAACCCTTCAATACTCCATCGTCACCATTCTCATGTCCCCACACGAATGTCGGCTTTTTGTATTTGTCGCAGAGTTTTCCGGCAACGAGCCCCAAGACGCCGGCCTTCCACGCCGGATTGCCGACAACGATGACATCGCGGAGCTCTCTTTTCTCGAGCGTCTTGTACGCCTCTTTCATATATTGCGCGACCAGAATCTTGCGCTCATCATTTATTTTTGAAAGATGTTCCGCCAAGTCTCGCGCGCGGGCCGGATCTTTTTCGGACAGAAGCTCGAATGCGCGCATCGGAGAATCCATGCGGCTCGCGGCGTTCAAACGCGGCGCGATCATGAAGCCGATGTCGTCTTCCGTGAGATATCGCTGATCGATATTGAGTTTGCCCAAAAGCTCGACAAGTCCGGGACGCGGCGACTTGCGGAGAACTTTCATACCGAAGTGCGCGATGGCGCGATTTTCATTTATGAGCGGAACCATATCGGAGAGCGTGGCAAGTCCGGCCATATCCAAAAGCCATTTCTCCCAACCATTGGTAACTTTATAAAACTCACCATATTTGGACAGAAACGCTTGCGCAAATTTGAAGGCTACGCCCGCACCGCAGAGCATCGGATCGGGATACGATCCCCCGCCTGCATCGCTATCTTGCGAAGCATTTCGGGCAGGTAATTTCGGGTTCACGACAGCAAACGCTTTCGGTAAATCGAAACCCTGCCCTGCGTAGCCTTGGCGAAGCAGGGGGAGATGGTGATCCGTCACGATCACATTCACGCCGCCCGCTTCAAGATTGGCGACTTCGGCGACGGCCGTGATGCCGAGATCGATGGTAAAAAGCAGATTGACGCCGTCTTTGATGAATTGCTCCGCTGCATCGGCGTGCAAGCCATATCCCTCTTCGTGCCTTTCAGGTATATACACAGAAAAATTCTCATAGCCGATTTTTTTGAGCAAGTCGTGCATAATGACGGCACCCGGAATGC
>CALRFC010000005.1:0-19873 GCA_943356395.1 Candidatus Nomurabacteria bacterium
CGTGGCGGAACATCGGCCCGTATTGATAGCAAAGTACCGGCTGGGGCTCGCTCTGCATGCCGTGTTCGATGTATGCGCGCATGAGCGGGGCCGTGTGCTCGGGCTTGAGCGCGAGGCGATCGCCGCCTTTCGTGCGGAGCGTGTACATTTCCTTGTCGACGATATCCGTGCCTTCGCCCACGCCGGATGTGAAAATCTCTTCGTGCTCCAAGATCGGCGTGTCGATCGGCTTGAAGCCGTAATACATCGCGACTTCCTGCGCCTTCTCGAAGAATCCTTGGAAGAGATAATACTCTTCATCGCGGATGTCGCGCATGCCTTTCGGCGCCGCCAATTCTTTTTTTGAAGTATTTTTGTTCATAATTTTTATAGTGAGCGATCGCCCCGATGCTAATATCTATGGATGTACCACGATGCAAATATACCAATGAAATACTAATTATACGAATAGGATTCGAATTCCATTGGTATCATTAGTAAGATTCGTATATTTGCATCTGTGTATTTTATTTAATAATGATGCTCTCCCGGCACGATATCGATGTCGGAAAACGGGAAAAGCCGGAGGAAGGCGCGGCCGGTGATATTTTTTCTCGGCAAGACGCCCCACGCGCGCGAGTCTGACGAAGCCGGACGATTGTCTCCCAAAACGAAATATGAATCCGCGTCGAGTTTTTTATCCATGTGTCCGTATCCCGTTGGCATATGTGTCACGAAATCTTCGGAAAGTGCGAATCCGTCGGGATGTTCTACATTCTTTATCGTGACGCCTGAGGAATTTATTATGACGGTCTCATTCGGAAGTCCGATAATGCGCTTGATAAAGAATTTCGTCGTGTCTTTCGGGTAGCGGAAAATGACAACATCGCCACGGTGCGGCTCATGCAAGAAATACGAGAGCTTATCGACGATCAGATAATCGTGGTCGTGAAAATTCGGCAGCATCGACGCGCCGGAAACGATGAACGGCTGGGCGACGAAGATACGAAAAGGAACGACGATGATGATCGCGATAGCGATGAAGCGCAAAATGTCTTTCCAGCTTTCCGGTTTTTTTTCTTCGACGGATTTTTCCGGAACGCCGATCGGTTCTTGATTTTCATTTTCCATTCGATTGATTCTAACACGCCGAATCTATTGACAACAAGCGGGATAGTAGTTGGTAGCTAGTAGCTTGTAGCTCGGGCGATAAAAATTTTGACACAGATGGTGTGAAAAAGTCATCGGAAAAATATTTTGATAAAAATGAACGCGGGAGTATACTCTCCATGTATTTTCTTTAGCTACCTGCTACTAATCCTCAGCTACTATTATGTACACGATCATCGGTCTCGGCAATCCGGGCGACGAATATAAAAAGACACGGCACAATGCCGGCAGGATCGCGCTCGAATCGATCGCCAAGAAGCGCGATTTTTCGGAGTGGAAGAAAGACTTGAAGCTGAAAGCGCTCGTTGCGACGGGCATGCTCGGCAAGAAAAAAGTCTCATTTATTTTGCCGGAGACTTTCATGAACAATTCGGGGATTAGCGTGAAGCCGCTCGTGAAGTCGAAAAAAGACTTAACGAATATCGTGATTTTGAACGACGACTTGGATATTCCGCTCGGGAAAATAAAAATTTCTTTCGACAAGAGCGCCGGCGGTCACAACGGCGTGGCATCAATCGTGAAGGCGGTGAAGTCGCAGGAATTCACCCGCGTGCGGATCGGCGTTTCTCCTTCGACCGCAAAAGGCGCGGTCCGCCGGCCGGACAGTGAAAAGCTCGGCGCGTTTCTCGTCGAAAAAGATTTGCGCGAGAATGAATACGCCGAACTGAAGAAGGCGATCAAAAAAATCGACGAAGCGCTTGTTGTCTTGGTAAATGACGGGAGAGGGAAGGCGATGAGCGAATTCAATTAGCTTTCAGCTGCCAGCTGTTTGCTTCTAGCTTTTGAATTTCAGAAGCTAGAAGCAGGAAGCAGAAAGCAGGAAGCACCAGAATTGAAATTAAATATATTTAGTAAATAAAATTTATGAATGGAAAATTATACATCTTCGGCAGGCATCCCGTTCTCGAGATGCTTCAAAGCGAGCCCGAGCGGATCGTGAAAATTTTTATGAAAGATTCGCTCTCGAAAGCTGTTTCGGAAGAAGTCGCTTTGCTCGCCAAGCGAAAAAATATCCCGATCGAGAAGACCGACGAGAGATCTCTCGCGGAATTTTCTCAAGGCGGCAATCATCAGGGGCTCGTTGCGCTCATATCGGAGGCGAAGGCGCTCGATCTTTCTTCGTGGCTCATTTCCGTGAAAGACATTTCAAATCCGTGCGTCGTCGTCTTGGACGAATTGGAAGATACGCACAATGTCGGCGCGATAATCCGCACGGCGGCGGGTTTGGGCGCGCACGGAATAATTTTCGGCAAGCACCGCCAAGCGCCGATAACGGGAACGGTCTACAAGACTTCCGCCGGCACGGTCGGCAAAATCCCGCTCATTTCCGTTTCGAACATAAACGATGCCATCCGCAAGCTCAAAGAAAATAAATTCTGGGCATACGGGCTCGACGGCGCGGCAGAGAAAACCATCTGGCAGGAAAAATTCGACGCGCCGACATGCTTCATCGTTGGCGCCGAAGGGAGCGGCATGCGCGCGGAAACGAAAAAGCTCTGTGATGTCCTTTTGAAAATCCCGATGGAGCGCGGCGTGGAATCGCTGAACGCTTCCGTCTCTGCGGCGTTAGCAATCGGGGAGTGGAAGAGATGGAACATAGAACATAGACCATAAAACATGGAACATGGATCATAAAACATGGAACATAGATCATAAATACAAAAAAGGTGCGCCGCTCTGCGGCGCACCTTTTTCATGATTCATGGTTTATGGTCTATGTTCTATTATTTCTTCTCCTCCAAGTAGGTCAGCGTCATTCTCTGGTCTTTCGGCTCAAAGAGCGTGATCTGGAACGGATAGGTCTTGCCGAGTTCGAGCTTCTCGCGGAGCTTGGATTCGGAGCCGAAGGTCGAATTGTGGACGAGCCCCGCCACGCCTTCTTTGATCGAGACGAGTGCGCCATGCTTGTTGTACTTGATGACGACGCCCTTCACGATGTCGCCCTTCTTCAGTTTGCCGTCGAATTCTTTCCACGGATTCTCCTTGAGCGCTTTTATCGAGAACGAAATCTTTCCGTCTTTGATCTCGATTATCTTCGCGCGGATCGGCATGCCGACTTTGAACATCGAGCGCAGGTCTTCCACGAGTCCCCAGTCGATTTCGGAAATGTGCACGAGTCCTTCGAGTCCTTCTTCGACTTTCAAGAACACGCCGAAGTCGACGATGCCGGCGACCGTCGTGTCGAGCTCATCGCCCACGGCATACTTGGAAATGATTTCGTTGCGCTCTTCCGGATTATTGTCTTTTTCGGAAAAGATGAGCTTGCCTTCTTTCGGATTCGCCGAAATCATGATGACGGAAAGCTTCTTGCCGAGAATCTTTTTCAGTTCTTTCAAAATCTTGTCCTTGTCGGAATCCTCAACGCGCGGATAGTGTTCGGCCTTGAGCTGGGAAGCGGGGAGGAAGCCCGGAATGCCCTGCCATTCGAGGATGAGTCCGCCCTTGTTGGCTTCCTTGACCGGAAGCTCGAAAATTTTCTTCTCGCGGATCGCATCTTCGGCTTCGTTCCAAAGGAGCGCCTGCTTGGCTTCCTTGAGCGAGAGCTCGATGTAGCCGTTGTCATTTTCCGCTTCCACCACTTTCGCCTTGATCGTGTCGCCAAGATTGATCTTCTTGATGAGATCGCGCGCATTCATGAATTCGCGGCCGTAAATCACGCCCGTGCCGAACGGCGCAAGATCGACATACACCGCCGATTTTTCGATGGCGATGACCGGACCTTCGACGAGCGTTTCAGCTTCCGGTTTCGGCAGACTCGTCGAGAGAAAGTGATTTTCTTTCTCGTCGATCACGACCGGCACTGTTTCTTTTTCTTTCTTTGTTTTGGTAGGCATAATTAAATTAGGTTTTATGACATACGAATCTACGAATAAAACGAATCTGCCCGCCCGACTGAACGAAAATATTTCAGTCGTTCGGGCGGGAGAATGGCTACGAATAATTCACATTCGTATTATTCGTAGCCATTCGTTGGCGTCTGTACTTATTCGTAGATTCGTATCGTGTAAACAAAAAATCCGCACGCAGCGGAAAAATCCTTTTGTTCGAGCGCGGGTTTCGAAGGCTGTCTCTCCCTCGAGGGTTATTCCGCACCGTCACTGCTAATGGGGATACATTAGCATAAGACACAAAATCATGCAAACAAAAATCCCTCCGGTAACGCAAGGGATTTCAAATGACCAAATCTTCGAGAGAACACGGCAGGATCTCGTGGCCGAGGACTGTTTTCGAATCTTCGGAAAAGCGTACCCATCCTTTGACCGGAGTTCCGGCAAGGATTTGCGGGACAAAAAGTTCGTCGCCAGGTTTCATTTCATGCTTCGTTTCTCCGGAAAACAATGTATCGATGGGGAAGGGTTTCGGATCATCCATTTCATCCGTTTTTTCCGCAACGCCCGTCCACCTGAATGTCCGATAACAGAGCACGCGGAATGTCGGGTTCCCGAACGGACGATTTTCGCCTTTGTAGAAATCGATCAGCGCCACGCGCTCCAGATCATTTTTGTCGATGATGATTCCGCGAGTCTTGTCTTTCGCTCCGCCGGACTCGTCTTGCGTTTCTCGGCACACGCATGTGTCGGCGTCTTCGCCGTCTTCGATTTTCCCGCCATAGCCGAATCGATAGCCCACACCCGGCCCACGCGTCTGTGTAGCCAAAATGACCGCATTCGCGCCTTTGTCAATGGGGTAAATAAGTGTTGCAAGTTTTGTCGGTTCCATAGGTCTTTTTTCGAAGTGTACAGATAAAATCACTTTTTGCCAACTTTCTTTTCAGCCACTTTTTTGCTATACTGAAAGCAGTGAGAAGGCAAAAGTGCAAAAGGAATAGCGAAAATTCAAATCCAATATCCCTGTTCGCTTCTCGCTTTTTACTATTCACTTACTCTCATGATTCCCGTAGTAGAAAATGGCATCGCCCTTAGGCATTGTGGAGAAAGTGTTAATGTGTCTTTTTAATATATTTATCTTACTATTTATTAAACGAGAGATGGCGATAAACCAATAATGCCATTTTTCACTACAGGATGATCATCACCTATTTTGGTAAACAATTTTTCAAGATTCAGCAAGGAAATTTTGTCGTGGCATTCAATCCAATTAGCAAGGATTCGAAGTGGAAGGGAAAGATCGCGCGCTTCGGCTCGGATGTGGCGCTCTCCACGACCAACCATCCCGATTTCAATGGTATCGAAACTGTCACTTACGGAGAAAATATTCCGCTCTCTATCACCGGCCCCGGAGATTATGAAGTCAGAGATATTTTTGTTAAAGGAGTTTCCTCAAAAGTAGAGATTGATGGTGATCAATATTTTAATACAATTTATAAATTAGCAATCGACGGCATTAATATTTGTTTTCTTGGAGCACTCTCTGGTGACATTCCCGCAGAATCTCGCGAAGCAATTATGAATCCCGATGTACTCTTCATCCCAATTGGAGGGAAAGGAGTTTTGACGCCATCTCAAGCATATAAACTCGCAACATCACTTGAGCCTATGATCATTATTCCTATGGACTATGGAGATGATCGAGACTCAAACGCGCTCAAAGTTTTCCTCAAAGAAGCCGATCAGGAAAAATTGGAAGCGCTCGACAAGCTCACGCTCAAGCGCAAAGACTTGGACGGCAAAGAGGGAGATGTTGTTGTTCTTGGGGAACAAAATTAAAATTTCAAATCTCCCGCCCGAACGACTGAATTATTTTCGTTCAGTCGGGCGGGCAAAATTAAAAATGACACGGCAAAATTCAAAATTAAAAATGAAAAAAGATAAATTTTCAATTTTGATATTTCAAATTTAAAATCCTATGCTATCTTCCATACGCCAAAAACCAACGCATGTCCGCGAACGATACACGCTCACGATAACGCTCGTCATCATGTTCTTCGTCGTGGTACTCTGGGGATATTCGCTCAAAGACAATTTCAGTGCGGCGCCGAAAGTCGCGGCCGCAGACTCCGCACCGAGTCCGGCCGGCCTCATCAAGCGGGCGTGGAACGATCTTTCTTCGTCAATCGGCAATTTTACAAGCAGTGTGAAAGGTTCGATGAGCGCAAGCACTTATGAGAGCACGCAACAAAAACAATAGCTTCCTGCTTTTTGGTTTTTGCTTCCAGCTTCTCGATTAAAAGCTGAAAGCAAAAAGCAAGCAGCAAAAAGCACCGACTTTTATGAAAAAATCACAACCAGAACCAATAGCTGAAATCCCTCGCACGACCGGCGTCGTCACGCGCGAAATCGTGACTGAAATGAAAGAATCCTACATCAGCTACGCGATGTCGGTCATCATGGCACGCGCGCTGCCGGATGTCCGCGACGGCTTGAAGCCGGTGCATCGGCGCATCCTCTTTGCCATGAACGAGCTCGGGCTCTCGGCATCGGCCAAGACGCGCAAGTCCGCCCTCGTGGTGGGCGATGTGCTCGGTAAATATCATCCGCACGGCGACATGTCGGTCTACGACGCGATGGTCGGCATGGCGCAGGATTTCGGCATCCGCTATCCGCTCGTTGTCGGTCAGGGAAATTTCGGCACGATCGACGGCGACAACGCCGCCGCGATGCGTTATACCGAAGCCAAGATGTCCAAGCTCGCAGGCGAAATGATGCGCGATTTGGATAAAGAAACAGTAGACTGGCGCGGCAACTACGATCAGACACGCAAAGAGCCGATCGTCCTTCCGGCGGTCGTTCCGAATCTTCTTCTGAACGGCACGCTCGGCATCGCCGTCGGAATGGCGACGAACATCGCTCCGCACAATCTCACGGAAGTCGTCGGCGCGACGCTCCATCTCATCGACAACAGCGACGCGACGAACGAAGAGCTCATGCAATTCATCAAAGGTCCCGATTTCCCGACCGGCGGAATCGTGTACGCCGACAAAGAGATGAATCATGCGTATGCCTCCGGTCGTGGCGGCGTCGTTTGCCGCGGCGAAGCCGAAATCGTCGAGGAGAGCTCCGGAAAAGCGCAGATCGTCATCACCTCGATCCCGTATCGCGTCAACAAATCGTCTCTCATCGAAAATGTCGTCGAGCTCGTGCGCGACAAGAAAGTCGAAGGCATCAAGGACATCCGCGATCTCTCGACCAAAGACATCCGCGTCGTCATCGATTTGAAGCAAGGCGTCCATCCCCAGAAAGTCCTGAACTATCTCTACAAGCACACCCAGCTCGAGACGACATTTCACTACAACATGGTTGCGCTCGTCGAAGGCGTTCCGCAGACGCTCTCGCTCAAATCGCTCCTCTCCGAATTCATCGCTCACCGCGACATCGTCGTCCGCCGCCGCACGGCTTTCGATTTGCGCCGTGCGGAAGAGCGCGAGCACATCTTGCTCGGTCTCAAGAAAGCGCTCGACCACATCGACAAAGTCATATCGACGATCCGCGCTTCGAAAGACACGGAAACGGCGAAATTGAATTTGATGAAAGAATTCAAATTCAGCGACTTGCAGGCGGCCGCGATCTTGGAAATGAAATTGCAGAAGCTTGCCGGACTCGAGCGCAAGAATGTCGAGCTCGAACTGAAAGAAAAACAAACGCTCATCGCGGAATTGAAAGACTTGCTCGCGCATCCGAAAAAGATTCTCGCCGTCATCGCGAAAGAGCTTTCTGAAATAAAAGAGAAGTACGGCGACGAGCGGAAAACGCGCATCGTGAAGGGCGGCGTGAAAACCATTTCCGAAGAAGACATGATCGTCGAGAAAGAATCCATGCTTGTCTTCACGGCGGGCGGCTATGTGAAGCGCACCGACCCGACCGAATACCGCACGCAGAAGCGCGGTGGCGTCGGCGTCATCGATCTTGAGACGAAAGAAGAAGATTTCATCACGATGCTCATAGGCGCAAACACGCACAGCGACCTTCTCTTCTTCACGAATCTCGGCAAAGCATATCAGATAAAGATGTACGATATTCCGGAAGGCAAGCGCGCCACGAAAGGCAAGTCGATCATGAATTTCCTGTCGCTTGGCGCCGAAGAGCGCGTCATGTCCATCCTTCCCGTCTCGAAAGACAAGAAATCGAAAGAGCAGTATCTCATGCTCGTCACGGAGAACGGCACGGGCAAGAAGATGTCCTACGAGCATTTCAAAGATGTCCGTCGGAGCGGAATCATCGCCATCAAATTGGGCAAAGACGACGCGCTCAAATCCGCGCAGTTGGTCGAAAAAGGGGATGAAGTCATGCTCGCGACCGCAAAAGGCCAGTCGATCAGATTCAAAGAGGCGGACATCCGCGAGATGGGGCGCACCGCGGGCGGCGTGCGAGCGATGAAGCTCGGGAAGAACGACGCCATCATCGGCGTGGATATCGTCAAGAAAGAAATGTCGGGCGGCGCGGTCTTCCTCACGATGAGCGCGAACGGCTTGGGCAAGAAGACTCCGCTCAAAGAATACAAAGTCCAGAAGCGCGGCGGCTCGGGAATCAAAACGGCGAAAGTCACGCCGAAAACGGGCGATCTCATCGTCGCTTCCGTCGTGACGACCGAAGAAGAATTGATCGCAATGTCGAAGAAAGGCCAAGTCATCCGCACGGAATTGAAATCGGTCTCGACCTCCGGCCGCCAAACGCAGGGCGTGACCATCATGCGCCTGCGCGAAGGCGACGGTATCGCATCGGTGGTGTGCATGTGAGAATTTGAAAATTAAAAAATCAAAGGGCAAAGTTAAAAAATAGCTTAACGCGATGCTAATCTACCCGCCCGAATGTACCATTCGGTACGGGCGGGCGAATTCATCCGAATCTACGAATAATACGAATAAGAAACAAGCGCCAGATGACAAACAATATCCAAATTCCAATATCTAAATCCCAAACGGATTCGTTTGGGATTTAGAATTTAGTGCTTTGAATTTGTTCGTGATTTGTTATTTGGTGCTTGCAATTTTTTCCTAACTGCCTAGTGCCTAACCGCCTAGTCTTCTATTCTTAAAATTCATACACATACAGCGTGTGCGCACGGTGTTTTTCATTTTTTACGAGAATGGTTCGGTTTGCCGCTCTGTTCCTGAAAGGGAAGTCGCATGAGACGACGCGCGCGCCGCGCAATTCGCTTTCCAATTTCGGCAGGAGCGCATCCATGACTGGCGGAAAAAGGTACAAGAAAATATGCGTCGCATTTGAAAGAGAAATATCGTTGAAATTCGCGCGCCGGATGACTACATTTTTTACTGGGTGAAAAAAATTCCTGATTCTTGCGAGCATGTAAGGAAAAAACACCAGCTCAACGCCGAGCGCCCGCGCTCTCGGCTCGCTTTTCGCGACCGACCTTACGACTCTCCCGTCTCCGCAACCAAGATCATAAAAGACGCTTTCTGGAGCGATTTCAAGCGCGCCCAAGATTTCTTCCAAAAGATGAGACGGAATCGGCAGAAAGGGAACGCCGGTCTTCTGCTTGCCGATCATGACGGAAACAAGCGCAAAGAGCCCGCATACGATAAAGAGCGAGAGAATTGTTATTCCAACCAGCGCGGCAGTCATTAGAATATAATAACATGCCGATTTTTCAGATTATCTTCCCCAGTACCGATTTTTGCTTTTTCATAATATCTGCTTGTGATACAATTATTATGTATCTGTATTTTACTATCCGCTATAAGCTACTCGCTATAACCTGTCCCAAATGTTCTCCGATCCAACTGCAAATCTCAAACAATTCGACTTGCGCGACGGAATGTCCGTCGCGGATTTCGGCGCGGGTTCCGGACACTATAGCATCGCGGCGGCGAAGATCATGCACGGCGGGAAAGTCTATGCCATCGATGTGCAAAAAGATCTTCTCGCGCGATTGAAATCGGAGGCGGAGCGCAATCGCGCATCCGGCATCGAAATCATCTCCGGCGACATCGAGAAAAAGGGCGGTACGAAGCTCGCCGACAAATCCGTCGATCGCGTCATTTTTTCGAACATCCTCTTTCAGCTCGAAGACAAAAAGGGAGGGATCGCGGAGGCCCGCAGGATTTTGAAAGACGGAGGGAAACTCCTTCTCATCGACTGGTCTGATTCTTGGGGTGGCATGGGGCCTGCGCAATCCGCCGTGGTTTCGGCATCGAAAGCTGAAGAGCTTTTTACTGCAAACGGTTTCTCGAAGGAGCGCGAGATCGACGCCGGAGCAAACCACTACGGTATGATATTTGTGAAAAATTAAATCATGCCGGACTCTATTTTTTGTGATATCATAAACTGGTGGGTGTCTGATAATTTCAAATTACAATTTTCAAATTACAAATGAATTTAAAATTTTAAAATTAAAAATTGATTTGAAACTTGTACTTAAAAATTTGAAATTATTTTTATGCCATATTTATACATAATTTCTAGAACCTAGCAACTAGAACCTAGAACCTAACTTTGAGTACTTTCCAAACAATCATGCTCGTAGTCTTCGGCGCGCTCTTCCTCTTTGCCGTGCTTATTTTTGCGGGATTCATTCCGATCGGGCAATCAACATCACAGCAATACTCCGGCAATGTCACGCTCTGGGGCACGCTTTCCGCGAGCGACATGTCTCCGCTCGTCGACGACTTCAATCTGAAAAAGAATTTCGTCCTGCGCTATGTGCAAAAGGATGCCGGCAGTTTCAAGAGCGATCTCGTTGACGCGCTTGCCTCCGGCACGGGCCCCGATCTCATCCTTTCTCCCGGATCCGATGTCTGGTCGCTCCGCGACAAAGTCCTCATCATCCCGTATGCGAGCTATCCGGAGCGGTCGTTCCGCGCAAATTACATCGGCGAGAGCGACCTTCTCCTTTCGAAAGACGGGATCCTCGGACTCCCGTTCACCGTCGATCCGCTCGTCCTTTATTACAATCGCGATCTTTTGACGAACGCCGGCATCGCCAAGCCGCCCGTCACATGGGATGAGCTCGTTTCCGATGTGTCGAAGCTTGTTGTTCGAGACGCCAATCAATCCGTCATCAAGCAGTCTGCGATCGCGCTCGGCTCGTTCGGAAATGTCGATCATGCCAAAGACATCATGTCGCTCCTCATACTCCAATCCGGCAATCAGATCACTGCGCGCAATGCCTCCGGCGATCTCGTTTCCGTTTTGAAGAACGAAATCTCCGCGTCCTCGTCGCTCGTGCCGGCCGTTTCCGCGATCCGTTTTTATGCGAGCTTCGCGAATCCTGTTGTCTCCACCTACACATGGAATGCCGGACTGCCGCGCGCCCAAACCGCTTTCCTTTCCAACAATCTCGCTTTTTATATCGGCTACGCGAGCGAGCTTGCCTCTATCCGCGCACAGAATCCGAATCTGAATTTCGATGTCGCCTTGATGCCGCAAACTTCCGGTGCCGTTGCGAAGATGACATTCGGCAACATGAGCGCGCTCATGGTCGCCAAGGCGTCGAAGAATCAGGCGACGGCGCTCTATGTGGCGACCGAGCTTGCGAGTTCCGCATTCTTGGAAAAGCTTTCCGCCGCGATCCTGCTTCCGCCCGTCACGCGCGATCTTCTCTCGAAGCGCACAGCCGATCCGTATCTTTCCCTTTTCAATCAGAGCGCGCTCATGGCGCACGGGTGGCTCGATCCGAACGGTAGCGCGACCGATTCGATCTGGAAGAACATGCTGGGAAGCGTCCTTTCCGGCACGCTCGATCCGGAAGCGGCGGTCTTGCGCGCATCGGGAGAATTGGATGGTATAATCAGGAACTAGGGAAAATGACCGAGAAGTATCGTGTATTTTGTATCAGGTATTATGTATGGAATCCATACACGATACGCAATACAAAATACACGATACGATGATCACTTCATGCGAAAAAATATACTAACCTCAATAGTTTTACTTAGCGTTACACTCACGCCATCGCTCGCTCTTGCCGCGAATCTGGTTCCCTGCGGTGGGACGGGACAGAATGCCTGCGGATTCTGGGATCTTCTCGTCCTTGCGAACAATGTCATAAAATTCACGCTCGAATATATCGCCATTCCGCTCGCCATCTGCCTCTTCACCTACGCCGGCTGGCTCTTCATGACGAGCGGGGAAAATCCTTCCAATCGGAGCAAGGCGAAGACGATCCTCATCGACACTGTCGTCGGCTTCATCATCGCCCTCGCGGCGTATTTAATCGTTAAGACGATTCTCTCGGGTCTCGGCTACAACGGAGAATCATTTTTATAAAAATGTTCAATTCACGCACATCGTATAAAAAATATTTCTATCCGGCGTTTTTGTTTCTTTTGCTCGTCCTCATCACTCCTTTTCATAGCGTCAAGGCAAATCCCACCTCCACTTCAACCGGACTCGATATCCAAGTGAAGCTCAACAATCCGCTCAATGACAGCATAAAGAGCATTCCCGATCTCATCGTGAAGATCCTCAAGATCGTTCGCACGATCGCGATTCCGATCGTCGTCCTCCTCATCATCTGGGCCGGCTTCAAATTCGTCTGGGCGCGCGGCAATCCGACCGAGCTCACGAAAGCCCGCGAAGCGCTCATGTGGACATTGATCGGCGCGGCGATACTTTTGGGCGCGACGCTCTTGGTCGAAATTATCAAAGGCACCGTTAAAGAACTCTCGTATGTCATACACCATTTCGTCTAGCTTCCGTACCGTGCGCAAACAGATTTTCATCTGGGCGATACTCCTCGCTCCGTTCACGATCGCGCGGAGCGCGTTTGCCGCAAGCGGTTCTTCTTGTTCGAACACATTCAACAATCTCGGCGACCTGCTCACTTTCGGCACATGCCTCATCAATTCGAGCGTCGTCCCGCTCCTCTTCGCCGTCGCCATCATCTGCTTCCTCTGGGGCGTCGTCATGTACATCAAATCCGCCGACAATGAAGTCGAGCGCAAGAAAGGGCAGGAATTCATTATTTGGGGAATTCTCGGACTTTTCGTCATGATATCGATTTGGGGGCTTGTGAAAATCCTTGGCAACACTTTCGGCATCCAGACCGTTATTCCACAGCTACAAACGCACTAGCTTACATAATCTGTCGCTTGTGATATACTGTCGGTATGTTTTCATACCCTATCCTTTCATAGATTTATTTGTGAGAGCGTTGAGTAGGGGATGTTTATTATAAATAACTTTTTATTTTTATGGGACAAGGTGGATTTAACACAGCATCAGGTATTGGTTATATACTGGCAACCGTAAAAGCCATCCTAAATTATTTAGTACCGATCCTCGTCACGATCGCAGTCGTCTATTTCATCATGGGCGTCACCAAATATGTTACCGCAAAAGACGCGGATGGACAGAAAGAAGGCCGCACGATGATCATTTCCGGCATTGTCGGGATCTTCGTGATCACCGCTATCTGGGGATTGGTAAAAGTCTTGGGAAATACATTCTTGGGCGGAACATCGACAGCAGGTCCTGCCAACAACCAGCTTCCGTGCGTCGGTGGAGTCGGTTGCTAGCCTTTGATTATGTTTACGCCGGTCGCTTATGCGAGCGTTGAGACGCTGGTCTACAAGGTGGACAAAGTCGTCTTGAATCCGCTCATCGTGCTCATGTTTGCCGTTGCGATTGCGACATTCCTTTTCGGCGTCGTAGAATTCATGGCAAACCGCGAGAGCGAAGACGCCCGCAAGAAAGGCCAACAGCACATGATCTGGGGAGTTGTCGGACTCTTCATCATGATTGCGGTCTGGGGCATACTGAAAATTCTGCTCAACACATTCGGGATTACGGGAGTGAATCTTGGATAAAATAACAAGCTTCCTGCTGTTTGCTTTTAGCTTCCAGCTTCTCTAGCCCGAATTTAATTGTAAAATTAATGCAAAAGAAAACCCCCTCACATTTTTGTGGGGGTTTTTCATTTCGAATTCAAGCTAAAAGCAAACAGCAAGAAGCTAAAAGCTTTTCCTATCTTACTCCCAACGCGTCCCATTCTTCACTGATGTGGTAGTACGGACTTTTGTACAACGCATCACCTGTGATGGGGAACTGCCCGTTTGCGGCTTTGCAGTTCACGATGATTTTCAGATCATCGGGGAAAAAGATCATGCGCTTGCCGAGCGAATTTCCGAATTCATCGGACACTTCCGCGCTTGCGAAATTATTCGTGAACGACGGAGTCGTCGTAATTCGGAAGTTGTAGATGTGTCCCTCGATCGGAGAGACGATCACAACTTGCCCGGGCATGCAGTCATTTTTCCGGCAGGATGTAAAGGAGAAAATTGAACAGAAAGAAAACGAAACGATGATAAAGAGCTTGTTTTTCATGGTGGTTGTTTTCGTCCATTATATCACATATAATGTATATCTGTCAAGTATCTCAATATCTACTTGGGAGCAAGGCACCCAAGTAGTTTAAAAAACAAGAAAAAAAGCGCTGTCTTGTGAGACAGCGCCACGCCCGAGGGCGATTTTTGATTCAATTATTTATATCTTGCGGATACTGATTCACTATCACTTTCACCGGATATCCGTCTAAGCTCTCAATCTGAAAGCTGTATGTTTGGTTGGTGCATCCTTTAGTGTGTGCCATTCCCGGAGCGTCTTCATATGGTTCTCCGCATGAAGGATATACCATTACATGTCCAGTCGGATTTATATGCACATCATATCCGTCCAGAGTATTGATAACCTGACTTTTTTCCCCGACAGGTGCAGTGTATGTTTGAGTCTTTACTTCGCCATCCATACTTGCGTCAGTGGTAGTCGTTCCGCCCCAATTGCCGTTGCCGAAATTCGTTCCGCCATCCACCTCCGAATGCCTGTTTGCGATGAAGATGATTATGAAAGTGCCAACTATAATAACCCCGAGAGCAATCAAGATAATTTTCCAACTAAGATTTGCGAAGTAGGACGACATACCCGTACTCTTGTAGCTGATTAACCAATACAAGATTCCGATTGTGGTGCATAATACGATAATTATGATCCAGTGTTCCGTCAGGAATTCCCAGATCGGGCTTTCGGAAATTTCATCTCCTACATAATTGAAAACAATAACAAGCACAACAAGAGCAGTGATGACCCCACCCCATATCCATGAAGTGAAAGATGTCTTTTTTTCGGGAGTTAATTCCATGTTTTTTATTTTAAATTTACTATATTGTAGCATATGTATACCTTTCTTGTCAAGTTACTTGGGTGCCTTGCTCCTAAGTAAGAAAAACAACAAAAAAGCCCCATCTTTAAAGACGGGGCTTGTCTAATCGAAATCAGAACTACTTCTTTTCTTCGATTTTCTTGATTGCAGGGCTGACTGTCGGCGTCGAGGTGAATTTTGCCGTGCCGATCATGGTTGCCGTTATGTCGGAAACCATGTCTTGTGCGGCCGCAGATTGTTCTCCTCCGGGATTCACGAGCGTATGCAGACTGCCGGAAGCATGTGCTTTGGCGATTTTTTCTTGTCCGCCAAGTATTGCCATTTGGTAATCCTTGATAGGAGCAAGTTGTGATTTAATCGCTTCTCCTTTGGCAGTGGCATCATTTTTCCATATCACACGCTGTTTCACTTGTCTTTTCTCCGTTTGTTCAAGCCGTTCGGTTTCCCGAATTTCTTCCGCGGTCTCCAATCTCTTGTCGATAAGCGCTTGAGAATCCTTGTGGACTCCGATTTGGGCTGAAAGTTCTGCGATCTCGAATCCGAATTTTCGGAACTTTTCTTGATTCAGATAAAAAGTCAGATCGTACTCTTTTTCAACCCCTTCTCTCAAATGTTTGACTTTGATCTCTTTCAATTCATCCACTCTCATTCCGAGAACATTGTCGAAAGGTACTTCAAACGCCCAAGGCGTTACGACATCGCTGAATTCTCCTTCGCCATACGCAAGAAAATTTTTCAAGCGAACGGCTTTCAGCGGATCGAATACATGCAGTGTCGTGTTGAAGATTATCGCAACCTTCGCGCCGCCTTTTTCAACGAAGACCTCGACGACAAACGGATGAAATTCCAATTTTCGTATGTATGGAACATTTTCCGTGCGTCTGCCGATTTCTTTGTCGATCCGGTCGAATTTCAATTTCGTGTTCCCGTAGTCTCGTCCATCTTTCACATACTCGCTCCATGTGAGCGGGATATTGATGACTTTGAGCGGCCACGGAAGCGGGATGATCGGAAAGGCGGAATCTCCGTCAATAGCAAAGAGTGCTTTGTTGCCGATTCCGACCAGATGCCAGAGTCCGAGTTGCGGTTTTAACGGTCTCAAAAATCCAGATACTATCCAAAGGGATAGGATGATGATAAAAATGATGACTGCGTTCATGTTTTTATTTTTTTGTTAATTTATTTGTTGGCATTATATCATACAGATATTGCTTATGTCAAGCTGTTGAAAAGCTCGATTTAAGCCCTAAAATCTGGATTTTTCCGGCAATTTGTGTATAATTTCCAAAGCTAGAAGCTAGAAGCTAGAAGCTAGAAGCTAGAAGCTAGAAGCTAGAAGCTAATTTGTGTCGTATCAAACTTTCAATTTTGATATTTGAATTTTCAATTTAATCTTGCGCCCGTAGCTCAGTCGGTAGAGCAGTCGCCTCTTAAGCGAACGGTCGTTGGTTCGAATCCAACCGGGCGCACAAATTAAAAACCTTGCGGGGCAAGATTTTTAATTTGTGCGAGCCGGAGCGCGACGGCGCGAGGCGGGGTCGCGCAAAAATTCAGCAGAATTTTATGCGTGACCACTGGCGATGAAAAGTGATCTGCATCACTTTTCATCGCACTTGTGCGAGCCGCAGGCATGTTTCGCTAGCAAGCGAAACAGCCGAGGCGGGGTCGCGGAAATTTTCTCGCGACGGCGAGAAAATTATCTGTGACCACAATGTGCGAACCAAATTCTCGTGACCGAATCCAGTTAGTATCTTTTTGTGCTGGAGGGGAGACTCGAACTCCCAACCCTTGCGGGACCAGTTCCTAAGACTGGCGCGTATACCAATTCCGCCACTCCAGCAAAATGTCTCTACTTGTGCTCGGGGTGGGAATCGAACCCACACGCTATTGCTAGCTGAGGATTTTAAGTCCTCTATGTCTACCAATTCCATCACCCGAGCAAAGTTATTTCAAATTTCTTGGAGGCCCGGGGCGGAATTGAACCGCCGTGTATTCCTTTTGCAGAGGAATGCCTTACCACTTGGCTACCGGGCCTTCTTTAAAATGCCAATGAACGAATGGTAAACCACCGGACGATAATTATCAACCTCTCGCCAACAATCCGTCAATCTTCTGGCGGTTTTTTTCTCCTTCGTCGATGAAGAATTCTATCGACGGCAGGCGAGCCACGCGGAGCTTTTCTTTGAGTGCGCCAAAAAATTCCGAGCGTTTTCGGTTCAAAAAAGATATCACGCCTTTTTCTTTGTTCTCCGGAAGCACGGTTATGAGGATTTTCGCACGACGCTCGTCTCCCGAAAGCATGATGCCGGTGACGGTGATGAGCGCGTCGCGATTGCTCGACTCCTCGATGAATGTCGCCGCGGCGTGCCGTATGGTCTCTTCGATTTTTTCTTGTCTTTGGCTCATTTTTTATTTCGTTTTTTATTTCGTCACCATCGTGAAGGCTTCCAAGACATCACCCGGAGCGAGTTCGAATTTGGTCTCAACGAGCATGCCGCATTCGCCGTCGTTGATCTCTTTGACCTTCATTTTGTGCTGTTCTATGTTTGTGATCTTGCATGATCCGATGGGGAAATCGCGGCGCATGATGCGGGCTTCGTTCCCGAGTGCGATTTTCCCCGATTCGATGCGCGCGCCGACGACCATTTTGTCTTTCGCGGCGCTGAAAATTTTCAGGATGCGCACGGATCCGGTCGTTTCGGCAACCTGCGTGCGCGGCGTGCGCTTCGCCACTATTTCTTTCAGATAGTCCGTGAGCTTGTAAATGATGTCGAATGTCGCGACGGTCACACCCTGATTTTCCACATGGTCTTTCGCGCGCGGCTCGAGCTTCACATTGAATCCCAAGACGATCGTGTTTTTGTCTCCCGACGCCATCTTCACATCGTTCTCCGTTATCGCACCGACTCCCCGCGTGATGATTTTCATCTTTACGCGGTCGGTTTCCAATTTCTTTATCTCTTGCACGACGGCAACGCCGGTACCGGACACATCGGTCTTGATGAGGATGGGGACGATCGCAAGATCTTCCCTCGCTTCTATCTTGTCCGTCTGCGCGGAATTCCGTGTCGTCTCTTTGAAAATGCGCACCGCCTGCTCCGCATCTTTCTTGTTGGCGAACGCATAAAATCTTTCGCCGACTTTCGGCTGCGAATCGAAACCGGTGATTCCGACCGGAGACGAGAACGAGAGCGACTCAACTTTTTTTCCCATGAAATCTTCGATCAGGCGCGTGCTCGCGAGCGCGTCATCGACAACGACAAACATGCTTTTCTTGAGCGTGCCGTTCTTGATGATGAGCGTCGCCGAGAGTCCGCGCTTCGGATCGAGATGCGATTCGATGACGATGCCTTCGGCGCCGACCGACGGATCGCCTTTGAGCTCCGCGATTTCGGCGACGATGAGGATGAGATCGAAAAGCTGTTCGATGTTCGTGCCTTCTTTCGCGGAGATCTCGACGAACGGCACATCGCCGCCGTATCCTTCGAGATAGATGCCTTTTTCCAAAAGATCATTTTTTACTTTTTCGACATTCGCATTCGGCTTGTCGATCTTGTTGATGGCGACGATGTACGGCGTTTTGCTCTCGATGATCGTATTCCACGCTTCGATTGTCTGCGCTTTGACCGAATCTTCCGCGGACACGACCAAAACGGCGATATCCGCCGCCGCCGCACCGCGCGAGCGCATCTCGGCAAAGGCTTCGTGTCCGGGCGTGTCGAGAAAAGTCATTTTTTTTGTCGCGCCGTCTTTCGCTTTGTGCACGACTTCGTACGCGCTCATGTGCTGGGTGATTCCGCCGGCCTCGCCCGCGACGACATTCGTCTTCCGTATGTAATCAAGGAGCGTGGATTTGCCGTGGTCGATGTGTCCCATGACAACAACGACGGGCGAGCGCTCAATCTCTTTTTGTTTTTCGTTTTTCTGCATATTTTTTATTTCTGCCGAAATGGCCGTATTAGGATATCTTCTCTCTTGCCGTTTTTAGAACTTCTTTTTCTTCTTCCGTAAGCTCCTGCGCCGCCCTGCCATTTTCAATCGGCTTTCCGAAGACGCTGATGCGGTCGCGCGCGTACATGCTCGATATCACGATTCCGTCTCCTTCGTCATTCATGAGGGCGACGGAGAAGCTCTGATTGCTTCCGGAATCCTTGAACGGATTGAAGCGGATCATTGAGACGCCGCGGACGCTCTGTTTGATCTGCCCTGAAATCTTTTCCAGCGCGCGTTCGTGGCCGGAAGATTTTTCTGACAAGTCTTTCATCTTCTCCGCGAGCGCTCCGAATATCTCTTCCAGATTCGCTCCGTTCTTGCCTCTCCAGAATTTCCGCAAGCGAAGTTCCGTCCGGATCATCCATCCGAAGAGTGCGAGGAGCAACAAAAAAAGCACCGAAAGGGCGATAGTTGTATTCATAGAGGTAAAAAGTATATACTGATTCGGCGTTTTTTGCAAAGACACAATACGAATATACCCCGATGCAAATATACGAATGAATACTAATACAACCAATTGGAATTCACATTCGTATCATTAGTAAGATTGGTATATTAGCATCGGTGGTGTAGTTAATATTATGGAAAAGAAAAAATATAAAAGAATATATCTGAATCACGCAGCGGCGACGCCGATGGATCCGCGAGTCTTGCACGAACTTGTTTCGGCGAACAAGCTTTTTGGGAATGCGAGCGCGTATCATGATGAAGGCGTGAA
>CALRFC010000005.1:19883-21960 GCA_943356395.1 Candidatus Nomurabacteria bacterium
GCCTGCGACATCTTGCCGACGCGCTGGTAGTCGTCGAGATCGAGAGCGCGGGGGGCGGGGGGCGCCGGGTTGGGGGGCCCCCGCCGCTTTGTCGCATCGCTCCTTTCCGCGCATCCGGACGAGATCATTTTTACCTCTGGTGGAACGGAAGGGAACAACCTTGCGATAACTGGGGTTATCGCAAGCTACAAGCTACAAGCCACAAGCTACAAGATTAAGATTCCACACATCATCACGACCAACATCGAACACTCATCCGTTCTTGAAGTCTGCAGGTATTTGGAAAAAACGAAACAGGCGCGCGTGACCTATGTGCCGGTAGGCGCAAACGGCATCGTCGATCCGAAAGAAATAAAAAAAGCGCTGAAAAAAGAAACGATTCTCGTCTCCGTCATGTACGCGAACAACGAGATCGGCACGATCCAGCCGATCCGCGAAATCGCAAAAGCAATTCGAAATTTTCGCAAGTCAAATGTCAAAGGTCAAATGTCAAAGGTTGCATTCCCACTTTTTCATATCGATGCTTGCCAAGCCGCGCAGTATCTCGACCTGCACGTCGATCGGCTCGGTGTTGATCTGATGACTATAAACAGCGGGAAGATGTACGGTCCGAAAGGAGTCGGGGCGCTCTATGTGAAGCGCAGTACGCCGATTGCACCGATTCTTATGGGCGGCGGACAAGAACACGGATTGCGATCGGGGACGGAAGCGGTTCCGCAGATTTGCGCTTTTGCCAAAGCATTCGAAATCGCGCGAGGAATGAGCGACTCGGAATCGAAGCGCCTCTCCGCACTCCGTGATTTCCTGATCGGACGATTGCAAAAAGATTTTCCGAGAGCCACGATAAACGGCGATCTGGGGGCTCGACTTCCCAACAATGTGAATGTCTCGTTTCCGGATTTTGATTCCGAACTCCTCGTCATCGAACTCGACGCCGCGGGTATCGCTCTCTCTTCCAAGAGCGCGTGTGAGCACGACAATCCCGACGAGTCGTATGTTCTTCGCGCAATCGGTGCGACGAAGAAAGGAGAGAAAACAGGCAGCCTGCGCATTTCGATGGGCCGCTCTACGACGAAAAAAGACCTCACGCTTCTTGTCTCCGCGCTCCAGAAAATCTTCAAGAAATATGAGACGGTTTCCAAACTCGGAGGTTCAACCTCCAAGTAGGAGTCTTTTTTCAAAACTCCGTGCTCGTGGTATACTGAAATTGTATCAATAAGTATGAGTGGTCTATTCAATGTAGACCCCAGTGAAATAGGCGAGCGTGGCTCGCATTTCACGGGGTGGCGATTTTTAGCCCAGTGAAATAGATTTGTGAACAAATATTTCACGGGCCACAGTAGTCGCTCCGCTCGTTAAAAATCAGCCATGCCTCCCTTCCAAAATTTCACCACCAAAGCCAAAGAAGCCATTCGCCGCGCGCATGAGCTCGCCATCGAGCGCGGGCAGAATCATGTGCACACGACGCATCTTCTCGCCGCGCTCCTTCTTCAGGAAGAGAGTTTGGTTCTGAATATCTTGGACCGTCTCGAAGTCGACACGATCCTTCTCACGGATTCGCTTTTGGACATGATCGAAATGCCGGAATCGAGCCGCACCGTCGCGCCGTCGTATCAGATATATCTCACGCCGGATCTCGCGCAATCGATCGAGCTTTCTTCGAAGATCGCCGCGCACATGAAAGACGAATTCGTTTCCGTCGAGCATCTTTTTCTCGCGCTCATGGAAGTCCCGAGCGAAGTCCGCGACCTTCTTTCGCGCTTCAAATTGGACAAGGACGCGATCATAAAGACGATCGATGAAGTGAAGAATCACAGGGTCAAAGACGCGGAAACGCCGAAGAAATTCCGCATGCTCACGAAATACACGCGCAATCTCACGAAGCTCGCGAAAGAAGACAAGCTCGATCCGGTCATCGGGCGCGACGCGGAAATCATGCGCATCATGCAGATACTTTCCCGCAGGACGAAGAACAATCCGATACTGATCGGCGAGCCCGGCACGGGCAAGACCGTGCTCGCGGCCGAGGTAGCGAAGGCGATGGGCATGCCGCTCATCGAGTGGCACGTCAAATCGA
>CALRFC010000006.1:0-11688 GCA_943356395.1 Candidatus Nomurabacteria bacterium
CGAAAGACGCAACGACGCCGTGATCGGCTCCGGCGGGTGAAAGCAAATAATCGGAATCATAAAATTTTATGCAACTCAATCAACTAAAAAGAAAGACGAAGAACAAGAAGCGCGGCATCGTCGGCCGCGGCGGCAAGCGCGGCAAGACTTCCGGACGCGGGACGAAAGGCCAGAACGCGCGCGCCGGCAACAAACGCCGACCGGAATTCCGCGATATCATAAAGAAGCTTCCGAAGATGCGCGGACGCGGACGCAATCTCAACACGCCGACGCAGGAGAGGCCGGTCGCGGTCAAGCTCTCGGTCATCGAGACGCATTTTTCCGCGGGCGACACCGTGAATCCGGCAATCCTCTTCGAGCGCGGACTTATTCGCTCTCGCCATGGCAGAGCGCCGAAGGTTACGATCGTTTCCGACGGCGAACTCACGAAAAAGATCTCGTTCTCCAAATGCAGGGTAACCGCCTCCGCGCGTGGTAAGATTGACAAAGCGGGCGGAACAGTGAACTAGTGTCTAGGTTCTAGTTGCTAGTGACTAGTGAAATACTAGAACCTAGAACCTAGAACCTAGAACCTAGAACCTAGAACCTAACCTAATGACTTCTTTCCTCCAAAAACTAAAGATCGTCTTTCGCGACAAAACGCTCCGCAAGCGCATCGTTTTTGTCCGGGCATCGACACGCTCAAGCTTTCGCAATTCCTTTCCAACAATCAATTCATCGGCATCCTAAACATCTTCTCCGGCGGCGGACTTTCCAATCTCTCCATCATCATGTTGGGTGTCGGGCCGTACATCACGAGCTCCATCATCATGCAGCTCCTCACAATGATGATTCCGTCTTTGAAGCAGATGTATTCGGAAGACGGCGAAGCCGGACGCAAGAAATTTTCGCAATACTCGCGCTTGCTCACCGTGCCGCTTGCCGCGATCCAAGGATTCGGACTTCTCATCCTCCTCTCCCGCCAAGGGATTCTCGTTCCCGTCGGCGCTTTCGGATTCATGCTCAATCTCTTGATCGTGGTTACCGGCTCGATCGTCCTCATGTGGATCGGCGAGCTCATGAGCGAATACGGCATCGGAAACGGCGTCTCACTCATCATCTTTGCCGGCATCGTCGCGCGCTTGCCGCAGGAAGTTTCCCAGCTCCTCTTCACCTTCGACGCGTCCCAGCTCCCGATATATCTTCTCTTCATTGCGCTCGGAATCTTGATCATCGCGGGCGTCGTCTACATCACCGAAGCCGAACGGCCGATTCCGGTGACATACGCGCGCCAGACGCACGGCGGCCGCACGACCGGCGGAACGGCGACATACATTCCGCTTCGCATCAATCAGGCGGGCGTCATTCCGATCATCTTCGCGCTCTCGATACTTCTCTTTCCCCAGCTCATCGGCAATTTTCTTTCCGGCGCATCGAGCCACATTTTGCAGAGCATTTCGCACGCGCTCATTTCTTTCACGCAAGGATCGCTCGCCTACGGAATCTCGTATTTCGTGATGGTCGTTCTTTTCACCTATTTCTACACGGCGGTCACCTTTGATCCGCACGCTATGGCGGGCAACCTGCAGAAAGGCGGCGCATTCATTCCGGGCATCCGTCCGGGCGCATCGACCGAAGAATATCTGGCGAAAATCGTTACGCGCATCACGCTCTTCGGCGCGCTCTTCCTCGGTCTCATCGCCGTCCTGCCGCTCATCGTGCGCGCCGCGACCGGAATCCAAGCGATCGCGCTCGGCGGCACGGCGCTCCTTATCGTCGTTTCCGTCGTCATCGACCTCCTGAAAAAAGTGGACGCGCAGATTTCGATGAGAGAGTATTAAGGGGCAGGGAATAGCGGATAGCTTATAGCGAATAGTAAACACAACACAAAAGAGCGGCGCCGCAGGCGCCGCTCTTTTGCATCCAAAAAATTTTCCACTTTTTCAAGTTTTGTGGTATGATGCACACATGAACACAGTCATCATTCCTCAAAAAATAGCCAAAAAAGGCGATCTGGTGGTGCTTCCTCGCAAGGAATACGAGGCGCTTTTTCAGTCTTCTTCAAAAGCAAAAACCGACTGGATATATGAAAAACCTGTCGCTAAATATATACAAAAAAGAATACACGAAGCAGAGTCTGAATTTAAAAATGGCAGAATGACCAAATGGCGTTCAAAATCAAAGTAGTATGTATGAAATTTATTTCGGTAACGCCGTAAAGAAAGATATAAAGAATCTGCCGAAAAATATTCAACGCAAAGTTGATGAAGTCTTTCTTTTGCTATCGCATAATCCTAAAGTCGGAGAAGGATTGGCCGGAGAATTTCTCGGATTTTACTCATATCATTTCAAAAATCAGAAAACTGAATACAGGATCATTTACAGCATCAAAGATGAAATTTTGACCGTTTTTATAATCATTGTCGGCACTCGAGAAAATATCTATAAGCAATTAAAACGAAGGATGTAAGATTCTTGTATTTTTGTGATTTGTGTATACTGTCTTTTGTATTCACTAGCCCCTAAAACCTAACAACTAGAACCTAGAATCTTATGCTCCACACTTTCATTTTCATCGGCCCGTCGGGCTGCGGCAAAGGCACGCAGGCCAAGCTCCTGATGGATTGGATCAAAAAAAACGATGCGGAATCGCGCGACATCTTTTATCTGGAAACCGGCGCGCAATTCCGCGAGCTCATCAAGAAACCGACCCACACGAGCGCGCTCGCCTACGACATCTACAAAGAGGGCGAGCTCCAACCGTCGTTTTTGGCAGTCCACATCTGGTCGCACGAATTCATCGCCGGCATGAACGGCCGCCAGCACATCGTCCTCGACGGCACGCCGCGCGGATTGGGTGAAGCTGTAATCTTGGACGGCGCCATGAAATTCTACAAGCGCGAGCGTCCGACTGTCGTGTATTTCAATGTATCGAAAGAATGGTCGGAGACGCGATTGAAAGAGCGCGGACGTTTCGACGACAAGAGCGCGGAGGAGGTCGCGAAGCGCCTCGGATGGTTTGCCCGCGATGTCATGCCGGCCGTCGAATACTACCGCGCAAATCCGGACTACCATTTCATCGAGCTTGATGGCGAGCAAACGATAGAGGAAGTTTTTGAAGAACTGATTGGGAAACTAAAATAGGTATTTTGTATCTCGTATCATGTATTGAGTATGGAATGCTTGAATGCATACTAGATACGAAATACCGGATACAAGATTACTCATGTCCATGTCGACAAAAATAAAGTCTCCACAAGAAATTGCCCTCATGCGCACAGCGGGGAAACACCTTGCGGCTGTCTTGAGCGAGGTGAGAAATGCCGTCCGCGCGGGCGTCTCGACGCGCGAGCTCGACACGATCGCTCATGACAGAATACTTTCCCGCGGATGCATTCCGGCGTTCCTCAAGTACAAGCCCGACATGCACCACAAGCCGTTTCCGGCAACCTTGTGCGTGTCCGTGAATGACGAAATCGTGCACGGCATCCCATCCGAGAGGATCTTGAAAGAGGGCGACATCGTGTCGCTCGATCTCGGACTCTCCTCTGATGGGTTCTTTGCCGATAGCGCCATAACCGTTCCGGTCGGAGAAATTTCCAAAGACAAAAAAATCTTCCTGCGCGACGCGGAAGAAGCGCTTCATCTTGCTATTGCCCAAGCGCGCGCTGGCAATCATATCGGAGACATCGGGCACGCCGTGGAATCATTCATCAAACCGAAAAAATACGGCATCGTGCGCGATCTCTCCGGCCACGGCATCGGCCGCGAGCTCCACGAGAGCCCGTATGTCCCGAATTTCGGAAAAAAAGGAAGCGGAGAAATCTTGCGCGCCGGCATGACGATCGCAATCGAGCCGATTCTTTCCATGGGCAGGCCGGAAATGTTCGTGGCGAGCGACGGCTACACATGCAAAACTTCCGACGGATCGCTCGCCGCGCATTTCGAGCACACGATTTTGATCACCGACGGAGAGCCGGAGATTCTTACGCTAATTTAGTACGCCTCTTCTTCCAGAACTGGTTCCAATTTTTCTTCGGCGACGGGGAATAGCGTATTCGGATCGGTTTTCTCTCTTTCAATTACAGCGCTTGAAGAGTTTTCAGTTTTTCGTTCATTGACTGGTCTTGAGTTTTTTGAATACCTTTCGGCGCCCTTTAAATATTTTTCATATATGCCGTGCGCTTTTTCAATATCGAGATTTTTCATATCAACCAAATCGAGCTGGCTCTCATACGGATATTCTTTTCCGAAATGATTTTCGTACCACTCGAGCGCCGTATTGTATTCGCCCAAGATATGACGATCGACTTTCGATGCCCTGAATGTCCCGTCCGGCTGTTCCATGCTCATGACCATCTGCGCCTCGAGCAGTCCGATGCGCTCAAGCATCCGCTCTCTCGTGAAATCGGCGAAAGAATCCATGCCTTCTTTTGTGGTTATGTCGTGTCCGAAGTGCCGTTTGATCATTTCATGGACCGGTGTCTGGCGGTCTTCCTCTTTTCCAGTTTCTCTGATGCGTTCGAAAGGATTTTTCATATCCCAATTCTACCACACGGATCGTTTCTTGCAATCCGGCGCGAAATCCGCTCATTTTTTTGCAGAAGATACGCTATAATGAAAACATGGAACGATTGACCGCCGAAAACATGCCGAAATTCTCAACTCCCGACGAAGAGCTGGCTTTTTTGCGCGCGCATATCGCGCGGCGCGAACAGGAAGAAGGATTGAAAGAAGGCGCGCCGGAAAAAAAAGATATCGCGAGCGAAACGCTGAAATCGTACAAGACGATTCCGCAGAGCGCGGTATTGCCGAAGCCCGCGCAAGTATCGACGCGCGAAGCCGAAGGATTTACGCTCCGTCTCGCGCCGGAATCGCACGATGCGAAAATGGAAGAGCTTCTCGGAATCCTGCTTTCGCGCGGCGTGAAGGCGGCGCTCGAGATGGCGGCGGCGTTCAAGAATCCGCATCTCGATGACGATTTCCACCGCTTTCTCGTCCAGTATCTGGTCTCGGTGCATAAGATTCCGGGGTTGAAAGACGGCACGCCGGTCATGAAAGGGCTCGACATGCGGCTCTTTGAAGTTACGCTTCCGCCGTCGGACAATCCGGAAGCCGCTTCGTACAAATCACAGGTCGGCGCGATGGAGCAATTCTATGCCGGCATGCTTTCGATCGCGCGCGGCCAGTTGAACGACAACCGTGACTATTTCACGCTCGAGATCGGGCTCTCCGACAACACCGACGAAGTCGTCGTCTATTCGTCCGTGCCGTCGCGTTTCGGCGATCTTTTCGAGAAGCAGATCCTCGCTTTCTATCAGAACGCAAAAGTCCGCGAGATCACCGACGACTACAACATCTTTTCGCCGGAATCCGTCGCCGTCGGGAGCGTTGCGATGCTCTCCGATCCGGAAGTCTTTCCGATAAAGACGCACGAATCGATCGATCTTGATCCGATGGATTCCATCTTGAATGTCTTTTCCAAACTGAAGCGCCAAGGCGAAGGCGCGGCGTTCCAGCTCTTGATCGCGCCCGCCGGCGACACCTACATCAAGCGTTTCAACGCCGTCTTGAAAGATGTGAAAGACGGAATGAAAGTCAAAGACGCGAACGAGTCGCACAAATGGGGCAAGGCCGTTTTTCGCGAGATGAAAGGATTTTGGAACGCTTCGAAGAAAAAAGACGACGAGAAAAAAGACATCGATGACAACGCCGTTTCGCGCATCACGGAAAAAGTGAAGTCGACGATCGTGTCCGCGAGCATCCGTCTCGTTGCCGCCGCGGAAACCAAAGACCGCGCGGAAAATATCCTGCATGAGATGGAATCGAGCTTCAACCAATTCACCGAGACCAACAGCAATGGATTCATTTTCGAGCACGCCAAGGATCCGCGCGCGATCCTCCACGCTTTCTCGTATCGCATATTTCCGGACGATCACATTTTGCCGCTTTCCCTGCGCGAGCTTTCGACCGTCTTCCATTTCCCGTCCGGCGTCGGCAATCCGCAATTGAAAGAAGCCAAGGCCGGCGTTGCGCCCGCGCCGCTCGATATGGGAGACGACGGCATACTCATCGGCTACAACAATTATCGCGGCGTCAATACCGCGGTGCATCTCAAACAGGAAGACCGCATGCGGCATTTCTATGTCGTCGGCCAGACCGGAACGGGAAAGACCGGAATCTTGAAATCCATGATCGCGCAGGATATTGCAAACGGCGAAGGATGCTGTTTCATCGATCCGCACGGCACGGACATTCAAGATATTCTTTCGTACATTCCTCCCGAACGCGCGGACGATGTCATTTATTTCGATCCGGCGTATACGGCGCGCCCGATGGGCCTCAACATGCTCGAATTCGATCCGCGTTTTCCCGAACAGAAAACGATGGTCATCGACACGCTCCTTCTCATCTTCAATCAGCTCTTCGACATGAAGACCGCCGGCGGCCCGATGTTCGAGCAGTATTTCAAGAATTCCGCGCTCCTCGTGATGGAGCATCCGGAGAGCGGCAACACGCTCCTTGAGATCACGCGCGTCTTGATGGACAAGAGTTTCCGCGAAATGAAGCTCTCGCACTGCCAGAATCCGATCGTCGCGCAATTCTGGAAGGCGGCCGAAGCGTCGAAAGGCGATCAGGGGCTCGAGAATTTCGTTCCGTACATCAGCTCGAAATTCGATACATTCATTTCCAACGAATTCATGCGGCCGGTCGTGCTCCAGCCGCGCTCGGTGCTCAATTTCCGCGACATCATGGACAACAAGAAGATCTTGCTCGTCAATCTCTCCAAAGGCCGGCTCGGGGAGCTCAACGCGAATCTGATCGGCATGCTCGTCGTCATGAAATTCCAGATGGCTGCGCTCTCACGCGTGGATTCGTATGGAGCGAAGCTTTCCGATTTCTTCATGTATATCGATGAATTCCAGAATGTCACGACGCCGGCGATCGCATCGATTCTCTCGGAAGCCCGCAAATATCGCTTGTCATTGAACATGGCGCACCAGTATATCGCCCAGCTCGACGAACAGATCAAGAATGCGGTTTTCGGCAATGTGGGCTCGATGGCGGTCTTCCGCGTTTCGCCCGAAGACGCGAATTATCTCGAGCAGAAATTCAAGCCGACATTTTCCGCCGCCGACATCACGCGCCTCGACAATCGCAATGCGTATGTCTCGATGATCATCAACGGCGCGCCGTCACCGAGGCCTTTCAATATAACGACGGCCGATCTGCCGAAAGGGAATCCGGAAATCGTTCCGAAACTAAAAGAGCTCTCGTATCTCACCTATGGCCGCGATCGTGCGGATGTCGAAGCGGAAATTTTCGGGAGATACAAGCAGTCGCAATGAATAGTTAAAAGTCAAAATTTAAAAATCAAATTTCAAAATGGCAATGGAAAAGGTAAAAGTAGGTGGCTTCCGTATCTTATTTTTTAATTTTTACTTAAACTTTTGACTTTTGATTTTTAACTTTTGAATTTGCGCCACGACTTGTTTTTGCTGTTTTTTCTGCTATAGTGGGCGCATGGAACGCACACTCATCATATTCAAGCCCGACGCCGTTGCGCGCGGGATCGTCGGCGAGATCATGACGCGCTTCGAACGCGCCGGCTTCAAGGTCGTCGGCATGAAGATGCTCCAGCCAAGCAATGATCATTTCTTCCATCACTACGAAACTATCGGCAAAGTCGTTTCGCGCCGCGGACAGAAAGTGTTCGACAACAACCTCGCGCTCATGCAGAAAGGGCCGGTGATTGCCATGGTACTCGAAGGCATCGAAGCGGTCGCCTTGGGGCGCAAAATGGTTGGCGCGACGGAGCCGAAAGCCGCTCTTCCCGGAACCGTGCGCGGCGATTTCGCGCACATGAGCTTTGGTCATGCGGACAAGGCGGATATAAGCGTGCCGAATATCGTGCATGCGTCGGGCGATTCAAATGAGGCCAAAGAAGAGATCGCGCATTGGTTTTCCGAAAGCGAGCTTTTTTCCTACGAAACCGTGCACGAAAGATTCACGCAGACGAAAGACAAGAATTACAAGTAAGAAAAATCGCCCTAGGGGCGATTTTCTTCGATTAATTTGCTTTTTCTAGAACCTTGTCACTAGAAACTAGAACCTGTTCTTCGTCTAGTCTTGCTGTGGATACAATATGCGCTATACTTGGGATAGGGTTATTACGGTACGAAGTACCTAGAACACATTTCATATGGGATCTCGAATGTAGTTTTACGCCGGTGCGGTCTTCGGACTGCCGACGCGCAAGACTCGGAGAACCCACGTAGCGTTATGCTATGGTACTGTCTGCCTGATAATCCTAAAAAGTTTCGTCTCGCAAGAGGCGATTTTTTTTATGCGCAACACGATGCTAATGAGCAAGCTTTTTGCTTCCAGCTGTTTGCTGTTAGCTTGAGAATTCAAAAGCTGGAAGCAAGAAGCAAAAAGCAGGAAGCTTTCCGCTTTCTCGTGTTACAATTAATAAATATGAAATCAAGAAAGCTGGCGGCATTTCTAATAATCTTCATCTTCATCCTCAATCTGCTCGCCGGAAAATTTTTCTGGTATTACAGCGTCTGGTGGTTCGACATGCCAATGCACTTTTTGGGCGGGCTCTGGCTCGGGCTCGTCGGAACCGTCATTTTTTCCAATCCGCGCTTTCAAAGCATCCGGCACAAGATTCTTCTCACATTACTCTTCGTTTTTGTCGCCGGACTCTTCTGGGAACTCTTCGAATACGCAACCGATGCGTGGACGGGGGCTCACGGCTTCATCCCGCTCGATTCTTTGAGCGATATGTTTTTTGATATGGCCGGAGGAATGACAGCGATCGTGTTTGTTCGCCAGGCGCGACACGATTCCACTGGCTAGTGCTTTCAGCTTTTTGCTTCCTGCTTTTAGCTTTTTAAACCAGAAGCTAACAGCAAAAAGCATACAGCTAAAAGCTTTTTCATGTTCCATGTTTTGTGATTTAGACACCAATACTTCTGTGGTACAATACTCACCATGAATGAACCTCACGGTGGCAAACAGCTCAAAGTCACTTTCTGCTCCGGCGCGGGCTCCGTCACCGGCGCGAATTTTTTGCTCGAAGGCGAAGGCAAGAAATTTCTCATCGACTGCGGGCTCGAACAAGGCACGAAGCTCGCCGACGATACCAACTGGGAGCCGTTCGCGTACGATCCGAAAACGATCGACATCCTTTTTATAACGCATGCGCATATCGATCATGTCGGGCGCATCCCGAAGCTCTTTCACGACGGCTTCCGCGGCAGGATCATTTCCACCAAAGCCACGAAAGACTTGGCGCTTCCCATGCTCATGGATACCGTCAATATTTTGGGGCGCGACAGCAATTTGAAGGATTTTTACAATGAAAAGGCCATATTGGAGATATTAGGGCACTGGGAGGGCTTCGATTATCACCAGAAGATAAATATAGACCACGGTTTTCAGATGCATTATAAAGACGCCGGACACATTTTGGGCTCCGGCATGCTGGAAATCCTTTACAACGGCAAGCGGATAATTTTTACCGGTGACTTGGGCAACTCTCCCTCGCCGCTTCTCCGCGATACGGAGTCGATCGAAGGCGCGCACTATTTGATCATGGAATCCGTCTACGGCGACCGCAATCATGAATCGCGCAACGAGCGAAAAAAGATGCTCGAGCATGTGATCGAAGACAATTACAATCGCAAGGGTTCGCTCATCATTCCGACATTCTCGCTCGAGCGCTCGCAGGAGCTTTTGTACGAGATGAATTCTCTAGTGGAAGGAAAGCGCATTCCCGTCATGCCGGTTTTCTTGGATTCTCCGCTCGCCATCCGGCTCACTACCGTCTATCATCAATACCGCGATCTTTTCAACGACGAAGCGAAAGCGCTCATCAAAGGCGGCGACGACATCTTCATGTTTCCGGGATTGAAACCGACGCTCGAGACCGAAGATTCGAAACTCATTCTGAAAAGCTCCGATCCGAAAATAATTCTTGCGGGGAGCGGCATGAGCAACGGCGGACGCATCATCCATCATGAAAAGAATTATCTGCCGAACAAGAACAACACGATTCTCCTGATCGGCTATCAGTCGATGGGAACGCTCGGGCGCGCGATCGAAGAAGGCGCGAAAAAAGTGCACATCTTTGGCGAAGAAGTCGCAGTGAACGCCCGCTTGGAAAAGATCAGCGGATATTCCGGACACAAGGATTCCGATCACTTGGTCGATTTCGTCGAGCAGGCGGCGAATTCTTTGGAGAAAGTTTTTGTCGTCATGGGCGAACCGAAATCATCGCTCTTTCTCGCTCAGCGCCTGCGCGACAACCTCGGCATCCACGCCGTCGTGCCGACAAAGAACGAGAGCGTGGTGTTGGATTGTTGATCTTAAATCATACCAACATACGAATGATCCGAATACTACGAATCGCTACGAATTTTCTCTATTCGCATCCATTCGTTTCATTTGTATTATTCGTAGATTCGTATGTCATACTAGAACCTAGCAACTAAAACCTAAAACCTCACTCATGGAATACCTCTGCTACAACGGCCCGATCGGCAACGGCGACAAGCACAACCATCTGAAACTGAAGATCGGCGTTTCCGGCGCGGCCGAAACCGGCCATTGCGGGATCGACGCGCTCGACAAAGCCAAAGAGCTCGGACGCGAAATCGTGCGCCAAGGCGGCATGCTTTTGACGGGCGCGACGACCGGTTTTCCGCTCTGGAGCGCGATGGGAGCCAAAGAAGAAAAAGGAGTTTCCATCGGGCTTTCGCCCGCATCTTCCGAACGCGAGCATGTCGAGACATATCGTCTTCCTGTTGATTACATGGACTTGATCATCTACACCGGCTTCGGCTTTCCCGGCAGGGATCTTTTGCTCACGCGCTCGTGTGACGCCATCGTGATCGGCTGCGGGCGCATCGGCACGATCCATGAATTCACGATCGCGTTTGAAGACAATAAGCCGATCGGCATCTTGGAAGGATCGTGGACGATGGACGAGACGATCAAAGAAATCATCGAGCGCGGTTATCGTCCGAACGAAAAAATCGTCTTCGACGCCGACCCGAAACGCCTGATCGAAAAAGTCTTGAAGCTCGTCGAAGCGGACAAGGTGAAGGAATTCAGATTGGGGAAGAATGAATAGAAGATAAATCATAAAACATAGATCATAAAACATAAAAACAGAGCGCCCCGCGAAGCGGGGCGCTCTGTTTTTATTCGTATTATTCGTTGATTCGGATGAATTCGTAGATTAGGATCGCATTACAGCGCTTTCACCAATCTCGAAAATGATTCCGGATTATTCTCCGCCATGTCGGCGAGGACTTTGCGGTCGAGCGCGAATCCTTTTTTCTTGGCGGTGTCGATGAATCTGCTGTAAGAGTAGCCGAGCGGGCGAAGGGAAGCGTTCAACTTCACCTGCCAGAGCGTCCGGCGATCGGCTTTCTTGTCTCTTCGGTGCGCGAAAGCGTACGCGCCGGCGTGCGCGATGGCTTCTTTCGCCATCGCTTCTTTCTTGCTTCTGCCGAATCGGTAGCCCTTCACTTTCGAAAGGACATTCTTCCGGCGCTTCTGTTTGATGATTCCTCTTTTGACTCTAGGCATAAAAATCAGTAAATGGTTAGTAGTAAATAGTGAATAGGGAAAATTTCCAATATCCAATTTCTAATTTCCAATAAAATGCGAATGCGCTTGGGTATTAGATATTAGAAC
>CALRFC010000006.1:11698-21665 GCA_943356395.1 Candidatus Nomurabacteria bacterium
ATTTTATTACTTATTCTTCGCGTACGGGATCATTCTCGACAATGTCTTCGCCTGCGTCGTGAATGCGTTGCCTTTGCGTCCGTTCAGTTGCTTGACGCGGGAGCTTCGCGCATTGAAATGATTCTGTCCGGGCGCGCGAGAAATCATTTTTCCCGTTTTCGTTATCTTGATGCGTTTCGTGAACGCTTTATTAGTTTTCATCGACATAGGAATATAAGGTTGCTGATAATTAACTGTTTCTTACAATTTTTAATTTTGCCCGCCCGACTGAACGATATCAGTCGTTCGGGCGGGAGATTTTAAATTTTACTTTTTTATGTCTCTCTCTATCGTCAGCATCAATCCTTTCGGAATCCGCTTCAACGGCTCGGCGATCTTGTACGGCTCCGTGATGAGGTGCATGAAGCGGTCGATGCGCTCTTTCAGGAACGATTCCTGCATGTACTTCGATCTGCCGGAAAGGAAGAGCTCGACTTTTATCCGGTGTCCTTCAAGGAGCCACTTCGAAGCATTTTTCGCCTTGAGCTCGAGGTCGTGATCGCCTGTAGCAATTTTTACTTGCACGGATTTCGTTTCCGTCGGCTTCGCGCCGGCTTTCGCCTTCTTCTGCTTCTTGTTCTCGGCGTACAGGTACTTGCCGTACTCCATTATTTTCGCGACAGGCGGAACGGCGTTCGGAGATATCTCGATCAAGTCGAGTCCCTGTTCTTGCGCCCGCTTGAGGGCGGTCGAGAGAGAAATTACTCCGAGATTGGAACCGTCGGCATCTATGACGCGGAGCTCCGGAGAGCGTATGTAATTGTTGATTCTTTCTCGCAATTAAATAGAGACCTTTCGGCCGTTGGGGTCATTCTAGCGCAAAGGGAGAGGATAGTCAAATGGCGCTCGCCCATATCTGCCGAGGGCACGGATATTTTTCTGCTGAAAAATTCCTCGATCTCGCGCCGTCGCGACTCGCTAGTCCCTCGGCAGATATGGGCTCGCTTGAGGGAACTCGGGTCCGCGAAGCTCCAAGACCGACATTCCTGGGAAAGTTTAAAGATAAAATCACCTACAATTCTGACGGCCGTCAGAATTGTAGGTGATGGATTATTGAAATACCATCCTTTCCAAGTAAAATGTGACTGTTCTACTAACTGGAACAGCTGTTCCAGTTAGTAGAACATGTGGAATTTAAAAAGATTTGTATTTTTTGAAATTATGGGGGGGTAAAGTCACGAACACTTTGCATAATTATTCGCTTCAAGATGGGGGGAATCGGTCACGAATATTTTGCGTGTCGACACACGCAAAATTTCTCGACCCCGGCTCGCAACATTTTCTGCTGAAAATGTTTAGCTGCGCCTTTCGAATCCCCACACGAGCGAAGCAGTTCGCTCGCGTGGGGATTCGAAGTCACGAATCACTAAGTCTGCTCGGGCGAGTACGCCCTGTGCGGACTAAGTGTTCGCGACCCCGCCTCGGCTGTCCCGTTGCTACGGGACATGCCTGTGGCTGTTCAATTCCCACGCAAGCCAAGCAGTTGGCTTGCCCACAGTTCCACAATTCAAAAACCCGCTGACATGCGGGTTTTTGAATTGTGGAACTGTGGGGAATTGAACCCCAGTGCAGAAAGATTGCGGAGACAAGTCTACATGTGTAGTCCATTTATTTTTTCTCGACTGCTGCGTTTAAAAATGGACAAAATGCGCAGCGATCAGAGCCTTAATTTTTCAAGCTCTCGATGAGGCGGGTCGAGTGCTCAATTCCGAATATATAGTGCGTCAGCCGCGATCTCGGAAGAATTGCGGTGACACATTCGCAGGGGCCTTGTTAGGCGCGTGCGAAAGCAAAGTTTCCGAGCGCAAAAGCGTACGGAGACTTTACTGAACGAAATGCGTTTGCATTTACGATTGCATGAAAGATTTGCGAGCGTTCATGCTGGCTCGACATGCATAAAACCGCGAGACCTCTCTGTCGATGCCTGGCAGTCCCGTTGAACAGAAGATAGAATTATAGAAGATAGCGAGAATCAGGATTGTGGAATATTTTTCTTAAATACTGTGAGCATCCTGCTCAATTCAGATATTTTTTCCTGAATAGTATTGTATTCCTTTATTTCTATATAATTTAAATCTTTTGCAATTAGTGTTTGATTTTCAATTTCAAGGAGCGATCCATGAGATATTGAGTAGAAATACAACTTTTCTTTCGGTGATTTCCTACCGAATCCTTCTGCTATGTTTGATGTAACAGAAACGGCAGCACGACGAAGCTGGTCACTCAATCTGAACATCTCTTTTTGAGGAAATGATTCCGTTGCCTGATAGATTAAAAGTACTAATTCATGTCCTTGCTGCCATACTTTTAAATCTTTGAAATGTTGTATAGCCACGGAGTTATTTTAGCATTTTCTTCGCTATATTCTATCTTCCAACTTCTACCCTTCTCATCTCCCGATCAACATCCCGTTTCTTGATCGCTTCGCGCTTGTCGAATTTTTTCTTGCCGCGGGCGATGCCGATGCCGAGCTTGATCTTCCGGTTTTTATTATACAACGACACAGGGATAATAGTCAAACCTTTTTTCGAATCCGCATCCGAGAGCTCGCCGAGCTCTTTTTTCGTGAGGAGGAGCCGGCGCGTGCGCTCGCTGTCGTAGGATTCCGGCGTGTTCTTCACCTGATACGGCGGTATCTGCATGCCGACGACATACGCTTCGCCGCCGCGGACGATCACATGCGCGCCGGAGAGAATCGCTTGTCCCGCGCGTATCGATTTGACCTCGAAGCCCAAAAGCTCGATGCCCGCTTCGAATTGTTCGAGCAGTTCATAATCAAACTGCGCTTTTTTGTTGGTCGCCAGATTCGCCATACGGGAATTATAGGGCATAAATCATATAACGCATAACATGGAACATAAAAGAGAGCTTCCAGCTGTTTGCTGCCTGCTTCCAGCTTCTGATTCAAAAGCTAAAAGCCCGTCCGAACGGATTCATCCGGGCGGGCAGGCAGCAAACAGCTGAAAGCTTTTTCATCATTTGTCATTTTCTGTATGTGCGAGTATACTTTCTAAACTTGGGTTTTTAGACATTAGTCATTAGAAATTAGACATTTACTACCATGCCAAAGCCTTTCAAAAAGAATCAGAAACGCTACAACAAAGGCCCTGTTGCGCCGAAGCTCGCCGGAAATGTTCTGGTCTTTTTTCTCGTTTTCATGCTTCTAGTCGCGCTTTACACGGTGCTCTCCGGCGGCGCCAAGAAAAGCGATGTCGTTTCGCTCTCGCTCGTCGCGTCGCAAGTTTCCGATGGCAACGTGAAAAGCATCGATGTATCCGGCGACAAACTCTCGATCACGCTCTCCGACGGCACGCTCGAGACTTCGAAGAAAGAAACAGAAAGCGGACTTTCGGAAACGCTTTCTCGCTACGGCGTTTCTCCCGATTTGCTCAAGAAAGTGGATGTTTCCGTCGCATCCGAATCAAGTGCGAGCTTCTGGCTTCTCACCATACTTCCGATCGCGCTTCCGATCGTTTTCATCATTCTTTTTTTCTGGTTCGTCGCGCGGCAGGTGAGAGGCGCTGGCGTGCAAGCGCTTTCGTTCGGGCAATCGAAAGCCAAAATCACCGATCCGTCCGATAAGAACAACAAAGTTACATTTAAAGATGTCGCCGGCAACAAAGAGGCCAAGATCGAGCTTACCGAGATCGTCGATTTTCTGCGCAATCCGAAAAAATTCCTCGACATCGGCGCGCGGATTCCGAAAGGCGTGATGCTGACCGGCGCGCCGGGTACGGGAAAAACGCTGCTCGCAAGAGCGGTTGCCGGTGAAGCCAATGTGCCGTTCTTCCATCTCTCCGGATCGGAATTCGTGGAAATGTTCGTCGGCGTGGGCGCTTCCCGCGTGCGCGATCTCTTCCAGATGGCCAAGCGCGCCGCGCCCGCGATCGTTTTCATCGATGAGATCGACGCCGTTGGGCGCGTGCGCGGCGGCGGCATGGGCGGGGGAAATGACGAGCGCGAACAGACACTCAACCAAATTCTTGTCGAGATGGACGGCTTCGAGCCCAACGAAAAAGTCATCGTCATGGCGGCAACAAATCGAGGCGATGTCTTGGATCCCGCACTCCTGCGGCCCGGCCGATTCGATCGCCGCGTGATGCTCGACCTGCCGGATCGCGCCGATCGCGAAGAAATCTTGAATATCCATTCCCGCGAAAAGCCCTTTGCCGAAGATGTGAATCTGAAAGTCATCGCCGAGCGCACGCCCGGATTCTCCGGCGCGGACTTGTACTCCCTCATGAACGAAGGCGCGATTCTCGCCGCGCGCGAAGACCGGAAGAAAGTCTCGCAGTTCGACCTCATCCGCTCGATCGAGAAAGTCATGTTGGGGCCCGAGCGGAAGAGCCACCTGCTTTCCTTGGAAGAAAAAAGGATCGTCGCGTATCACGAAGCCGGACATGCGATCGTCGGCTCCGTTTTGCCGGAATCCGATCCGGTGCACAAAGTGTCGATTGTCTCGCGCGGACGCGCCGGCGGCTACACCCTCTCTCTTCCGCTTGAAGAAAAACGCCTCGAATCCCGCCAGTCTTTCTACGACGACTTGGCCGGACTCTTCGGCGGCTATGTCGCGGAGAAAATGGTGATCGGGGATATCACGACCGGCCCGTCGAACGACCTGCAGGTCGCGACCAATCTCGCGCGCGCGATGGTCACGCGCTGGGGAATGTCGGACGCGATCGGGCCGGTCGCGCTCGAGAATGACGGCGGACGATTGATCGGCGGGGGAATGCCGGTCGAGCACGGCTACTCGGAAAACATGTCCAAGGAAATCGATGCCGAAGTGAAAAGGATTCTCGAAGAAGCTCGCACGCGCGCGGAAGAGACGCTCACGAAGCATCGCAGCGCGCTCGATGCGGTCGCGAACAAATTGATCGAAGTCGAAACGCTGGAACAGCCGGAGTATGAAGAGATCATCAAGATGCACGGGATCGTGCCGAAGAAGAAAGGGTAGAAGATAGAATAGAGAAGATAGAAGCTAATGGAATGCGAATGCAAAAATCAAGGAGCGCCGCGCTCCTTGATTTTTCTTCGAAACAGAGTATAGTGTAAAAAACATTTTACATGAAAAAGAACATCTTGATCGTCGGCGATCCGCATGTCGGCAAATCGACTTTGCTCAAGCGGATCATCGCGGATATTCCACCCGAGAAGAAATGCGGCTTCGTGACGAATGAAGTCACGGATGACGGCCGCCGCATCGGCTTTGAGATCGAAACATCGTTCGGCGAGAAAAAGCTTTTTGCCAGCCACGATCTGTATTCTCGTGCGGCAGTGAGACACCATTTGTACGGCGTCGATATCGAAGCCTTCGAAGTGTTGTCGGAAAAAGTCCATTCGAGATGGCGTCGAGGAATGTTGCTCTATTTAGACGAGGTCGGAGAAATGCAGCTTCATTCGGAGAAATGGAGAGATACATTTCTGCTTCCGTGTCTAGGGTATCGTCCGATGACTTGTCTTGCAACGATATCTTCCGCACCGCGGTCGTTCCTGCATGAGCTCCGCCGGCATCGCGACGATGTCATCCTGATCGAGCTCACCAAAGACAACCGCGAAGCGCAGTATGCCTTCATCGCTGCACTCCTCGGAAAGATCGAGAAGGCGAAGCACTACATCGCGCATCCCGAGCTCTGGTCACTCTTTACCGCGACGAATTCTGCGCGGCTTGAATCTGAACACGGCGTTCGCTATCTCGAATTGCGGCGCGGGTATGATTACGGCTGCAATTGCGACTTCTACAAGCAGCACAAGATATGCAGCCACATGATCGCCGCAGAGCATATGATGCAACAGAAACAGAACGCATAACGCAAAGTTCCCGAAAGGGAACTTTTTTGTTAGTATACGCACATATCTGCCCTTAGCTCAGCTGGTTAGAGCACCTTGCTTATACCAAGGGGGTCCTTGGTTCGAATCCAAGAGGGCAGACACGAATAAGAAAAGCGGCCTGCGCCGCTTTTCTTATTCGTGTCTGAGCCGGAGCCATGTTTTGCCAGAATTTCCAGACAGTTGCCCCTATTCCTCCTTCTGCTATACTGGCAAAAACACTCGTACAATGACAACATTACAATACAGGCATGTATCGGAAACATACTATTTCGATATGATCCGACACGACTTGGCCGACACTTTTGCCGGCACACTGGAGCTTTTGGAAGTTCGGAATGCGCCTAAAGGCAAAAAGACCGTGGTACTGATTTATACAGACGATTTTGTAAACTGGTTTTCCGCATTCGACACTGTTGAAAAAGGAAAAGAAGCGTACCATGCTGTCCTCAAGGGACTCGCTGACAGCGACGGCAATGCAATCAAAGAAGCCACGCGCGATAATTGCATTTTTTACGAACACCCCCAGATCCCATGGTTTTTTGCGGAAACGCATGGAGAATCGTTCTGCATCAAGGGAGATTTCTTGAAATTAAAAAGAGGACTGATGGAAAACAGGCAAAAGAGGAGGAAGGAGTTTTTCGAAAAACATTACGCCAAGGTTTTTGATCCCATCAAAGTCCCCAGCTTAAAAAGCATGTTGCCGAAGGGATACCAAAGCGGAAAATGAAATTCACACGGCATCCTCGCGATGCCGTTTTTTTTCTTGCTTTTTGTAATCGCCGGTGCAATAATTGAATCGCTGATCGAAGGGCCAAATGGGCGGCCGTCTGAAAAACGGTGCGTTGTCTTACGACTGAAAGGATGGGTTTCGCATGGCCTGTCTCTCGACCCGGGGGCATGGGTCATCGGTTCGTTCTTTCTTTCCTGAAATCGGCATGGCGGATTCCTGCAAACTCTTTACCGGGTGACGCAGGGGCCGCCTTTTCTTTTTCCTTTCGCAAATCACTCGCCGCAATTCACTTCAGTCACTTACTTCAAACTTTGCCATGGCAAAGTTTGAAGTAAGTGACTTACGAATCGGATATTGCAGTCTTTCTTTTGAAATACATCTCTATGATTATTCCCACGCTCACGGAGACGAGGATCGTCCAGACGAGTTCTTCGAAGACGCTCGGGCCGAGGCGGATGCCGAGCGTCTTCGCGTAGTTCATCGTCCATGCACCGGAGAATGTTGCCGGCAGATCCATCACGAAAAAGATAGCGATTCCCAGAAGTCCCGCGGACAAAATGAATTTCCATCTTTCCACGATGAGTGTGCGGCAGGCGACAACCCACACGAGAATGAACGGCGCGAAGAAAATGATATCGAGCACTGTGTAGGTATATCTATCCATAAATTTTTTTCCGCACGACGAGCAGAATTCCCGTGATTTCCTGCGAGAGCGTCAGGAGAAGGATATATTCCTCGATCGGCAATCCGGCAATCGAGATGCCGAGGGTGTGTTCGTATGACCAGATATGCAGTATCGGGTTGCCGACGAGATCAAAGGCGAGTCCCCAGACGAATGCGCACGCGCCGATGAAAAGAAAAAGATTCCTGAATTGTTTCAGATATGCGCCATAGCGAAACCATAGGAAAAGTGACGGCAGGACAACGAAGACGATAATCCACAAGAGATACGGATGATGCAACATCATACGAAAAATAGTATACAATACTAGTGCTGATGGACGGAACCTTTTATTAAAAGGGTAGGTCGACGAGGTGATCCGGCATAGGCGTATGTTTGGTGCTAATCCCACCGTGCCACGCCGCCCTGTCAAGGTTGTCGTGATTACTAAGTTGTCCAGAAATCAGCGAGCGGTTCCAGCTTCCAAGCTCTGGGCCGCTTTTTTATTTCTTAAAATAAATTCACGCTCTTTGACAACAATTCCACACTCTATAATATGTAATGGAACTTCATTTTTTCACCAAAAATTCTTTTTATGCTCCCAATCATCGACATCAAAGACATGCCCGGCTACAATCCGGCTGTCACGGATGGCGTTGACAGCGTGAGTAGGGGATTTGTTTTTCTGCGCCAAAGCGAGTATTGCGCGAACGACACGCTCTACCCGCACTGCAAAATACACGGCGCGATGCTCCGCGTGAGCAAAGACGGCATCTGGCGTTGCGGCGAGTTCGGCTGTCACAGCGGGTGCTACTATCCGCTCGATCACTAGCTTTTCGAAATCCGATCTGCTATATTGGAACCAACAGATCCCGCCCCTCGGCAAACAGAATATGCGCGCGCATAGTTTGCGAGCAAATGGGCGGGACTTCTTTTTTAAAGAGATAGGCCTGAACACACCGAGACTTTTACTGTGGACGGAGACAAGGGCCATCTATCAGGTTAATTTCTCGGACCCACGGGGTGGCTTTATTGCCACCCTTTTTTCTTTTGTGTTTTTAAAAAGTGCCATCATTTTCGCTATGGCGAAAATGATGGCACAAGTGGTTCATTCAAAATCAAATATGCTATCATAGTTTCCATGATCGGATTCTTGTATGCCATCGGTGCGGCGATCACCTGGGGCGCGGTCTACACCATCGACCAGAAGATTCTCTACGCGCTTTCGCCGCTCGCGCTCCTTTTCGTCAATTCGGTCATCACCATGATCGTGGTCTTGCCGTTTCTCTTCACGCACGGCGGTGGCGCGGCAACAAAGGCCTTCCTCCATTCAGGAACCAGCACGATCATCCTGATCGCCCTATCGCTCGCACTCGCAGCCTTGGCGAATTTCCTGATCTACTCGAGCATCAAGACCCTCGGCGCATCGACCGCCTCCATCTTCGAGATCGCCTACCCTTTTTTCGTCGTCATCCTTTCCTTCTTCGTCTTCAGATCGAAACCCAACATCTATTTCCTGATCGGCGCACTCTTCATGTTCATCGGTTCGGCGATCATCATCAAGCTGGGGAGATAAGACTGTCATGAAAAAATATATCGCACGATTCTGGAATACTGCAGACATCCCGTACGGCGCGCGAGTCCTGACTTTCGCCACCGGCGTACGCTGGTTCGGCTGGGGCTTCGGCGAGACGCTCATTCCCGTCCTCCTGTATTCCTTCGGGCACTCGTTCGCGCAAGCCGGTCTCCTGCGTGCGGCCTACGACATCACCTTCATCCTGACGCTCCCAATCGCCGGCATGATCGCGGACCGCATGCGCGCGACGACCCTCATCCTCTTCGGCCTCTTCCTGTATCTCTTCGTCGGGGCCGAATATTTCTTCGCCGGAGTGACCGGCCTCGCGATCTTCATCGTCCTCGCGCGTCTCTTCAACGGCGTCTCCTACGCGCTCGATTCCGTCGGCAGGGAAACATATTTCCGTCGGCATGTCCCCTCGGGAAAGATCGCCACGGTCTTCGGCTATTTCGACACGGTCGCCAATCTCTGGTGGATCGGCGCGGCCGTTCTCGGCATATTCCTCACGCGATATTTTTCCGTTCCCGCGCTGCTCCTCCTCATCACGCCCACGTCTCTTGTGTCGTTCCTCATCGTGCGCCGCTTCGCGAAAACGGAAGAGAAGCCGCTCGTACGCGAACGCTCGGCGGAGGATCGCAGCAACAATGTCTTCAAGGAGGTCAGCGGCTGGAATCTCGCGCTCAAGAGCTTGGTCGGTTTCAATTTCTTCATTTCTTTCGCGAGCGCGGTCGTGCTCTTTTTCCTGCCGATCGAAGTGTACCGGGAAGGCGCGGATTTGAGCTTGGTCATCATCATGGGCATCGTGTCGGCCATGCCGATGCTCTTTGGCTGGAATCTGGGGAAGTGGTTCGACATCAAAGGGCCGAAACTCTTTTCCGTCGGCCTGCTCGCCTTCTCGCTCCTCCTGCTCTCGCTCTCCTTCCCGCACGGCTACGCGTGGAAGCTCTCCGTCTCCTTCCTGATCGGCCTCGTCGTCGAACTGCTGTCCGTGGGTAGCAACGAACTGGTCACCGTCTCGTCCGATCCGCAACACTTCGGCCGCGTCGACGGCATCATGCGGAGCATCACGAACATCGGGAGCATGACAGGCCCGCTCGCGATCGGCATTCTCATGGATCGGCACGGCATTCCG
>CALRFC010000007.1 GCA_943356395.1 Candidatus Nomurabacteria bacterium
GGCTCATTTCCTGCGCCTCATGCGGAATGATGATAACTGGCGAATACAAGGTGAAGAAGCAACAGAACGGAAATGTGCATACTTACACTTACTATCACTGCACAAAGAAAAACAAAATGGTGAAATGTGAAGAACCTTGTATTCGTCAAGAAGAATTAAATCGCCAGTTATCATCCCTAATCAAAAAAGTTTCTTTGCCCAAAGACTGGGCGATGGAACTCAATCGTCTTGCTTTGCAAGACCATGGAAAATCCGCCCAGTCTTTGGCTGCTTGTGTGAAAGAGAAACAAGGAAAGATTTCTTCTCTCTCAATCAGATTGGAGCGACTTCTAAACGGCTATCTTGACCAAGATATTGAAAAGGAAATATATCGTGCTGAAAAAGAAAAACTGCTTTTGCAAAAGAAGTCGCTCGAAGAAGAAATCTATAATCTTTCACACAAGCAAAATGATTGGCTCGAACCTTTCCAAAACTGGCTAGAAGTCGCACAAAATATAGACAAAATTGCTTCTGATTCAGACCTTTTTGCTAAAAAGGTCTGTGCCAAAGAAATCTTTGGCTCGAACCTCCTCCTCGGCGAAAAATTAGTGCGCGCCAGCGCGCCAAAAATTCTGAATTCGTTTGGAAAAATGGGGGGAAATCAGTGGGACGCGCTTCGCGCGTCCCACCTTCTGGCTTTGAAAAAGCCGTTAAGTTCTGTTTTGGTGTCCTCGGCAGGAATCGAACCTACAATTACTCCTTAGGACGGAGTTGTTATATCCATTTAACTACAAGGACATACTTCGGGGCACAACAGGATTGTTCTACTGCGCCCCGTAGCGAGCTTTGCTCTGCTACTGGGGTTCATTGAATCCCGACGCTTCGGTCGGGACTACGGAGACAAATCAAAAAGCACAGAAAACTGTGCTTTTTGATTCTAAACCATTAGGCGGCAATTCCCAAGAGCTCTGCGACTTTCGGCTGATTGAAGCCCACGATGATATCGTCGCCGATACGGATGACAGGCACGCCGAGCTGTCCGGTCATAGAAATCATCTCCTGCCGCTTGGCCGAATCCGCCGCAACATCGAATTCTTGATACGCGACATTGTGTTCCTTGAAAAACTCTTTCGCCGCGTGGCAAAAGTGGCAAACCGGCGTGGTGTAGATGGTGACTTTATGCATAATTTTTTAGGCGTTATTGTTCAATTTGTAGAGTATATCAGATTGTATAAGATTTACAAAACTAATTCTTCAATCATATTGGGAGCTCAGCTTCCAACATGATTGACTTATTAATAGCTCTCTGATATAATCGTAAAAATAAATCTTTCATAGCATGAAAAAAGATACAGTTCAAACAAAAACAGAAGATGAGTTGGCTTCAGTAATTATGGGATTTCTTACGGGAAACAAACCACTGGAGACCAAGGAAGAAATTTTCTTCTGGTTTCAAGAAGCAGGATTCCCTATTAACGAAGAAGCGCACAAAGCCGCCGAAAAAATAATTGCTAAAAAATTCAGTAAACTACAAGCGTCGGAAATTGCAACATTTAATCGGGTGGACTACTTTGTTGAAAGTGTCCCATTTACTCTAAAAGAGGGTGACAAAGTGATGCTCATCGAAGACTGTATTGGTCTAGACGTAGAAGCGCCCGTTGACTCGAATGTACAAATTCTTTATTTTAAAAAGAATAAAATATACGTCGTTCGTGAAGTGTATAAAGGTCTGGATCATCAAGTGTGCATCAAAATCCGTACTGAATTCGGTGGTATGTACGGTTCTGCTGTTGAAAAAAATGATTGGAAAAAATTGGTAAAAGTCACAAATGAGAATAAACCCTCTTCCAGAAAATTTTACTCGTACAGCTGTGGTGATTGTTTAAAAGTGAGCGATTCGCAGTTTGAAAGAGTGCGGTGCGATCATTGCAATAGCACAAATATTGAGTTCAGAAAAATTTTCTTTGGCAAATATATCCTGCCTAAAGATAATGCTTGATTTAAAGTGATTAGTGAGACACCACAATTAGGGTGTCTCTTTTTTTGTGCGGGATGGGGTAATCGAAACCCCGACTAATCCTTGGGAAGGACTCGTTTTGCCACTAAACTAATCCCGCATTTTGCGTAAAATTTTTTCACTAAAACCTAGCCCCTAAAACCTAAAACCTTCTTCATTTTCCCACCAGTCCCTTCAAAAATCCCCACAGACCTTTAGAGCTCTTCGCGTCTGTCGCGTTATTTTCATCCTTGTCGACAATCACAACCAGCCCCTCGCCTTCTTTTGCGGCGCGGAATTTGTTGCGGATGACCGCTTCGATGCCTTCGTCCGTGCCGAGCATCTGGATGGAAGTCTCGAGCGAGCTTTTTTCTTGCTCCAACTCCTTCAACTTATCCGCCGCAAGGGTTTTTTTCTCCCTCGTTTCCTCGAATTTTCCGTACATGCCATACGCCGCGCTTCCGAGGACGACAAGAAGAATAAGAACGACGAGGAGCATGCCGTTCGAATAGAGAATCGATTTTATTCTTTTTCGCTTTTGAAAATCAGCCATAAAGACTGGATATGTATCTTGTATTTAGTATCGGGTATTTGGTATACTACGAAAGTCGGGATTCAAGTTTCTTGTTTTATACAAGATACATTATACACGATACCATATACACATTTCACATGCTTTTCGAACGAAAAAATCAAAAGAGATTCCGGATGATCTGGACGATTATCTGCGCTCTCATCATCATTTCGATGATTATCCTCTACACGCCGATTTTCCGCTAAAACAGGAAGCTAGCGAACGGCACCGAAAAAGAGAGCGTAGCGCTCTCTTTTTTTGTTTGAGCTATTCTATAATTCTATAGAATTATAGAATTATAGAATAGGTTCAATCTTTACTGTTTTTCATCATTTTTAGAAACACCTCATGCGGAATGTTCACATTCGCGCGCGCCTGCATCTTTTTCTTGCCTTTCTTCTGCTTCTCGCGGAGCTTCATCTTGCGCGTGATGTCGCCGCCATACATGTGCTGGGTCACATCTTTTCGGAATCCTGACAGCGTTTTCGATGAAATAATGCGTCCGAACGCCTTGGCTTGGAGCTTGATCTGCACCTGCTGGCGCGGCAGGATCTCATAGAGCTTTTCCACGGCCGCTTCGGCTTCTTCTTCCGCGCGACGGCGCGAGACGACGCGCGTGAAGGCCGCGACCGGCTCTTCGGCGACGAGAATATCGAGTCGGACGACATCGGCCTTGCGGTATTCCCCGATCTCGTAGGAAATGGACGCGAAGCCAGAAGAGACGCTTTTGAGCTCATCGAAGAAATTCCGCATCATCTCGCGGAGCGGCATCTCTAGCATTATTTCCGAACGATTATCGCCAAAGCTTTTCGTCTCGCCGATCTCGGCTTCGTGCTCAAAGAGGAGCGGCATGAGCGCCGTCATGTAGCTGTTGGGTAGGATCAAGATCACGCTCGCCCACGGCTCATATATCTCTTCCAGCAGGCCGTCGTCCGGAAAAAGGTGCGGCGAGTAGATCGTTTCTTCCCTGCGCTCCCCGCCTTTGCCGGACGCGCGGTAGACCACGCGGTAGGTGATGGACGGCATGGTCACCACCAGATCGAGCGAAAATTCGCGGCGCAGGCGCTCGGTGATGATTTCAAGATGGAGCATGCCCAAGAATCCACACCTGAAGCCGCGACCGAGCGCGCCGGAAGTTTCTTCCTCGAAAGAAAAAGACGCGTCGGAGAGCTTGAGCTTGCCGAGTGCAAGCTTCAACTCCGGAAAATCGTCTTGGCTCTCCGGATAGATCGACGCCCAGACGACCGGACGCGGAATCATGTAACCGGGAAGTGCGGGCAATGGATTTTTCGCCGTCGTGATCGTATCGCCGACGGACGCGATGCCCGGGCGTTTGATGCCGGTCACGATATAGCCGATTTCGCCGGCGGAGAGGCTGTCGGTCGGCATTTCGGCCGGCTTGAAGATTCCCGTTTCGATGCAGATGAACGATTCTTTCGACGCGGAAAAAAGGAGTGGCGTATTCCGTGCGACGGATCCCGCCATCATGCGGACATACACGATCACGCCGCGATGCTCGGAGTATTTGAAATCAAAAACGAGCGCGCGCATGGAGCCGTTCGGCGCGTCTTCGGGCGTCGGCGGCGGAATGCGTTCGATAACAGCATCGAGCAATTCGCGGACGCCTTCGCCCGTCCGTCCCGACACGCGGATCACGGTGTCCGGATCGACATCAAGCAATTCTGCGAGCTCGAGCGCGACATCGTCCGGCCGCGCAAGCGGCGAATCAATCTTGGAAACGACGGGGATGATGGTGAGACCGTTCTCGCGCGCCATGGAAAGCGTGGTCAAGGTTTGCGCCTGTACGCCTTGCGTGGAATCGACGAGAAGAATAGAACCTTCGACGGCGTGAAGCGCGCGGGAGACTTCGTAGGAGAAGTCGATGTGGCCGGGAGTGTCGATCAAATTCAGAACAAAAGGTTCTGAATTTGATAACTTTTGACTTTTGACATTTGACTTTTGACCGGGGCCCGAATTCGCTTGGTCAATTGTACCGTTTGGATTATATATCATTCTTACCGGCTGCATCTTTATTGTAATCCCGCGCTCGCGCTCGAGCTCCATATTATCGAGCACTTGATCGCGCATCTTGCGCGCTTCGATCGTGCCCGTCACCTCAAGCATCCGATCGGCAAGCGTGGATTTCCCGTGGTCAATATGGGCGATGATACTGAAGTTTCGAATATTAGATAAGTTCATAAGCTGTGGTCGATGCCTGCCCCGTAGCGAGCTTTGCTCTGCTACTGGGGTGGGCAATGATGCTAAAATTTCGGATACGATCTAATTTCATGCTAGAAAACTATAGCAAAATAAGACTTTTTGAGCGACTTGACAATAGCGTATATATTATGCTAATTTGTAGAAAACAAAAAGATAATGAATCAATACGAAAAATTACACAGAGAAGCAGAGCTTGTAATCGATCACGCAAAAAAGAGAGCTAAGAGAGGCAAGCAGCCATCCATGTCTTACAAAGAGATCAAAAATCCTCGTAAAGCTTTGGAGGAAGCAAAATCAGAATTGGGTATGCTTGAAGTAAAGGGACTTTATGAGGAAATGAAAGAATTCTTAAATCCTGATCGAGATTAAAAAATCACTTGTTCAGTCCCGCCGGTTTACCGGCGGGACTTTTTTGCATTCTATATCCTTCATTTTTCTACTTTTCTACTAACTGGAACAGCTGTTCCAGTTAGTAGAAAAGATTTTAAATGGGTATAGTAAAAATTTTCTACTTTTGAATTTTTACTATTCGCTATAATCTATCACCCATTCCCTATGCCTACAGGTCACTTTGTTCCGGCACGACAATCTTCACTTTCCAGAACTTGGTGCGGACGGTGTTCAAGAACCCGAGGAATTCTTCGTTCTTCACGGCAAAAAGTATGAGCGCGGCGATGATCGTCCCGATGATGCCCGCGAGCGCGCCTTGCGCGAAGATCCCGACGAAAGTATCGAGGTCAAAGACCGTACCGAAAAATGAGAGTGCCGCGTATGCAGAGGCACCCATTAAAACGGAGGCGCCGACGACATGAAGCAGGGTTTTCCCGATGCCGGTTTTTCCCGTCTTGCCGAATCTGCGGTGGATGAAGAAGCCCAAAAGCAGGCAGTTCGCGATCGAACCGATGGAGAAGCCGAGCGGGACCATGAGGATGTCGGTACCGGAAATGCCGTCGACGCGCAGGAGCGATTCGATGAAGTAGTGCACCTCCGGCGTAAAGTGGTACCACGCAACGAGCGCCGTCGCGGTGCCGACAGTGATGAGTGCGCTCGCCAGATTCACCAAAAACGGGATGGTGGTGTTCCCCGCTGCGTAAAATGCGCGGACGAAAAGATGGACGAGCGACTGCGCCGCGACCGAAATCGCAAAGAGCGCGAGCGCCGCGGCGGTGAGCTTCGTATCACTCCACGAGAACGCGCCGGAACCGAAGACCACGCGCACGATCTGCGCGCGGAGCACGATGAAGAGTACCGCCATCGGGATCGACCAGAAGATAATGCTTCGCGCGGTGGAAAAGATGTGTTTGGAAAAAAGCGCCTTCTCCCCCTTTGTGAAGAGCGAGGAAAGTATAGGGAACGAAGCGACGGCGTAGGAGATACCGACGATCATGACCGTCGTCGTTTCAAGATTGTACGAGAGGGAAAAAATTGAAATCGAACCTTCTTTCAAATAGGAGGTGAGTGCGACCAAGGCGAGCATGGAGAGCTGGGAGAGCGAGAGCGCGAGCGTCCGCGGGAGCGAGAGTGTCACGACTTCACGCACGCGGATCCAGTTGATCGGAAAATGGAAGGTCGGCACGAATTTGTGTTGTATGAAAACCGGCAATTGCACGAGGAAATGGAGAGCGGCGCCCAAGACCACGCCGTAGGCGAGCCCCGCGAGCCCAAAGTGCGGGAAGAAGACGAAGATGCCGATGATAATGCCGAGATTGTAGAAAACGGGCGCGATCGCGTAGACGAAGAATTTTTTGTAGAGCTGGGTGACGGAGCCGTACATGTTGGAAATGCCGAAAATGATCGGCGAGACGAGCATGATGCGGCTCATGAAGACGAGCGTGTGGTGCGCTTCGTCGGTGAAGCCCGGCGCGATCAGCTTCGCGAGCCATGGCATGGCGATGAAGAGTCCGATCGAAATCGCGACCAAGAGCAGGAAGAATGCCGTGAAGATGTCTCGCATGAAAACTCGCGCGCCACGCTCCCCTTCCGCGCCGTGCAGGCGCTTGGTGAGGAACGGCAAAAGCACGGTGATCGACGCGAGCGACGCGATCGATGCGTAGAGGAAATCCGGAATACGGAATGCCGCGTAATAGGTGTCGAGCGAGGCGGACGGTCCCAGCATGTGCGCGAACGAACGGTCGCGCAGGAGCCCGATGAACTGCGAAAGGAGCGAAAAGAGACCGAGCAGGAGCGCGGCCTCGTTCGTATTCGTGAATTCGCGATTGAATATCGTCAGAATCTTCTTGACCATAAGTCGGAACGATTGAAATTATTTTTTCTTCGCTGGAGCGGCCGGAAGCGCCGGTGCTGCACTGCCATCACTCGCCGGCGGCGCAACTTGCTTTTCAGGAATGACCGGAGAAATGCCGGCGTGAAGATTGGAGAGAATGGAAGAGACCTCGGCATTGTCCGGAAGCGCGGTGTGGAGATAGTCGAACTGCGAAATCGCGTCGGCGTGGCGTCCGTCTTTCTCATACGCGAGTCCCAAGAAATATCTGGCATTCATAAATGTTGGCGAGAGCGCGACGGATCTCTCGAGCGCGGAAACTGCTCCGGCAAAATCATTATTCTTGTATCTCAAGAGCCCGACTTGGAGGAACACGCTCGGATTGTTCGGTTCGATTACTGATGCCTGCTCCGCTTGGCGTATCGCTTCTCTGATATTTCCGCTTTCGGCTTCGATCTGCGAGAGGAGGAAAATCGCATCGGTGTAATTCGGCTTTTTTGAAAGAGCTTCTGTTATGAGAGTCCGCGCGCCGGCAGGATTCTTGTTGTCAGATTCGAGACGCGCGAGGGCGAGCGTGATGCTCGGATTTTGCGGATTCAATTCATGAGCGCGAGTGTAGGCGCTTTTCGCGTTGTCGTATGCGCCGGTAACTCCGAGCGGCAGGATAGTCTGATACATCTGTCCGACGAGCATCCAGTTGGAAAAATTCGTCGGGTCGTATGCCAAGACGCTCTGGCTCGCCGCCTGCGCTCCGCCGAAGATATTCTGGAATTCCGATTTCATCGTGTCTTGTGAGATATTTTTCTGGCTGAAAAGCTGGTTGAGTTTTGCGATGTCATACTGCGTGAGAAGCGCGTAGCTGTCGTCTGTGCCGCTGATGGCCGCCCCGCGCAAGAAGAATCGTTCCGCTTTCGGCGAGACTCCGCTTATCGAATATGAATGGACGCCGCGCTCGATGAAAAGGTTTCCTATGAATTTCTGGATGAATAGGTAGCCGACAGAAAGCGATAAGACAAGGACGATTACCAACGAGAAAATCGAGAAAAAGCTCGTGCGAGGATCCTTGAGATAGGAAAAGCTTGTTTGCGGGACGAGCTTGCGCTCGGTCAGGACGGCGATGAATATTCCTGTCATGATGAACGCGAAGATAATAAGAAACGCGCCCGGCACATATACCCACGCGATGATCCAGAGATAAAGCGATGTGAAGAACGAAGTGAAAACCAAATATGTGGAAAGCGTATCGAGGGAAAAGATGAATGCTTTCTTGAAGCCCTGATATATGAAGAATCCTGCAAAGAGAATCCATACGAGCATGCCCAAGATTCCGAGCGTCACTATGAATGTGGGAACGAATCCGAACGACGCGTTGAAGCTCGCATTCCAAAATGGGCTCGTATTGATGCTCGCCGGATGGTAGAGAGACCATTCTTCCTTGAAACGGTTTGCTCCTGCGCCGAAAATCGGATCGTGCTTGAGCGTTTCCGCCGCGATGCTCGCGGTAACGCTCGTCGACGGGCGGATATCCGTGTATGAGATATTGAATGCGTTGGAAAGGATCGGCCCGACGGTTGTGCGTCCGAGGATGAAGACAAGCGAAATGATGACGACGGAAAAAGACACGAGCGGAATCGGGCGTTCTTTCTTCTCTTCAAGCGACACTGTTTCCGAACCGCGCTTGACCGTCATCGTGTAGATGAAAATCATGAGCGCGAAGAGTCCGACGATCACCCAGACGGTCAGGAAATTGACCGTCGCCATGAAAAACAGGGATAGAACCAGAACCGCGACGACGAAAGACCGCAACAATTTTGAAAGCGACAAGAACTCGAATGTCGCGAGAGAAAGGATCGCGAAGAATCCGAAGAAGAGCGCAAGATCGTTCCATGAGCCGATGACATTGCCGATATTCCCGCCCAAGAATCCGAACGAAAGCGCGCTCGGAAAGAAAAGACGGGCGAGCTGGAAGAGTCCGATTATGAGCGCGAGCGCAAAAAATCCGCCGTACATGAATCCTACGCGTTTGGATGATTGGAAAGAAACGGCAGTAAGAATCATTCCGGCATAAAGGACGACTGAAGTGAGCGCGGTTTGGATCTCGAATCCGCTGCCCAAAGCCGATACCAGAAAGACTTTTGAAAAAATAGCTGAAAGGAGGGTTGCGAGCGGAATTCCGGCCGCAATGAGAAGCAGACGCGACTTCGGGAAAACGAATGTCCCGTCCAAGAGCCGCGCCAAGAGCCAGAAAATCAGAGAAACGGTAACGCCGAAAGAAAAGAGGAAGAGTTTGACCGTATCAAGCGGGATGGAAATCCAAGGAATAAAAAATACCGGCAGGGGAAGGAATGTCGCGATAAGCGTGATGTAAGAAATCTTGCCGAATAGTATCGATTTTTTGCTGTTGGTCATGGTGATTGGTTAGTTCGTAATGAAACAAGTATAGTACAGAATCAAAAACGCGGCTACTCCGCCACAATGACGCTCAAGATGCGCATGGGGACATAAATGACGCGCTCAATCTTGCGCCCGTTGATGATTTTTTTCGTCGATTCTTGGGCGAGAATATATGCTTCAGCCCCTTCTTTCTCTATATCCGCCGGAATCACAACCGTCCCGCGGACTTTGCCGTTTATTTGGATAGCGATGGTGATTTCATCTTCGGTGATTTTTGATTCATCGTATAAAGGCCACGAAGAAAGATGGATGCTTGGAACATTTGACATGTGACCATTGACATTTGACCACAACTCATCGGTGATGTGTGGCGCAAACGGCGCGAGAATCTGCAAAAACTTTTTAAAATCCTCTCTCGCTATTCCCTTTTCGCTATCTGCTTCCCACTCATTCAAACAGATCATCATCGCGGAAATGCAGGTGTTGAATTTGAAGAGTTCGATATCTTCGCTGACTTTTTGTATCGTCTTGTGGAGCAACGTTTGAGATGCGACATTTGACATTTGACCATTGACTTTTGACTGAAGTCTCCAAACTCTCTCAAGAAATCTCCGCACACCGACCACGCCGTTCGGGTCCCATGGATAGTTCCCCGTCACCCCGTACGGGCCCATGAAAGCGAGGTACATCCGTACCGTGTCGGCGCCAAGGCGCTCAACGATTTCATCGGGATTCACGACATTGCCTTTCGATTTGCTCATCTTGTTGCCGTCGGGGCCCAAGACGAGTCCGCGGTTGCGGCGGATGAGATACGCTTCGTCCTCTTCCACCAATCCGAGATCGCGGAGAGCTTTCACCCAAAAACGCGAGTAGAGCAAATGCATCGTCGTGTGTTCCGGCCCGCCCATGTAGAGATCGACAGGCATCCATGCGTCGCGGCGGAGCCGCGACGCGAATTCATCTTCATTCTTATTGTCTAGATAGCGATAGAAATACCACGAAGAATCCACGAACGTATCCATTGTTTCCACTTCCGGCTTCCAGCCTTTCCCGAAAATCTTTTCCGTACGCGCAAGCAGTTCCTTGCTCCGCGCAAGTGGTGCCGTACCGTCAGGCGTATGATCCACATCGGTCGGCAGAAGCCACGGCAAATGCTCATCGGGAATCGGATGCGCCTTTCCTTCTGGATCATAGACAATAGGTATGGGCACACCCCAATATCTCTGCCGCGAAATTCCCCAGTCACGCAAGCGATACGTCTTGACCATCTTCCCACCGACGGCTTCGGTTATCTTTTGACGAGCTTCTTCCGAAGGTAATTCAGAAAATTCACCTGAATTGTATGTGATACCGTCATCGGTAAAAATATATTCTGGGTTGGCGACAAGCGTATTTAAAAACTGACCCTCAATGACCGAGAAGAAATCCTTCATTTCTGATTTGGTTTTCCAAACGATATCGTGGATAGCTGCCTCTCTTTCACTGATTGGGTCATGTTCGTCATCAACCAAATCAAAGAAAACATACTGGAAGCGCGCCCAGCGATTTTCCTTTTTCATGCGGTGAAAGAATTTGCTATGAATTGCAAAATCAGGACCTCGGACAAGCTTCAGATTCTTGTATCCTGTTTCTTCGTAAATTTCTCTTTTCGCCGTTTCGATTACGTTTTCTCCGGCGTCGATGCCGCCGGTCACCAAACCGTGCATATGAATACCGTTCTTCCAAACACTACACATGTATGTATCGTCTTTCGGATTACGAACTATCGCACAGATGGCATCGCGCTTGATAATTGGTAATTCAGATTTTATCGGACTGTCTTTCGAATCATAAATCAATTCAACAACTCGTCGCATCGGCAATCCGTATTTCTTCGCAAATTCGAAATCCCGCTCGTCGTGCGCGGGCACGGCCATGACGGCGCCCGTGCCGTAGCCAGCGAGGACGTAGTCGGCGATCCAGACCGGCACTGCTTCGCCGTTTGCCGGATTGATCGCGGTCACGCCTTTCAATTCGACACCCGTTTTCTCTTTCGATTGCTGGCGATCAAGTTCTGATTTCTTTTGCGTATCCGAAATGTATTGCTCTACTTCATTCCAGTTCGAGATTTGAGATTTAAGATTTGAGATTAAAGCATGTTCTGGGGCAAGAACAATATAGGTAACGCCAAATAATGTATCTGCTCTTGTTGTAAATACTTTTACTTCTGCTCCCGTTGAGAGTTTGAAAGAAATTTCACTTCCTTCGCTTCTGCCTATCCAATTTTTCTGCGATTCTTTTATCGAATTTGGCCAATTTAGTTTTTCTAGATCATCCACCAATCTATCGGCATACTTCGTGATACGGAGCATCCATTGTTCCTGATCCTTCTGCATGATCTCCGTACCGCATCGCTCGCAACAACCGTCGACAACCTGTTCGTTGGCAAGGATCGTCTGATCCTTCGGGCACCAGTTCACCTTCGTCACAGCGCGATACGCCAGATCGTTCTTCAAAAATTGCGTGAACATCCACTGCGTCCATCGATAATAGGACGGATCGCAGGAAACGACTTCCCGCTCCCAGTCGAACACGGCGCCCATGGAGCGGAACTGTCCGCGCATCTTGTCCATCTGATCGTATGTCCACTTCTTCGGGTCGGCGCCTTCCTTGATCGCCGCATTTTCCGCCGGCAGGCCGAAGGCGTCGAAGCCCATCGGGTAGAGGACGTTCCACCCTCGCATCCGCTTGTAGCGTGCGAAAATATCCGGCACGGCAAAGGCGTACCAGTGGCCGACGTGGAGATTGCCGGACGGATAGGTGAATTCGACGAGCTGGTAGAAATTTTCCTTGCCGGCAACGTCGTCCTCGACCTTGTAAAGGCCGTCAGTTTCCCATTCTTTCTGCCATTTTTTTTCTATTTTCTTGTGGTCGTATTCTTTCATTATTCCTTGAATTTCCTGATACCTATCCACACCAGCGCGGCGAGCGCGGCGGCGAGGACGAGCACGCGGATGATGTCGTGCATGTCGCTCCAGTAGCGCGCGGCGCCGATTATGAGCGAGATGACTCCGCCGAAAGAGAGCCCGAGTGAGACGACAGAGATAGCCGAGAGAGAAGCCCCGACAGCGAGCGCAAGCACGCCGAGCGAAACGAGCAGGATGAAGACATTGCGATTGTAAACGCTGTGCGCGGAGTCAAAATTTTTCTGGCAAGTATATGTCGGATTGCACCAGCCGGAGACTTCGAGAGTGACAGGCACCGCAGGAGTCTTGCCTTTCAAATCGCGCGGAGCGGTATTTTCGGTCCACATTCCGCCGTCGGCATTGCAGGAATTCTTTTCGTAATACTGCTTGTTATAAACTTCCGGCGCGCAGAAGGCGTTGTAATCAGGAGTCTTGTACAGAAGCGAAATAGTGTAATTGAAAAATAGATTGAGCACGACCACGATGGCCAAAATCACCGCCCATTTGATTATTTTCTTGTTCTTGCCCGCACTGTTGCCGGTCGGATTTGTGTTTTCCATTTGTTAAATCTAGCATAAAAAAGCGAAAATAAAAAAGCCCACTCCATGTCAGGAGAGCGGGACCGCTTATGAAAATCCGCAAAAAGCGGAAACTGCTTTCAATACGGCACCGACCTTAATCGCTACGAAACAGTATCAGTGCCGTCCTTCACTAACTCACAAAATCCATCCTCATATTTTTCGAAAGAACAATTTTCAAAAAAGACAGCGCCCGCCCTAATTTAAAAACAAAATGACTCTAACACCAGAAGCGTCAAATTCTTTTAGAGCGGGGCGCCGTCCGGTCCATACTTGGAAATCGATAATAGAATTGTATACCTGCTAAAATCCCTGTCAACTAGATTCACATGAATTCGATGTCGGCTTATAACATTTAAAAGATTTGACAAATAAAGCGTTCATTGGTAGGATGTTTGAAAATAAGTTACTTATGGAAAAAATATTAGTTATTTCAAACGGAACAAAACTTGCTTTTCAGTTATCAGACAAGAAAATAAAATCTTTTGATGTTGATGATTTCATTCATTACGGCTCACCATTACTTCCTTGCGAAGATTGTTTTATAAATATCGAAGTGAGGAGAAATGAAAAAGTCATTGATGTGTTAAGAACAAACGCAAAGAAAGACAAATATCCCGGAGATACTGGTGAAATGATGTTTTGTGGATTAATGGCAAATAGTCAAATTATAAAAAACTGGAGAAAAAAGAACCCTCATTTTTTGGGCATAACAGATTTGTCAAGCGGAGTTTCTGCAGATATGTTTGAGGAAAATGATGAAATCACCATAGAACATAACTTCGGTTCATCCTTGATGGAAATCGCTGCTAAATCAAAGTTATTTATTTAAGATCAAGAGGCTTTCAGAGCCTCTTTTTTATTGCTTAAACTTTAAATTCGATCACATCCCCGTCCTTCACGACATACTCCCTCCCTTCCGTTCTCACTTTGCCTTTTGCGCGGGCGTCGGCGTAGGAGCCGGAATTCAGGAGCTCCTGCCAGTTGATGACCTCGGCGCGGATGAACTTGTCCTTGAAGTCGGTGTGAATGGCCATGCCGGCGACGGGCGCCGTGGAGCCTTTTTCGATCGTCCAGGCACGAGTCTCGTCCTCGCCTGTCGTGAAATATGTCTCGAGCCCGAGCAATTCATAACTCTTCTTGATGAGCTCGTCGAGTCCTTTTTCGAATACGGCGTCTATCTCCACATACAGTCCGGGAATATCTTTCGCGACCTTTGCGACGACATTCTCCGCCACTTCCGATGCGTTCAGCGCATAGAGGATGGGCTTCATCGAAAGCAAATGCATGCTCTTTACTATCTCGCGCTCTTTTTCGTCGAGCGGCGTTTCGCTCGCGAGGTGCGAATCGGACAAGACTTTTTCGACTTTTTCGAGGGCGGCAGACTCCGCGATCGCGAGTTTGTCTCCCCTTTTCACATCGCGAGAAAGATTTGAAATCCTTTTCGTGACGGTTTCCAAGTCGGCCAAGATGAGTTCGAGATTGATGATGGAAATGTCCGAGAGCGGATCGACTTTGTTTGCGACATGGATGATGTCCTTGTCTTCGAATACGCGCACGACTTCAAGGATGGCGTCCACTTCGCGGATATTCTGCAAGAATTTATTGCCAAGTCCTTCGCCTTTCGATGCGCCGGCGACAAGACCCGCGATATCCACGAATTCGATGACGGCGGGAATGGTCTTTGCCGATTTTGAAAATTCCGAGAGTTTGCCCACGCGCTCGTCCGGCACGGGCACGATGCCGACCGACGGATCGATGGTACAAAACGGATAATTCTCCGCCGGCACGCCCTTTTTTGTGAGCGCGTTAAAAAGCGTGCTTTTACCGACATTAGGGAGTCCAACAATTCCGATGGAGAGTTTCATAAAAAATTATCTGCGGTATTTTTTGTTCCGCCACTTGTCCGCTATCTTCACTCGCGTGAGCGAGCGCTCGAGTTCGGAGGCGAAGTGCTCAAAGTCTACATGCTCTTTGTTCTCCATTTGTTTGGAAAGCTCTTCCGCACGAGCTTTGGCTTTGCCGATTGCGTCTTCCGAAATATCTGCAACGTGTTCGGCGAAATCAGCAAGCACGGCGACTTCCGTCGGCACGCCGGAGCTTCCAGCGGAGGCGGCACCCGACTTCACTTCGATGAATCCCCCAACGACTGCCATCGGAATATACTCACCTCCTTTCTTGGCAACAAGTTCACCTGCTTTGAGGGCAGAAATAAGCGGCACATGTCCGGCAAGTACGGTAATCTCCCCTTCCACGGTCGGCAGGGTTACTTGATCGACATCTTCTTCGAGAATGATTCTCTCTGGAGTAACAATTTTCAATTTTATTCGTTTACTCATAAAATTACATTTGACATTTAACCTTTGACATTTGACTTCAGGACTGCCCGACGAAATGCGGAGATTTGATTGCCGAGTAGTGCCAGTTTTTCAACAAATGCATCTGCCTCCGCTTGGGTCCAATAATTATTCAAGACTGCGACATCTATGCACGCAACGACTTCGTTGGTGGAGGCAAGTGCATGAGTGAGAAACAACGCAAAATCTTTGTCAGTACTTCGTTCAGAACCTTCTGCAATGTTTAACGCTACAGAATCAATGGCTCGAGAAATCTGCGAGAGCAGAGCGAACAGTTCTTCTTTCGGAAACTTTTTTCTGGCAGACTGCTTTATTTCTGTCCCAACCTTTAGTGCCAGCTTATAGACTTCAAAATCACGAAATCGGAATTTCTTATTGATTTTTAAGTCCGTATTCATAGTCAAAGGTCAATTGTCAAACGTCAAATGTTACTCTATTACCTGATCAATACTTCCCTTCATATAAAATGCCGTTTCTGGTTTGTGGTCATGCTTGCCGTCGAGGATTTCGCGGAATGAGCGGATCGTGTCTTCGAGCTTCACATATTCGCCGGAGCGGCCGGTGAACTGTTCGGCGACGAAGAACGGCTGTGAGAGGAATTTCTGGATCTTGCGGGCGCGCACGACGAGTTCCTTGTCTTCGGCAGAAAGTTCTTCCATACCGAGAATGGCGATGATGTCCTGAAGGTCTTTGTAACGCTGAAGCACGCGCTGAACTTCACGAGCCGTGTCGTAGTGCTCCTTGCCGACGATGTATGGGTCGAGAATCGTTGAAGACGAATCGAGTGGATCAACGGCCGGATAAATACCGAGCTCGGAGAGCGAACGGTTCAGCGACACGGTTGAGTCCAAGTGTGCAAATGTCGTTGCCGGAGCCGGGTCGGTCAAGTCATCGGCTGGCACGTAGACGGCCTGCACAGAGGTGACAGAGCCTTTGTCAGTCGAAGTGATGCGTTCCTGCAAGTTTCCCATCTCTGATGCGAGTGTCGGCTGATACCCCACAGCTGATGGAATGCGTCCGAGGAGCGCAGAAACTTCAGAGCCGGCCTGCGTGAAGCGGAAGATGTTGTCGATGAAGAGGAGCACGTCTTTGCCTTCTTCGTCGCGGAAATATTCGGCCATGGTGAGGCCAGTGAGCGCGACGCGAGCGCGAGCACCTGGCGGTTCGTTCATTTGTCCGAAGACCATGGCGAGTTTGTCAATGACGCCGGAATCTTTCATTTCGTGGTAGAGGTCGTTACCTTCGCGAGTACGTTCACCGACGCCGGCGAAAACTGATACACCGGAGTGCGCCTTCGCGATGTTGTTGATGAGCTCCTGAATGACGACGGTCTTGCCGACACCTGCACCGCCGAAGAGACCGACTTTGCCGCCTTTGAGCACGGGACAGATGAGATCGATGACTTTGATACCGGTTTCGAGGATTTCGACTTTTGTTGCTTGTTTGGTGAAGTCTGGGGCATGGCGATGAATTGGGAGTTTCTTTCCTCGGCTCGCCGAAGCACCAGCGGAGGCGGCTCCGATATCTTCCTTGCCGTCAACGGACTTACCGAGGACGTTGAAGATGCGGCCAAGCGTTTCTGGGCCGACTGGCACTGAAATCGGCGCGCCCGTGTCAGTGGCTTCCATGCCGCGAGACATGCCGTCTGTCGTATCCATGGCAATGGCGCGAATCGTGTTGCCGCCGAGGTGATACTGCGTCTCGAGAACGACGGTCTTGCTTGGCCCTGAGGGATTCGAAGGGTCTGCCAGCTTCACTTCAATCGCGTTATATACTTCCGGCACATAGTTGTCGAATTCGATGTCGACAACCGGCCCGATGATTTGTTTTATTTTTCCTTGCATACTTATTACATGTAACATTTAACAATTGACATTTGACGAGAATGCAATCCTATTTTGTTGGTTTGGTTAATAATGTTTTTCTGAAAGCGCTCAACTGATTGGCTAATCCTTCTAAGAGCTTCACTTTCTGTTCCAATTCCGTTCCTGAAATATACTTGTTGTCGAAGGCGATATCAAGGCAGGCTACTACTTCGTTGAGAGATGCCAGTGAATGAGTCAGAAATAGTGCGAAATCTTTGTCAGTGCCCCTCGCAGAACCTTCGGCGATATTTAAAATGATCGAATCGAGCGCGCGAGATGTCTGGGAAGTGAGCATAAATAGTTCTTCTTTCGGAAAACTCTTGCGCATGAGATTTTTGATTTCCCGAACAATTATTCTTGCTTCACCGTAGACTTTAAAGTTTCGGAATCTAAATTTTTTCTGTTGTGTTTGAGTAGTTTGCATCTTGGTCAAATGTTACATGTCAATTGTCAAAAGCTAAGACACTGATGCCATTCCTGCAGATATTTCAGATATTTCCTGTGTAATGCTTGCCTGGCGGGCTTTGTTGAAGACCAGTGTTAGGTCATCAATCATCTCGCCGGCGGCTTCCGAGGCATTTTTCATGGCGACCATTCGCGATGATTCCTCCGAAGCTCTGGACTCAAGAAGCATTTGGAATAACTGCATTCGTGCTAATTTCTCGACCAGTATCGGCATTAATTGTTCGTAGCCAGGCTCGAACAAATACTCCGCATTAGGTTCTAGGTTCTTGGTTCTAGGTTCTAGTGATTCGGACAATTCAGTGATGGATTCAATAGTGATTGGGAGAAGTTGGCGGATGTGAGGCTTTTGGCTAAGTGCGGAGACGAAGTCGGTGTAGACGACGTAGACGCGGTCACAATCACGAGCTTTGAATGTTTCCGTCACCATGTTTGCAATCGGCACGATATCGCGGAGTGTGACCGTGTCAGGAAGATCGGCAAATGTTGCGACGATGCTCTGTCCGAGTCGGCGGAGCATGGCGTCGCCCTTCTTGCCGATGGTGACGAATGAAAGCTCGACTCCCCGACCGTTTTCTTCACGGATAAATCGGATCGTTTCGCGAATGACTTGGGCATTGTATGCGCCACAGAGTCCACGATTGGACGTGACGAGGACGACGAGAACTTTTTTCGGCGTGCGAACCTCGAGCAATGGATGCGAAGTTTCAGCTTTAATGCCGGAAAGAGACTGGAGAACTTCCCATGAATACGATGCATACGGACGCGAAGCGAGCGTCGCCGAGATAGCGCGCTTCATCTTCGAAGCCGCGACAAGCTCCATGGCCTTCGTGATCTTCTTCGTATTGCGAATCGATTTGATTCTGCGTTTTAGTTCTTTGCCGACTGCCATAAATTTTTATTGTTTTCTGTATTTGGAAAAATCTAACCCCG
>CALRFC010000008.1 GCA_943356395.1 Candidatus Nomurabacteria bacterium
TCGCCATTTTTCGCCACGGCAACGATCGACGGCGTCGTCCGCGCCCCCTCGATATTCTCGATAATCTTCGGCTGTCCGCCTTCGATGATCGCCACTGCACTATTCGTCGTCCCTAAGTCTATTCCAATGATTTTCATAAATTTATTTTATAGTTTAATGATAAAAGCTAGTGACAGAAAAATAATACCAACTGAAACCGACGCTAGCGCACCCCGATAAAAAAATAATTCAACTTGAGTAATTATTTTAGGGACCTCTATGCTGGGCTTACCTTCTCGTTGAGCCTTATAAAATTTAGCAAGATAGTAAGAAGTTTTTTCTGAGGTGGTTATTCTGTTCCAAAGAGAGAAAAGTATCCCTAATATTAAAATCACCCATGAGAACTTAAACATCGAGTGGCTATATTCCAGATGAGAAATTAAACTCGAACTAAATATCAGAGCACCTGTGCTAACCAATATAACTAAATTATCAATCTGTTCATTTATCTGAAACTCAAACTTTTGAAATCTTTCAATCTCTTCGCTACTGCATTGTATTAATTGTTTCTTTTTAAACATAACTTTTTTAAATTAACTTTTAATTATTTATTACCAACGAACCAACAATCTGATTAAATTCTTGAAGATGTGTGTCATCGTAATTTCCTGAATAGTCGATCACATAACGCTCGCCAACATAATAAATTATTTCGTGGCTACCTTGTGCTGTAACTTCTGGTGAGTCTTTCGAAAAGTATCTTTCAAATTTTTTTGCAGCAATCGAATTATTTTTTCCAATATACACTGTTGGAAAACTTGCATAACCCACAACATAACTATTCTCATCATGGAGCATTTCTCCTATTCCTATCATAGAACGCGAGCCATCCATGCCCGGATACTCTGGTTTTATTCCGATCGGGTCAAGAAGTATCCATTTAGTATTTTGACTTTCTTGTTTAATGCTCCATGTTTTAGGATAATCAAAAGATATTTTCTCTGATTTAAATTCTAAAGTATCATTATTATTTAGAATTAAACTTTCTCTAGGTCTGTCTATTTTGTTTTGATTAAAAGCAAAAAAACCGACAACTAGCAAAACGACTAAGATGATAAAAGGTAAAAAAAATTTCATGGCTTTATTATAATTGTGGAAAACTATTTTGCAAGTATTTCGTGGTCGCGGAATACTTGTATAATCCTAATATACTTGATAGGATATCGGTGTGTCAAGAGTTTTATGGCGAAACAAGACTTCTCCAAGAAAATACTGAAGATTTTGGGTGAAAAGCCTGCTATTTCCCTGCCCGAATTACAAAGCAAGGCGGGCCTGCCGGATGGCGGCAAGAACACCAAATACGCCATCACCCGCTCCCTGAAAGGCCTCAAGGACGCAGGACTGATTGAAAGCGTGCACTCCGGCCAGAACGATTACGCCCGCCTGACCAAAATGGGCCGTGTCAAAGCTAGCAGCCAGAAGCTAGACGCTGAGAGCTCTCTCCTGAATCCGTCGTGGGACGGCAAATGGCGCATCATTCTCCTCGATCTGCCCGAGAGCCGAAAAGCCGAGCGCGAAAGTCTCCGCTACCTCTTGAAGAAAGCCGGCTTCGTGTGCTTGAAAAACGCTGTTTGGATATCACCATATCCGTTTGAATATCTCTTCCAAAATATAAAAACTGATTTAGGTCTGTCTACTGAAATGATCATTATCACAACGAGTGATCTTGATAAAAATACAGAAAAATCTTTTTTCGCCTATTTCAAAAAATAGTAGCGTGTACCTGCCCCGTAGTGAGCCGAGCGCGCGCTCGGCGCGAGGATCTACTACTGGGGTGGTTATCATCGCCACCGAAAGTCTCGACGAAACCAGCGAAAAAGAATTCTTGACAAATTTTGGGAAATAAAAAAACCCGCCTCAATCGAAGCGGGTCTTGCTTTCTCTGATTTCCTCGATATACATTGTAAGCGCTTTTTCAACAACCTCTCTGAAATGGCAAGCGCGTATTCCAATGTCATATCTTGATTTCGGAAACTTTTTATCGCTCTTTTCCAAGAGATCTTTTCTGGCAGGAATTTTACCCTTAGAAATGAACTCCGTTTTGATAAAGGAACTGATCTGACCACGGAGATCTTGATCGATTAGAACAATCTTCCCTTGATACATGCAGGATCTGGGTAAAGATAAAACGTCTTTACCTGCTTTTTCAATTAAGCATGCCTCTGTCTTAAAACGTTTCATAAAAGTGCTCCAAGAACAGATTGATTTCGATTTCCTAAAATCGTTCCGGTGAGGAATCCTCCCAAGATTAAGCGCCAGCTTTCTATATTGCTTTAAAAGTTGCTCATCTGAGTAAGCCACTCCTCGTCCTTGCCTTTTTTTTGGTTTGAATTTAGCAGAATCAAGTTTGGTGATTTCAATAAAACCTCGGAAAGAGCACCGGAAGCGTTTTGTTATGTGATAAACTGACACAAAGAAACCTTCCTTAACCTCTCTAGCTGTCGGGATATGACCTATTTTTTCAGCAAACTCTCGAAAGCGATCAATGATCTCTTGCCTCTTCACTTTTATGTAATCCGCTACTGGTATTTTGACAATATCAAAATCGATTGATTGAATTGCTTTGCCAAAGGATCCGAAAATGCTGCCAACAGAGTTGTTGAATCTGGATGGTTTTCCTTTTTTATAGAAATCACTTGCTCGTGGGGTTCTTTTAAGTTCGATTCCTTTTTCGCGAAGAATTTTTAGAATATCTTCTTTCTCGAAAAAGCGTTTCCTCGTTTTGGGTTTCATAATATTGGTTTTTTGTGAAAGAAAAAATTCCTGTTGAATAATACAGGAATTTAAGGAAATGTAAAGGCCCACATGGTTTAGTCGTTTTTACAACCCTCTGTTTGGGGAAATAAAATAGCAGAAACTTAAAGCCAAACCGAAAACGATATGCCCAACGAGACTGGCGAGAAAGAAAAGTGAGTCAAAATCTGAAGAAAAGATGAAAAAGGCAGAAGGAATGAAAATTATTATTCCAAACACAAAACCGAAAGTGAAAATGCTGTTGCGGAATTTTCTGCGAGCCAAGAGAAATATATAGGCAAAGAAAATACCTATTAGAAAATGTAGTCCCCACCCAAGAACAACTGGTCCGTGCACTGCACGCGCGAGCGTGACCCACACCGGTAGACGCGAAATTCCGATGTGCGGCATAAGCGCGATGAGTATCGAAAAAATCGCAGTTGCAAAAATTCCAGAAATGATTGAGGTTTTAATCATGCCTAAATTCTAACATAGGATAAAAAAGCGAAAAAGAATTCTTGGCAAATTTTGGGAAATAAAAAAAATTATCTAAATTAAAATTAAATCATAAGCTCCTAGAGTTTTGATTGCTTCTGATTTTATAAAATGAGCAACTAATTCTTGACTGGTCATTTTATTTGTCTTTTTACTTTTTATAAAATATCTTGAATTGATTATCGACTTTAAATCATCTATATTTTCAACCGTGAAAGTATTTGTTGCTTCGAAAACAAAAACTGAAGCATAGCCCAAGGATACTTGGTATATTTCTTTTTCTATGCCCAAAGGATGAATGTCAAGATCTGCTTGATCGTATCTACTTGCAATCAGTTTTGCAATTTTCCTACCAATTTCTTCGCAATATAATTCTATTGTTTCAGTTTTCATGCTGCAAATTCAATAATTATCCCTTAATTTCAAACACCTTCACTCGTACCGGACGAAGGATACGGTCGCTGATGCGATAGCCTTGTTGGATTATGGACGCGATCGTGTGGTCTTGGGAGGCGTCGGTGGTGGGGAGGGTAACGATTGCTTCGTGGAGCGTGGCGTCGAGAGAGTCGCCGATTTTCGCGTCGATGGGGGTAACACCATTTTCGGCCAAGACTTTCAGGAGCTGTTGATGAATATATTCCACGCCCATGCGCCAGTTCTTCTCGACTTTCTCCCATGCCTCTTTGTTCGAGAATGCGAGGTCGTAGGCATCGAGGACGGGCAAGAGCTCTTCGGCAAACTGCTCGCGGGCGATGTCTTTCATACGCGAGAGCCGCGCTGTCTCGTCTTTCTTGAAATTGATGAAGTCCGCTCGCTCGCGCTGAAGCGCCGTCAAATACTCGGCTTCTTTGGCCTTGGCGTCTTTCAACTCTCCGCGGAGCTTCTTGATCTTGTCTTTTGAGAAAGCCTCGCCTTCTCCTTCGACTGTCTCCTCAAAGACAACATCATCCTCTCCGGCATCATTTTTTATTTCATCATCAGATTTCATGTATATCTCAGAAAAAATATATTTTTAATCAAAAAACTTTTTAATTTCTTCTTCCGATAATTCCGATTGAACTATTATGGATTTCAAAGTTTTTGGCGCGAGAATCTTTCCGTGATATGGTACAACAACACGCAAGTGCTTTTTAAATGGATGGTGGAGCTGGACATGGCTTCCTCTCGTGTGATGCACAAAAAATCCCGACTGCTCTAAAATCCTCAAAGCTTGTTTTGCGGTCAGTCGTTTCAGGCGAGGCATGACATTATATCGAGACCGAGAGTCGCATGCTTGCGATATCTCCTTCTATCGGGAATTTTTTTCTTTCAGCTTTGAATCCGTACAAATAGCAGGAAATCGCTTCGACTGCATTTTTCGAAGCTTCATCCAGATTCTTGCCTTCTGTCACGAGTCCAGAGAGAGATGGAACGGTTACGGTATAACCTTTGTGTTCGTTTTTCTCGAATACTGCCGTGTAATTGTAGATCTGTTTTCTCATGCCACCTATTATACAACAAGCAAAAATGTAGCGCAATTATCTCTGCATCAAATGCATCAGTGGCTCAAGTGCGTCCTTGTGCTTGGCGATTTCGGATTTGTACTTGCCCATGACCATCACGGAAGCGTACATTTCGTTCATGCCGGATTTTTTCTTTTCTTCGATTTCGGATTGGATTTTTTTCATCAAGTCCGAAACCTCTTTATTCGCATTGAGCGATTTCAGAGATTCGGCAAGCTCCGGATTCTTGTCGAGTTCGTCCGCAATCCGCTCGGCATCCGCGCCTTTCATTCCCTTCAATCGCAAAGCCTGTTTAGTTATGAATTTCTTGAATCCCATAGTGGTATGACTATAGCAGAAAAAGTATTTTTCGCAAAAAATGTTGAAAAATAAGGGTATTGAGCGCACGGTAAACAGATTTAATCTAATAGACTTGACAAAAAAGGAATATATATATATACTCGCTTCAAACAAATTTTTAAAAACAATAATGACAAAAACAATGTCTGGGGAAAGAGTGGCAAGGACTGCCAACCCCCCGCAGAAAAACGGCCCCATCAAGGAGCTTGCCGTAGAAAAGCTCACCGATGCTATACTCGAAGGAACAGTCGTTCCCGGAAACGGACGCCGCCTCGTGAATTTCTTATGCGAGGACTGCGCCGTTCTTCCCTTCGATGATTTCAAGGTCTATAAGACCAGCGAGTATTCGGCCTTCAGCCATCTCCGAGAGAACCGCGACCGCAACGAACTGCATGTCGCCACGCTCATGGAATCGTTCCAGACCGACGGCTATCTCTTCACGATCATCATTGTGAACGAGAAAATCGAGATCATCGACGGACAGCATCGGTTTGAAGCGGCGAAGCGCCTGCATCTGCCGGTGTACTTCATGGTCATGCCCCACTGGGAAATCCATCAAGTGGCGGTGCTGAATGTGAATTCGCGCAACTGGACGATGGAAGATTTTATGAACGCGCATGCAAAAGGTGGCAACAACCACTATGTCGTGTTCAAGACCTTCTACGAACAGCACGAATTTAACATCACGACGGCGCAGATGATTATCTTCGGCAGGCGCTCCAAAGGCCCGACCAGAGATGATGAATTCCGCTCCGGCAAGATGATCACGGAAGCAGACCAAATGAAGGAATCCTACAAGAAGGCGCGGAAGATCACGGAGCTCAAGCAATTTCATCCGAAAGGCTGGACTGCCGGAAATTTCGTGGAAGTCATGCTGCAGCTGTTTCTGACAAAGGGATATGATCACGGACATCTCTTGGAACAATTCAAGAAAAATCCGAATTTCATGCTCTTGAGAGCCAACTCCCTTCGCGTACCGGAGTACAAGGAGCTGCTGGTGGACACATACAACCACCGCACGAAAGACAAAATCAAGATGGCATAAGACGGTTTGTCCACGGGGCCGAGAATCAATTACTGATTCTCGGCCTTTTTTGTTTATTGGTATAATCCAATCATGACTAAGTCGGAAGAATTGGCGAAAATCCATGAAAAGAGCCCCGCGGAAAGCAAGTGCGAACTCAAGAAAACGGCGCTTCGCGGAGTGCCGGGCGACGGAAATGCGGAAGCGGAAGTGGTTTTCATCGGCGAAGCGCCCGGCAAATCCGAAGACGAAGGCGGGCGGCCGTTCATCGGCGCGGCGGGAAAATTCTTGTCGGAAATGCTCGCCGATATCGGCATGAAGCGCGAAGATATTTACATCACGAACATCGTGAAGTATCGTCCGCCGAATAATCGCGACCCACTCCCCGAAGAGAAAGATGCCTGCCGCGAATGGCTGCATGAGGAATTGAATCTGATCGCGCCCAAGCTCATCATCTTCCTCGGCCGGCATTCCATGAACGACTTTTTTCCGGATCTGAAGATTTCCGACGCGCACGGCAAGCTGGTGCACAAAAAATTCGCGCGCATAAAAACAGAATATTTTCTTCCGCTCTACCACCCCGCCGCCGCTTTGTATGACGGCTCGATGCGAGAAATTCTCATCGCCGACTTCAAAAAAATTCCGCTGATCCTCAAAAAAATCGGCTGATATGAAAAAGCAAATGTATACTATAAACATGCGGTCGCATGTTTATAGTATACATTTAAAAACACAATCATTTTCCCACTAGCTAGGACGGTCCTAGCTAGTGGCTAGCTAGTGGGAAGCGTTTTCTTGCAACAAAAAAAAGCCCGATTGCTCGGGCGTCTTAAAATACAAATAAAAACTTATTTCTTTTCTTTAGCGGAAGCAGATTTTTTCTTATTCATCCGAATTGCCAACATATTCTGCATCATAAATGGCAGAGAACTCTTGATGTGCTGTTGCGGAATTTTTGCTTTAAAACCGGCAATATCAATTTTCAGATTCTGCGACAAGTCAACGAGCCCAACCTGACAATCAGATAAGATTTTCATGATCTCATGAGCCGTAATCTTTTTTTGAGGACGAGCTTGTTTTTTATGGTCTTCCATGTTTGTTTGTTTTTTTAATTTAAAATTTCCCCCATTGTACACAATGGTGGATTTATGTCAAGACCTGTACTGATTTTTATCTATTCTTTGATCTTCCTGTATTTAAAGCCCTCGAAAAAGATTGAGATGAGCTTGCGTGGAGAGAGGATTCCGGCGAAGAACATGAAGTCTATCAGGTGGCGCATCCAATACGCGATGCGTCCGTAGATACGGAATTTTCCCATCACGAACACTCCCCAATTGTCGCCAACGGGGATGGAAAATGCGACGGGCTTGGGGCGGTATGCCGCGCGTGTGCGACCACGCACACGCGCGGCGATATCTTTCGCCGCGAATTTTCCGTCGTAGATCGCCGTCTGGGCGAGGCCGGTATATTTCGTGAAAGCCGCATCTCCGACCGCATACGCGCCCTCGTGTCCGACGGCTTGCAGATACTCATCGACGAGCACGCGATTGTTTTTCGAGAAAGAGAGTCCGGAGATTTTTGTGAAAAGATTGTTGATGCGCGTGCCGGCCGTCCAAATCACCGTCTTCGTCTGCATGGACATGTCTTTCATGTAAACCTGCTCGACATCTTCTTTCATCATCTGGCGATTGAGAAAAATGTTCACGCCGCACACACGGAGGCGCGCGAGAACACGAGCCGAAACAGCTTCCGGAAGCGCGGGAAGGATGCGGCTGTTCCCCTCGACGAGATCGATCGTGACGAGCGACGGCTCAACATGATACGCTCGAGCAAGATGCCGCATGTGCGCCGTGAGATCGCCGGCAACTTCGACGCCGGAGGGCCCGCCGCCGACGATGAGCACATGGAAGTGCGAGACGAGCTCGTTCTGATTCGGATGCGCGTGCTCTTCAAAGAGCTTCGTGATGTGCCTGCGCAGGCGAAGTGCTTCGCTGATCGATTTGAATCCGAGCGAGAGCGTATCCGCGCCTTCGACATTGAAATATGTCGTCTCGCTCCCGAGCGCAAGAATGATGAAATCGAAATGATACGAGGAACCGGAGGCGCCGGTTGCAATCTTTTCGGAAAGCGAAACGGAAGAAATGGAATCGGTCATGAGACGCACGGATTTCGGCAAAATATCGGAAAGTGGGACGCAGACTTCGATCGGGCTCGCGCCGGTCACGATGCGATAGAGCGCGGGATAGTATTCGAAATAATTCTTGTCGGAAACGAGCGTGATCTCCGCTTCTTTTCTCTTCAGCCGCTTCGACAGATCAAGAGCGGCTCGGATTCCGCCGAAGCCGCCGCCGACGATCAGGACTTTTTGTGGTTTCTGCATGAAAGTATTGTAGCAGAAAAAATCCTTTTAAAAACAGCCTAAAACTTGCTTTTGTAAGATTTCGTGTTTTGATGCGTCTTAGCCTATGAACCAAAAAAATATACCATCATGAATTTTTCTTTCATTACCGACCACCATTTTGTCCTTTTCCTCGGAACCGCATTCGCCTTCTTCGGCACATGCATCACAATTATATTGTTACCGCAAAAAAGTGAAAAAGAAAAAACAAAAACGGCTTCATAAGACGCCGTAAAGAAATGACCCGGCTCCAAAAGCGATTTTGGGCTGGGTTTTTTATTTTTTCAGGCGTATAATCACACATGCGAGGCGGCACGCGCCCTTGTAAGACTATTGTAAGAAAACGGCTTTCGTTGCGTCATATATGGCAGAAGCTTCCAAATCACAAATCGAAAAGGAGTACTTGAAGAGTTATGAAGCGCATAACGATGCGATATTTCGCTTTGCCCTTTTTCAGACGAGCAGCCGAACCGTCGCGCTTGATATCACGCAAGACACATTCATAAAGACTTGGGAATATCTTGCCGACGGCAACACGGTCGAGAACATGAAAGCGCTCCTCTATCGCATCGCGCACAATCTGATCATCGATTATCGCCGGAAGAAAAAAACGGTCTCGCTCGACGGGATGACGGAATCCGGTTTCGATGTCGGGTTCGATCCGACGGAACATTCTTTCTCCGCCGCTGATGCGAAAGAAGCCATGAAGACGCTTTCCATGATCGACAAGAAGTACAAAGATGTCGTCGTCATGCGACATATCGAAGGAATGTCGGTCAAAGAAATCGCCGACATCACCGGAGAATCCGAAAACACCATTTCTGTGCGCATCCACCGCGGCTTAGAGAAGCTCCGCGACATGATTCCGAAAAAAGAGTATTAAAAATATATGAACGATTTTGAAAAACAACTGAAGACCCTCCGCGACCTCCGCATGAACGACTCCGAAAAGTCGGCTCTTCGCGTTGCGCTCGCGCACACGATGCGCGCGAATCCACTTCCGGAAAAATCTCGTTCGTATCCGATCCGTTCCCCGTACACCATCGCGACGCATCCCTTCATGCTCCGCGCACTCGCGCTCGGGCTCATCCTGCTTGTCGCCGGCGGATCGTCGCTCACGATCGCGTCCGCACACGCGCTTCCGGGCGATATCCTCTATCCTGTAAAAATCCACATCAAAGAACCGATCGAGACGAAATTCGCCGGAAGCTCGGAGAAAAAGATCCTCGTCCAGAAAGAGCATATTGAGAATCGCATCGCCGAAATAAAGACGCTCAAATCGCAAGGCGCGATTTCCAAACAGCAAGTCGCGGAAGTGAAAGAAGCGTTCGTCGACCACGCCAAAGAGATCGGCGACACGATCACCGAGCTCAAAGCCGAAGGCAAACAGGATGTCGTCTTGGCGGTAACGACCGATCTTCTTCCGACGCTCAAGGAATTCAACACTGAACAGCGCACGCTCGCGGCAACAGCTTCCGCTGGAGCGACCGAAGAAACTTCTCTTCCGGCGGGAACAACGGCAACCGCGCCGGCGGAAACAAATCCTGCTGTTCCGGCGCCGACAGAATCAACTCCGGCAGTCGCGCCGCAAACCAAAGAAATTTCTCCGAGAGTTCCGCAATTCGAAGTGAATTCGACTTCGACCGTGCCTTCCGCCGTTGAAACCGTAAAAATCGACACCGTTCCAGCGCCGGCAATTTCCGCGACCAGCACGCAAAATATCGTTCCGGAACAAAAGCCCGAAGCGATAGACACGAAAGCGCTTCTTGATCTCACCGACACTGTGCAAACGACGGTAACGAACATGGAAGCCGAGCAGAAAAGCGCGCTTGCGGCGGTCGCCGTGCAGAAAGCCGACGCTCTTTCCGGAAAAAACAGTGATGGCACGCTCGTCGTTCCGAAAGAAAGCGCCGGCACGCCGGCACCCGACGTATCGGCTAAAAAAGCGCCTTCGGAAACAAAAATTTTGAAAGAAAAAGCCGGCGTCGCGCCCGTTAAGAATCCCGCAAAGAATGTGATCGCTCAAAAGAGCTCGAGTGGTGTCGTTCCGGCAACGGAAGCGCCGCGCGCAGTCGCGCATGTTTTCGGAAAAGTTTCAGTCGGAACGATTAGTCCGGTGGAATCGGCGGATGCGCCATGCGCCATTCCGGAATCCGCATACACATCACGCACGATCATCGCTTACCCGATAAAGAACAGTAAGAAAATAATCGCGCAGGTGCATGTTGGCGCCGACGGGACATACGCGCTCACGCTTCCCGCTCCTGATACATATATCATCGACATGACTCAAAACGGAATCGATTCTAGCAAAGACATCCCCTACAAGATAACGGTGAAAGACGGAGACAGCATAGAACACGCGATCAGCATCGACACGGGAATCAGATAATTTAAAAAACTCTTGAGGCAATGCCTCAAGAGTTTTTTTATTCGTAGCCATTCGCAGATTCGTTTTATTCGTTGATTCGTATTGTGTATTATTCCCCTTCCAAATCCTCTTCGATCGAAAAAGTGTTCGCGATCTTTTCGCTCTCCGAAAGATTCCGCATCGGCGCACGGCGGATGAAATAGATCGCCGTTCCGGCCAGAGAAAGGAGGATCACAAAAGTAATGTACCAAACGGCATGATTCGTCGGTTTTTCTGAAATGGGTTTTTGAGAAACGGCACCGGATGCGAGCAGAAGTATGCTTGCCGACGGAATGCTTTCTGTATTTGCCGCGACGAAATTTTTTTCGGAATCGGCGGAAGAATTTGAGAACGAAGACGCCGAGGAAGCGCTATGCGAAATTTTCCGCCCGCTCCGTGGGATACGATCGGCAAGGATTCCGGCGGGCGTGAAGAGAGTCGTATCGCTCGCGTCCGCGGAAAATCCCAAAATCCGCGGGCCGACCGTAAGCGCGCTTCCTGCTCGAACGATCGTGAATTTCGGAAATGTATAGCGGAAACCGCCGGATGAGACGCTCCAGCCGGCGAGATCCGTCTGATATGATGAAATGTTTTTTATGGAAACCGACCCGTCCGCTCCGACATTACCCAACACGAAACGATTGTCCGTCACCGTGATCGAAAGCTGGTCGGAATCATCGCTCTTGTCGCCGGAAGAATTTTCGAAAAAAGTCATCGTCACGATATATTCGCCCGGATATTCAAACATGTGGGTGAACGGCTTCTCGTCTATGTACGAAAGGGACGAGCCGTCGCCGAAACTCCATTCATAGCGGCCGGTATTTATCTTTTCTTTCTTCTCGTTCTCTACGAAAGAGTCGAACTCCGCCGGAACGCCGACGGCGACGACCGTTGGCGCAAGGATTTCTGCGGTAAACCCGCTCGGGACAAAATCAGTGATTTCGTTCTTGTCGTCTTCGACCGTGCTCGCAGTCTCTTCGCTCTGTGACGACGCGGAATTCTGCGCGGCCGGAGTCGGAGCGCCCGCGAGCCACGAACTGCCGACGAGCTGGAGCGAATTCCCGTCATTCGCCGCGCCGTCCGCCGGATCATAATTCATCGTCGCTTGGCTCGCGCCGGAAGCGTCGAGCAAGGAAATCGTGTTGGCGGAAGTGTCCTTCATGGAAAAAGAGCTGTCGATGACGGTCGCGGAAACGCCGGAATGCGAAGAAAGGAAAGTTGTTGCGTCGTTCGCGATGATCGCATACGCGCCCGTGGCGATCGTGAACGATCCTTGCGCGGGGGTATTCAATCCGTGGTGCGACGATGTCGGAGAATCCATGAATGTCCAGCCGGAAATCGAGACGGAAGATCCGCCGTTGTTGTAAATTTCCACCCATTCGTTCTTCGTCTCGTCGCCTGTCGGATTGTACATGACTTCCGAAAATATGATCGAAGCGAACGCGTGTAGCGGAAAGAGCAACCCGATGATCGCGGCGAACGAAACAAAGATTTTTTCCCGAATGCTCATGGCGAAATTATTCCAATATTTTCCGCAAAACGTCTTCCGGAACTTCTTTCGGCTTTTTCGAAACAGTTTCTGCGGAGGATGGGTTTGGCGTTCGCACACTCTGATTCTGCGGAGAGATTTTCGGAGCGTTTGATGAAGCATGTGCGGCGGGGCGCGGAGACGGAGCGGGAGAATATTTCTTTTCCTGTCCCGACTGCTTGTGTTCCGTGACGACTTTCGAGAGAAGCGCCTTCAAGCCGGACATGGTTTCCGGTCGCGCGTCTTTTGTTTGGACATGGGGCTGTGGAATTTTCGGCTTGAGCGAATCGAGCGAGACGGATTCTTGTTTCGGAATTTGAGATGCGATCGGCGGACGAGCGGTTTGAATCGGTTCCGCGGATTGCGCCGGACGAGCCGGCGGATTTTGCCGGACAGGATTTTGAAACGGCCGCGGCGCGTGCGACGGAGCGGGCGCTCTTGCCGGAATCGGTTCGGTATCTTTCTCGAGCGCAGTCAAAATATCTTTGAGCGCGGGAGAATTCTTTTGCGGAATCGGCTGTGAACTATTCGCCGGAGGCGCGTCTTTCCGGACGAAAAGCGTCGGCGCCGGAATGCGCGAAACGGGCGCGGCGGTTTTTGCCGGAGCGGAAAATTGCTTGAATCCTTCTTTGAAGGGCTGGTGGAGCGGCGACTGCGTTCTTACGGCGCCTTGCGGCACGGGATTCCGCGGCAAAGGTGCCACACTTCCGGATTGCGCACCGACTCCCGCTCCGGCCGGACGATACGCCGCCGCATCGTCGCGCCGCGGCGGAGGAGCTATCGGCGCGTGCCACGATTTGATATCCTCTTCGATTTTTGCTCTCGGGCTCGCGTTGTGGGCACGCGAATAATCGATGATTTCTTTCTTGTATGAAATCGCGGGCGCGGCGATCGGCGCCATGCCGCGCGCGGAGAACGGCTTTGAGCCCACGCCGTCGATCATGAGCCGCAGATACATCTGGTATTGGCCGAGATTCACGATGTCGTCGGCGACGAATTGCGGCGCGAATTCTTTCTCGAAAATCTGCGCGTCAAACGAGCCGACGCGGAAGACGATCATCGTGCCCACATTGCCGAAAACAGCCGCTTGCACGACTTCCGACATCTGTTCGACATACTGGTGCGCAATCGTGAGATTCAATTTGTATTTGCGCGCCTCGGAAAGGATGTCGGCGAAAGAGTCCGATGAGAATGATTGGAATTCGTCGACATAGAAATAGAAATTGGGCAGGCGGCGGAGCGTTTCGGCGTCGGCGTCGGCGCGGCTCATGGCGCCCAAATAGATTTTTGTGATGAGCATGCTTCCGAGAAGCGACGCGTTCTGCTCGCCCACACGGCCTTTTGAGAGATTCATGATGAGAATCTTTTTTTCGTCCATGATCTTACGAATATCAAACGACGACTTCGACTGGCCGATGATATTTCGGATCAGAGGATTCGAGGTGAACTGGCCGATCTTGTTTTGGATCGCCGCGCCGGCCTCCTGCATGTATTTGTCGCCGTACTTCGCGAATTCATCGAGCCAGAAAGACCGCACCGACGGATCGGAAACATTTTCGACGACTTTCTTGCGGTATTCCTTGTCGGCGAGCATGCGGTTGACGCCTAAAAGCGTGGAGTCCGGATATTCGAGAAGCGCGAGGAGGATGTTCGTCAGGATATATTCCATGCGGGCGCTCCACGCGTCGACCCAGATCTTTTTGAAAGACGACATCAAGCCGGAGACGACCAAGTGCCGCTTGTCCGCACCGACATCTTCCATGACATTGAACGAAATCGGGTACTCGATATCGAACGGCGCGAAATACACGACATCCTTGATGCGATGCTCTGGCACATAATCGAGCAATTTTTCCGCGGTGCTTCCGTGCGGATCGATGAAGCCCGTGCCTTCGCCGTTTTGGATGTCTTGCACGGCCATGTTCTCGAGAACGGTCGATTTTCCCATGCCCGTCTTTCCGATGACATAGACATGGCGGGTTCTGTCGATTGCTTTAATGCCAAAAGGCGTCCGCTTGTTGCGGTAATCGGTCTCGCCGAAATATGTTACGCGGTCGTCATCAGCCATTTGAAGAAAGTATAGCAAAACTGATGCGGAGCGTACATGGGTACAACAAGGAGGAGATTCGGTCACGAGTTACTAAGTCTGCTCGGATGAGTACATCCTGCGCGGACTAAGTACTCTCGACCCCGCCTCGCGGTTCGGCGTGCTCGCCGAACCGCGAGCCAAGGAGATTCGCCCGCGACTTAAAATTTTTCGTCAAAAATTTTAGTCTGGGCACCAGCTCGCCTATTTGCGCTGGTGCGCAAATATGGCTCCGCTGTTCGAATCTCCACACAAGCAAAGCAGTTTGCTTGTTTTGTGTCCACAAATAAAAAACTGCCCTGAAAGGCAGTATTTTATTTGTGGACCCAAGGAGATTCGAACTCCTGACCTTCGCTTTGCAAAAGCGCTGCTCTACCAACTGAGCTATGGGCCCGTATACATTTCAAATTTGAAATCTCAAATTTAAAATTTTAAAGACTGATTCCTAAAGTAGCATTTTTCGGCGGATATTGCAACGCCCGCGGCTAGCGTTTCGAAAGCGCGGTTCGGATGAGATGTTCCAGACATTCGCCCGCCGTGATGCCGGTCGACGCGAGCAGTCGGTGAAGGAGCGCTTCTTCGTGCCATTCCGGAACCGTGTCGATCTCGCTCACATAGATTCCTTTTTGAGAAACGATCATATCCATGAGTGCGATGTGCCGGATGCCGAGCGCTTTGAAAATATTCCTGCAGATCTTCTCAACATACCCCGTGCCGTTCGTATCGCGCAAAATTCTCGTTTCGTATGCGCCGATCGCCCTCGATTCGAAATCAAAGAATCCGCTTCCCGTCGAGACTTCGTGCGGCAGAAGCGCATACGCCGGCTCGCCGCGCAATCCTTCGATCACCGCTCCCGCGACATGCTTGCCGTCGATGAATTCTTCCACGAGGATATCGTCGCCTTCTTCGCCCAAGATCGCGAGCGCGTTCTTCAATTCCGGATAATTCTTTGCGATGAAAACCCCGTACGAAGAGCTCCCGCGGGTCGGCTTCACGACCCACGGTCCGGACATTCTTCTGAAAACGCTTTCCGCCTGCCACTCGGCATACGCTTCGATCGGCATCGCATAGTCGCCGTGTCCGCGTCCTTTCACAAGAATATCTTTCGGCGTGTTGAATCCGAGCTTGCCGATGTCTTCCTTGATCGCGCGCTTGTCGTATGTCCGCGAAGAAATGAAGGGCGACGAACCGACATACGGGATTCCCAACATCTCAAGATCGCGAGCGAGGCCGCCGTCTTCGCCGTACGGGCCTGCGAGCGCGTTTACCGCGACATCGATATTCCGGCGGATTTTTTCTCCGTCAACGGCTTTGCCGCGCATGTGCCACAATCCTTCCTCGTCCACAAAAATATCGATCGGCTGCATATTCCTTTCCCGAAGCGCGTTCATCGCAAAAGCGCCCGACCGGATGGAAACCGGTTGGTACGGAGCAAACCCACCGCGCACGACACCGACTCGAATCATGTGAATCAGTATAAAGCAAAAAGCGAGAAGCGAACAGAGGAAAATGCGAAAAAGAAAATGGCTTGACTAAAACCAAACACAGTGCTACTCTCAAAACAGAAAAACTTAAAAAATGAAAACAGAACAAACCATAGAAAATCCGGAGGATTTGACCATCCAACAGATATCGGATAATTTCAAAAAATATCTTGGAATCGTTTCCAAGAAACAGAAAATAAAAAATGTGCATGTTGAACTGAACAACAACGACAAAACTATACAATTTTCTTGTAACGACGAATCTAAGCGTCCGATTTACGGATTGATTAAATTAGACAGTGAAAAAGGTACTTGTTTTTACGACATAACCTACCCGAACAACGAAAATGTAAACGAGGTAACCTCGTGCATACTGAACGCACTCAAAATCGCATGATCTCCATCGCCCCCGCTTCTAGCGGGGGCTTTATTTTTATTTATTCAAAAAACTTTTTCCTCTTTTTTGCTTGTGGAATCTGATGGCGAAGCGGTGGGATTCGGCGTTGGCGAGGAGGATGGCGGATTTGTGGAACATGATTGTGCCGCGCGCGCCCAAAAGCGCGCGCGGCCTGTGGCGCTCGTCCTTCACGACGGCGACGACAGGAATGTTGAATCCCCTCTTTTTTATCTCGTCTTCCGCGGCGCGCTTTTGGATGTCGTTGCCGTCGACGACGATGAGGTTGGGAAGCGGCCACTCCGCATGCCCCAAGCGGCGAGTGATGATTTCGCGAAGCGACGCCGGATCGTTGGCGCCGGAAACTGTTTTGATTTTGAATTTCCGGTATTCATTTTTTGCAAGCTCGGCTTCTTCCACCACTGTCATAACTCCGACCATGTTTTGCCCGCTCGTATGCGCCACATCATAGGCTTCGATACGGAAATCAGCGACTAGCGACTGGCGACTAGCTTCTAGCGAATCCTTATTCAAAAGTGCAACATCATTGATGTGATTGAGAGAGAAAATCTGTTTCTTTATTTCTCCCGCGCGTTCAAAATCCCTTTCCTTGGCGGCCGACATCATTTCTTTTCGGAGAGCGGACAAGAGCTGTCGTTTTCTGCCTTCGAAAAACAATTTTATATGTCGGATATTGCGCGCGTATTCTTTGCGCGATTCCGGCGTGAGCCCGATCTGCCGATAAAATTCTCGTTGGCCTTTCTTGGCCGAATGTTCATCGATGAACGGAAAAATCCGGCGGATGATTTTCATCGCCTCGCGAAGTTGCGAACCGCTGGTGTATGGACCAAAAACTGCTTTTAGCTTTGTGCTTTTTGCTTCTAGCTTTTTCGATGCTGGAAGCAGGAAGCTGGGAGCAGGAAGCTTCTCCGTAGAAATCTCTTTTTGCCGGACAATTAATACGCGTGGTAATTTCTCGTTCGTAATCACTACACAGTTCCACGACTTATCGTCCTTCTCTTTCGTATTGTAGTAGGGCTGGTGCTTTTTTATGAGGTTGGCTTCCAAGATGAGCGCCTCCAAAACCGAATCGGTTTCTTGCCATTTCAAACCATCAGCCTTGAAAACCATTTCCAAAATGAGCGGCCCGCGGGTTTCGATCAAGTCCTTGGAAAAATAACTCTTTGTTCTATCCCGAAGCGAAGTCGCCTTGCCGATATAGAGGATTTTCCGTCCGGACATGAAGAAATAAACGCCGGACTTGTCGGGAATCTTAAGTTTTTTGAGCTGTTGACTAGTCACAGGGATGACTATAGTATAAGTAAGGAACAAAACAAAGTTCTTAAATATGGAAACAAACTATGCAGTAATAAATGGAGAAGTAGTCTTCTTTAAAGTTTCGAGAGAGCTGATGAAAGAACCGTGTGTTCTATTTGATGAATGTGGAGCTGATTTGGAACCTGATATATTTTCGATTGATGGTAAATCAGCTGAATTAGCTTTTGATTCAATCTTTTTTTGATTTTATCTGAAGAATTGTGCCGAAACGCTACGCGCTTCGGCTTTTTTTATTTCCGTATTTTTGCCATATGCGAGATTTACGGAAAGCTCTTGACTATTTCAGAGTTATTGAGTAATGTAACTTTGAATTAAAATAATGTTCTCGTGAAAAAACAATCTATACTTTCGATCATTTATCC
>CALRFC010000009.1 GCA_943356395.1 Candidatus Nomurabacteria bacterium
CGAGTTTAAATATTGGACCTCCGATGACAATGTGATTTTTGTAGAATTCAAGATCAAAAGGGGTACCCATTGTATTTGGTCCAGTCATTTGAATCAAACAAGTCGTGTCATACTGAGTCATTTGTATAAGCCCATGACAATTCGTAATTGAGACTCCTCCTGACTCAAGCGAAGTAAATTCTCCACCGATGATATACATCGTGTCCTTGGAAATCGGTTTTAGTTCATAAAGACCATTGTCATTTCCATGACCAAGGAAATTCACGCCCTCAGATTTTTTGTATCGGAACAAAAATTCATCCAAGTATAACCAAGTCGTAGCCGAATAATACAAGACAGTGTCATCAACGACTTCCATATCGTAAACTCCGTGCACAAAATCGGTGGCAGAGAAATAAAAACCAAGACCGCTTGCTTGCCAAGCTGTGTCTGTTTCGCTTCCGATTTTCCAAATATGTTCGCGACCCGGATCACCGATTGCATCAGCAGAAAATAAAGTATCGTTTAAGAAGACCAATCTTTTTACTTTCGGGTACATTTCTCCCATGAAAGAATCCGGAGGAATGTTTGGTAATTGATACCACATTCCGGAGGTTCGTACATACATCGCAGAATTTCGGAGAGTGTCCCCGTTCAAATTCAAGGCAAGGAACCTGCCGCCGATCGCGACTTTGTCTTCGGCCTTGTTTACGGCGATCGTTATTACGCTTCCGGAAATGAAAGTTATTCCTGTCCCGAATCCCATGACCCCGTAATTGTTACGGAATCTTTTGATGCCGCCTCCGGCTGTTGTTGTCCCGATCCAGACTTCATAACCGACGCGTTTCAAAACGAAAGCAGTGTCGGTAAGTCCGGTGTACGCATGGTACGAGCCGGTAAAGTCCGTGTAAGAAACAAGATGCGCACCACTTGCATCGGTACCGGCAAACAATGTGTCGCCGTCTGCCGATTGGGCAAGAGAATTGATGTAATCAGGACAGCCGTTCGCAAACGGATGCCATGTACTTTGAGCTTTGTTTTGCAATGAAAAAATCAAGCAAAAAGAAGCTCCAAAGAGTAACTTTTTCATGTTTTTTATTTTTAAAGAGCTATAGAGCCTTTCAAATACTGAACGCTTGTACAACCTGGAATCACTATACCATTTTTATATGAAAAAGGCAAGTTTTCCACAGCTAGGGAAAAGCTATGCTTTTCGGGTTTTTAGCGTGGACCATAGATTTGTTGTTTGATACAATTTGCGCATATGGAATTAAAAAAACTGATAAAAGGTTTTACCCTTATTCTTTTCGGGATCGCACTGGTCGCGGGATTCGGTTTCGTATCCGCGTGGGTGGGTCCCTCGGCATCCGCTCCGAACGGAAATGTCGCCGCGCCGGTCAATGTTGGGCCGAATCTCCAGACAAAGAGCGGACAGTTTAAAATTTTTAATGACAGCACTTCTCCTGTTGTTGAAGTTGGCTGTGTGACAACAGGCTGTCTGGGTACTTTAAAGGCAAAGAGTTTGTTCACGACCACATCCTCCACTCTTCGGGGGAATGTGAGGATTGGTTATACTGATGCAATCACTAGCACTCTTTCTTTTGATAAATTCAAGATTGCGAACAACTTAACAACAACATATCCCCAAAATCTCTGCACAAATGATCAAGGTACAGTCATCATGTGTCCGCCTGCGGCGTCGGCAACGACGATTCCGCTTACCGTAAAAATCCGCGGCGCGCCGGCAAATATCACTTCCGGATCTCAAACCACGCTCTCTTGGGTTTCGCTCGGCGCAACGGCCTGCACCGGCACATCGTCGCCCCAGAAAGCCGGCTGGGACGGAGGCAAAGATACGACATTCGGCATGCAGGAAATTTTCAACAATGTCACCGACACGATTTTTACCGTTTCTTGCACGGGTCCCAACAATCAATCGGCGACATCGAGCTTCACGCTCAATGTCAGCGCCGCGCAATACAAATGGACGAGGAATACTAGCGGCACTCAATCGAAGACTCTGGTCTCCGGCGCGGGATGCGGATCGTGCGCGAACAACACTTCGTTCACCGTCCCGACAGGCGTAACCTCTTTGCATATTTCGGCGTGGGGCGCGGGCGGCGGAGGAGGATCGGGAGGAAGCGCAAATCTTGCCTGCGGCGGCGGCGGAGGATCCGGCGCGCAAGGCGGAGCGTTTTCCGATATCGCGTCCGTGCCCGTATCTGCCGGCGATGTTCTCACGATCACTACCGGCTCCGGAGGCGCGCACGGCACGGGCGGAGCGTACAGCGGGTTCTCTTCGCATGACGGAACAGGCGGCACATCGGCATCAAACACGATCGTTCTCAAGAACGGCACGCAGATTCTCGCGGGCTCCGGCGGAGCGGGAGGCACGGGCGGACACGGAGCGAACGGCTCGGGCGCGAGCTGTAACGGCTCGGGCGTAACGCCGCCGGGAACACCCGGACAATGCCGCACGGGCGATTCCGGTTTTCAGAGCTCCGGCTCTAGCACCGGAGGCAACGGCGGAACTGGCGGTTTGGGCGGCTTCAATTCTTCTTCAAGTGTCTGCGATAATCTGTACGGCAAAGGCGGTGACGGCGGAAAAGGCGGAAATTATTCCGGAAATTCCGGATCGCCCGGAATCTCCGGCGAACACGGAGCGGTTGTGATTTCGTACTGAAGAATATAAAACATGTAGCATAGATCATAGATCATAAAACATAGAACATAGAACACAGACTACAGTGCAAAAATCCCCTCGCGAAAGCGGGGGATTTTTGCACTGCAGATTTCATGCTAGACTCATGCTTATGATGAAAGACTCGATACAAGACTCGTTGCGCGAGCACATTACTGCGGCGCTTGCCAAACTCTCCCTCTCCGGCAAGATAGTTATTGAGCGTCCGGCGGATTTGGCGAACGGCGATTACTCGACGAATGTCGCGCTCGCTCTCGCAAAAAGCGCGGGAATTCCTCCGCGCGAGCTCGCGGAAAAGATTGTCGCGCAGTTGCAACAATTACCACAGTTAGAACAAGTAGAACGAATGAGCGTCGCCGGCGCCGGATTCATAAATTTCTTTCTCTCGAAAGATTTCTATGAAAAAGAAATCGCGAGGATTCTCGGCGACGGGAAGGATTTCGGCAAAGGAGAGATTCTTTCCGGCAAGAAAGTCATGGTCGAGTATACCCAGCCGAATCCGTTCAAGCCGTTCCATATCGGGCACTTGATGAGCAACGCGATCGGCGAATCCATTTCGCGCGTCTTCGCCAATCAAGGCGCGGAAGTCATTCGTGCGAATTATCAGGGCGACATCGGGCTCCATGTCGCCAAAGCGCTCTATGGCATCTTGAAAAAAGGCGGCGCATACCCGAGCGGATCCGTCTCGGAAATCGCGGACTACATCGGCGAATGCTATGTCGTGGGCGCGCATGCGTATGAGAACGACGCCGACGCGATCGAAGAGATCGATTCGCTCAACAAGCGCCTGTACGAAAAAGACGGGGAAATCTGGCCGCTCTACGAAGAAGGAAGGAAGATCACACTCGACGCATTCGAAGAGCTTTACAAAATCCTCGGCACGAAATTTGATGTCTACTATTTCGAATCCGACATGGCGGAGACGGGCAAACAGCTCGTCCAAGAATTTTTGGAGAAAGGCGTTTTCGAGAATTCCGACGGTGCGATCGTCTTTCATGCGGAAAAATTTGATCCGAAGCTCCATACCCGCGTATTCCTGACTTCCGCCGGGCTCGCGCCGTATGAAGCCAAAGAATTGGGGCTCACGGTGAAAAAATTTGCCGACTACGATCCGGATATTTCCATCGTCGATACGGCGACCGAGCAGAAAGATTACATGTCTGTCCTGATCGAAGCCATCCGCCGGATGTTTCCGAAAGAAAAATACGCCGACCGCATGATCCACATCACGCACGGCATGATGCGCTTCGCTTCCGGCAAGATGAGCTCGCGCAAAGGCAATGTCGTCACCGGCGTGTCGCTTATCCGCGATACAGTGGAGACGATTCTCGAAAAGATGAAAGACCGCGATCTTTCCGAAGCGGAAAAAAAGAATGTAGCTGAAATCATCGGCGTTGCCGCGATAAAATATTCGATTCTCCGCTCGAAAACCGGCAGCGACATCGTCTATGATGTGGAAAAATCGATTTCTACGGAAGGGGATTCGGGGCCATATCTGCAATATGCGATTACCCGCGCCGGATCGGTTTTGGAAAAAGCAAAAAAAGAAAACATCGCACCCGACTTGGGAGCAAGGCACCTAAGTGAAGTTTCAAATTTGGAAAAGTTGCTCGTGCGATATCCCGAAGTCGTGCTCCGCGCATGGGAAGAAATCGAGCCGCATCATGTCGTGACCTATCTGACCGAGCTTTCTTCCGCCTTCAATTCTTTTTATGCGAAAGAAAAAATCGTCGATGCCGCCGATCCGGCGTCGTCCCGCCGGCTTGCACTCACGCTTGCGTTCAAAACAGTCATGGAAAACGGACTCGATATTCTTGGAATAAGGATTCCGGACAAAATGTAGAAACTATGAAAGAAATCTTTAAAAAAGAAATCAATCCGGAAGAATCGATCTCGGTAAATCCGGAAAATCCGAACCTGAAGACATTTCGCACCGCGCGCGGAACTTTGGTCGAGCTCGATACATCGGTTGAATCTTTTTTTGGACTGCCGTTTTCCGTCGGAGATTCTTTCGAAGAAAATAAGATGCGCGAATCATGTGCGATCGTCGGACGAAAAGGGGACGACATATATTTCTACGCGAACGGGCGCAACGGCGTATCGGTTTGCGAGAATTGTAAGACGCTCGAGGATTTTGCAAAAATCGGACTCACGCCGACAGAAATCGCGGAAGAGGCGAGCTACAAACGCGCCGCATAAAAAAACCGAGCGCGCGCTCGGTTTGGTTTTTTTACTGCACTCCCGTCACTCTTTTTATAGCGAGCGATTTCGATATCCTTTTCAAGAAATCGAGAAAGAGTCCTTCGTCGAGCGGACAAGTCATTTTCGTGTCCTTGCCGTTGCCCGCAAAGATTCGCATGTATTTGTAGACATTCCCGAGCGTCCGGTCGGGAATCATGTTCGAATGGATCATGATCTCTTCGGCGAGCGGGATGCTTCCCCGTAAATGCCTGTTCTCCTTTTTTCCGGACATCACGGACCGCGCGGAGAGTTCCGCGCCGAGCTCTTTCGGGAAATCTTCATCGACTATCGCGAGCGCCGCATGGATGCATTCTCGCGTTTCTTTTCTCACGAAATCCTGTTTTTTCTCCGCAATTCTGCGGAGCGAAAATATCGCGCCGTGGGCCGAAGCGAAATCTTTCTTGTTGTTTTCGATAACAATGTCTCTGTTTTTATTACTCATTTGAAAGTTTTTTCCATACTACATTTTTCAGATGGATTCGTCAACATCCTTTACATTTTCAGTACGGTAATGTAATGTACGCATAAACATTTTAAAACTAAAAATCATGAAAATCGCAGTCATCGGTGCCACCGGCTTTGTCGGGCGCGCCATACTAAGCATCTTGGAAAAGAATTTGAATCTTTCCGCCGATTCGGGAAATCAAATCATTCCGGTCGCATCCGGAAGATCGATCAATGAAAAGAAATCCGTGCCGATAGCTCCCTTCGGGAGCGTGCAAGTCGTCTCGTGCGAAGACGCTATCAAAGAAGATCCGGCTTTCGTTCTCATGTCCGCACCGGAGTCTGTTTCAAAAAAGTGGGCTCCGAGATTCGCGGAGAACAAAGCGTTCGTCATCGACAATTCTCCGGCGTGGCGCACCAACGAAGAAATACCACTTGTCATTCCCGGCATCACGAAGTGGGAGTGCGATGCGACAAAACCCGTCATCATCGCGAGTCCGAATTGCGTTGCGACGATGCTCGCGACAGCCATCTATCCGCTTTTCCGATTTGGAATCGATCATGTTTCCGCAAGCGTCTTTCAAGCGGTTTCCGGATCCGGTATGCGCGGACTCATAGCGCTTGAAGAAGAGTCGAGAAAGAGTGCGTATTATCCGCACTCTCCATTTGTCGGGCAAATATTCGGAAATATAATTCCGGCATCCGGCAGGGAAAAGGATCCGCTTGATCCCAAAAGGATATCTTCTTGGAACACTGAAGAGGAAAAAGTCATGCGCGAAATGCCGAAGATTCTCGGGAGTCAGCTGAAAATTTCTCCGACATGCCTGCGCGTGCCGATTCCTTATGGACACAGCGCGGCAGTGCGCGTAACTTTCAAAAAAGCTTTCGATAGCGCTACAATAAAACAAGCATTTTTGGACGGTTCAAACATCAAGATCGAGGACGAGCCGAGCCCGATACATTCTGTCGGGCATGATTATGCATCCGTCGGGCGCATACGCATCGATCCGTACGACAAACATGTTTTGGAATTCTTCGTCTCAAGCGACAATTTGCGCTTAGGAGCGGCATCTAATGTCGTTTCGATCATGGATGAGGTCGTGAAGAAAGTTTACACGGAAGCTCTCAAGTAAATCGAAGCCGGCACAGTGTGCCGGCTTTTTTATCCCGTAGTAGATTTTGACGAAGCGCGAAGCGCGCTCTGTAAGAGCATCGTCAAAATTCATCCCGTAGTGAATCGCTTATTCGCGATCTACTACAGGATTCACTACAGGATTTTTTTGCTGTTGCGATATTCGAAGAGGGTGTATACTTCTAATTATTAGTTTTTCTTGAAATTTTATGATCAACAGATCAAAATTTGCGCTCACCTTCGGATATTTTGCGGCGGTCATGCATGTTATTTGGTCGGTCTTAGTCGGTTTGGGCGTCGCTCAAACAATAATGGATTTCGTGTACAGAATGCATTTCATGGAAAATCCCTACACAGTCGCAGAATTCTCGTGGGGAACGGCGGTCGGGCTCGTCGTCATGGCATTCATCGTCGCCTACGCGATCAGCTCTCTCTTCGCGACGATTTGGAATAAAGTGCACGGGAAGTAGGAAGCATAAAACATAGAACATAGAAGATAGAAGACAGAAGATGGAAAATAAAGCTGGAAGCTTTTCTTGTTTCGCGTTTTTTGCTTCGTGTGTTACGATTAGAACATAAGCGATGAAGAGGCCCCGTCCGGAATCCGGGCAGGCATCACCTCTTTGCCCGCCTGATTGCGTGAGCTTTCGGCAGGGGAGCTTCGGGAAGAAACCTCGGCAAAACGGGGGAGTAGAATCCGGTAAATGAGAAAGGCAGAAAAATCGCTCCGCGATTTTTCTGCCCCACAAACAAGGTGGTACCACGATTTTCTCCAAAAAGAAAACTCGTCCTTGCATCATGACTTTTGGTCGTGAGTGAGGGCGAGTTTTTTCATTCATTCAAATGAACGGCCAAAGAAAGAATGACCGCAACATGATCGTCGCAAGCGGTTCCTCCAATCTTTTGATTGAGAGATTTGGTCCGAATGGGTTTACCATGGTTATAAGTAGACCGAAAAAGAGATAAACGAACAAAAGTGTAAGCGGAAAAGCGATCAGTATTTGCATAAAATGATTTTTTCGTATCATTTCATATATAGATAACAATGTCAATCAAATCTGAAAAACTAGAAAAATCAGCCGCCGCTTTGAGGCCCGCCGAAAAAGACGGCAAGTCTATTCAGGTGGGCAGGGAAGAAAAAATTCTCGACTTTTGGCGCGAGCATAAGATTTTCGAAAAATCGCTCGAAAAAGAATCTCTCGCCGGCGAATTCATTTTTTACGAAGGTCCTCCCGGAGCAAACGGCGTTCCAATGCTGCACCATTTCGAGGCGCGAGCATTCAAAGATGTCATTCCACGCTACAAGACGATGCGCGGATTTCGTGTCGATCGCCGCGCGGGCTGGGATTGTCACGGTTTGCCAGTTGAAATCCAGGCGGAAAAAGAACTTGGACTTCAATCTAAAAAAGATATTGAGTCTATGGGTATTGAAAAATTTAATGCTGAATGCAAAAAAATAGTTACGCGCTATACGAAAGAATGGGAAACATTTACAGATCGAATGGGATTTTGGGTAGATAATTCTCGCGCCTACTTTACAATGAGCAATGATTTCATTGAGTCGTCGTGGAATATAATCGCAAAGGCTTCTGAGCGCGGGTATCTTTATCAGGATTATAAGATCCTACCGTGGTGCGCGCGCTGTGGCACGGGGCTTTCTTCGCATGAGCTCGGCCAGCCGGGCGTGTATGAAGATGTAAAAGATCTGTCGGTCACGGCAAAATTCAAGATCGTAGGCACGGAGAACGGATACTTCTTGGCATGGACGACGACGCCGTGGACACTTCCCGGAAATGTCGGGCTCGCAGTCGGCAAAGATATTTCGTATGTGGAAATAAAAATCGGCGATGAAATCTTGGTGATTGCAAAAGATCGTTTGGAGATCATCACAGATCAATACGAAATCATCGCTGAACATAAGGGCTCTGAAATGGTCGGCATGGAGTACGAGCCGCTGTATCCGTATTTCAAAGATCTGGCACCTAGCGCCTTGAACCTAGCACCTGCATACAAGGTCTACGCGGCGGATTTCGTGAACACGGAAGACGGCACCGGCATCGTGCATACGGCTGTCATGTACGGGGCTGACGACTTCGAGCTCGGCACGAAAGTCGGTTTGCCGAAATTCCATCTTGTGAATCCGGACGGAACATTCATCAAAGGGACGGGATTTCTGGAAGGAAAATTCGTTAAACCCGCCCGACCGGACGATTCCAATCGTTCGGGCGGAGGCGAAGATGTCGCCGTCGATATCGTAAAAGATTTGGCGCATCGCGGGCTGCTCTTCAAAAAAGAAAAATACGAACATTCATATCCTCACTGCTGGCGCTGCAAGACTCCGCTTATTTATTACGCGCGAGCGTCATGGTATTTTGCCATGTCAAAATTGCGCGACGAGCTTGTGGCGAGGAACGAAACGATAAACTGGGAACCGGAGCACATCAAGGAAGGCCGTTTCGGCGAATGGATCCGTGAAGCGAGGGATTGGGCGGTTTCTCGTGAGCGCTATTGGGGGACGCCGCTTCCGGTCTGGATTGCGGACGACGGAGAAAAGATCGTCGTCGATTCTTTTGAAACACTGAAGAAATACGCGAAAAAATCCGGCAACAAGTATTTCGTCATGCGGCACGGACAATCTGTTCACAATGTCGATGGAACTTGCAGTGCTGTTCCTGACCATCCGCATCATTTGACAGACGAAGGGAAAAACGATGCGGCCAAATCCGGAGAGAGACTCAAATCCGAAAACATCACTGTCATATATTGCTCTCCCTATGTTCGTACGCGTGAGACAGCAGAAATCGTTGCCGAAGCCATCGGTTTCGATAAATCAAAAATTATAATCGATGAGAGATTGCAGGAATTCAAATTCGGCGATTTCGACGGGAAGCTCTTTAAAGATTATATGGCATGGCGGAAAGAAGTCGGCGACACCGTCGATCTCCGGACGCCGAATGGCGAGAGTGTTGCCGATGCGCGCCAACGCTTTTCCTCTTTCTATTACGACATCGACACTCGTCATGCCGGTGAGAATATTCTTGTTGTAACGCACGGGATTGGCATGGAAGTGCTTGCCGCCATCGAGAATGGATATGCCGACGAAGTCATGTGGGAGAAGTGGCATCTTAATCGAATATTGCCGGGCGGTTACGAGGAATTTCCTTTCGTTCCGCTCCCGCACAATGCCAATTACGAGCTTGATCCGCACCGGCCGTTCATCGATGAAATAGTTTTGGAAAAAGACGGCAAGGAATTCCGCCGCGTGAAGGAAGTCATGGATGTCTGGTTTGATTCAGGGTGCGTGCCTTTTGCACAGGATCACTATCCGTTTGAAAACAAGGAATGGATAGAAGGGAAGGGCTATCCGGCAGATTTCATATCGGAAGCGATAGATCAGACGCGCGGATGGTTTTATACGCTTCTTGCCGTTTCCGCGCTCATCGATAAGCCAGCGCCATTCAAGAATGCGATATGCCTCGGACACTTGCTCGATGCAAAAGGGCAAAAAATGTCGAAGTCGAAAGGCAATGTTATCGATGCGTGGGAAGAGATGGAAAAATTCGGCGCAGACACCGTGCGCTTTTGGATGTACACAGTCACAGCGCCCGGCGATTCCAAAAATTACGATGAAAAAGTCGTCAAAGAGATACAAGGCAAGATTTTCACGCTTTTGGAAAATTGCTACAAATTTTACGAACTGTATGCGGGTGAAGAAAAGAATCTGAAGGGAGCGGACAGCTCGAATGTCTTGGACAAGTGGATTCTATCTTTATTGAATAAACTTATCGCGGAAGGAACGGAATCGCTTGAAAAATACGATCTCTTCAGACCAACGCGCTCTCTTCGCGATTTTGTTTCAGATTTTTCCACTTGGTATATCCGCCGTTCGCGCGACAAGTTCAAGGGCGACGACGAAGAAGACAAAAATTATGCCTTAGCCACGACTAAGCATGTGTTCATCGAACTCGCAAAATTCATGGCGCCCTTCGCACCATTTTTTGCCGAAGAATTGTATTTGAAAGTTTCCGGCGAAAAAGAATCTGTGCATTTGGAAGATTGGCCGGAGGCGGGAGAAATCAATTCTCAAATTCTTGAGAATATGAGAATAGTCAGAAACATCGTTTCGCTCGGCCTTGAAGCGCGGCAGAAAGCGGGGATTCCCGTCCGCCAGCCACTCTCGAAGCTGCAAGCTGTAAGCGACAAGCTGGAAGAATCATATGTCGAGCTGATCAAGGACGAATTGAATATAAAAGAAATTTCGCTAGAAGCTAGAAGCCAGTCGCTAAGAGCTAGTGTCGTTCTCAACACCGAAATCACCCCTCTACTCAAACGCGAAGGCGACTATCGCGAACTCCTGCGCGCGATACAAGACATGCGAAAAGAAAAAGGTCTGACGCCAGCTGATGTCATTTCCCTCACACTTCCCGAATCTGCGCGCGAAACTGTTTCCGGTTTTGAAGACGATATGAAAAAAGTCGTCCTCGCGAAAGAAATTGATTTTTCGGGAGAGGAGATAAAAATAAAGAAATAAATATATGATCAAAATAATCACAGATTTGCCGTCCTCGCGTTGGCAAGAATACAGAGATTTGAGAATACGAGCGGTTACGAATGTCCCGTATGCTTTTGGCACGACAGCCGAAGAAGAGCTTTCAAAATCGGAAGACAGATGGAAAAAGAGATTGGAAGGAACAGGAGAAGACAGGAAAGACTATGCCGTTTTTGCTGAAGAGGACGGAAATCTTGTCGGTACAATGGGCGCTTACAGAGAAAGACTGGGCAAGGTGAAGCATAGCGCGACTGTCGTCGGCGTGTATATTGATGAAAAATATCGAGGGCAGGGAATATCTTCTCTTTTGATGGACGCTCTGATCAAAAAGATTTCCGAAGATACGACAGTCATTCGTCTTGAACTCATGGTTGTAACAACGCAAGAAGCGGCAATCGCACTTTACAAGAAATTTGGATTTGAAATCGTCGGTACGGTTCACAAGGAAGTTTTCTTTGATGGAACGTATTATGACGAATATATTATGGAAAAATTTCTCTAAATATATGCAAACAAAAAATGTAAAACTCGTAGTATTTGTTCCTGAAGCTAATGCGGACACTGTTCGCCAAGTTATGGGAGACGCAGGGGCGGGAATTATCGGCAATTATTCGCATTGCAGTTTTTCATCGAAAGGTTTTGGCAGATTCGTTCCCAAAGCGGGTGCGAATCCAACTATCGGAGAGGTTGGCAAACCCGAAATGGTTGCAGAAGAAAGAATAGAAGTTTTGGTTGCAAGAGAAAAAATTGAAGTTGTTGTAGCGGCAATGAAATCAGCCCATCCGTACGAAGAGGTTGCCTTTGATATTTATCCGGTAGAAAATTAAAATGAATAATCAAGAAATTCTGGAACAATTCAAAAAAGAATTTTCGCATGTCTATGAATGGCATGACGAGGCGGGAACGGAATATCCCGAGCATGCGCACAAGGACAAAGTTTCCATTTTCATAACCCTAGGCGAAGTTGATTTTGCTTTTACCGAAACCGGCGAGAAAAAGAAAGTGTCCGCCGGCGAGCGCTTTGATGTTCCCGTCGGCGCAAAGCACACCGCATTCGTCGGTCCCGCCGGCTCTCGCTATATCGTGGGCGAGATGATAGAAGGGGATTCGTAAAATTTTTAATCTAACCCATTTTTAACAAATCTTGTTTTAACTATATTACATTTAACAAACCCCTGTCCGTTAAATGTAATTATAATAAATTCGTGATATACTTATTTTATGCCTCCATATTATTACAAAGGTTATAGGATAGGATCAATCGAGAAAGAGGTTTTGAAGAAACTTTTATCGGTCAAGAATTCTGAATTACCAAGAAGAGGAAAACTCGGACCTACTTTTTCCGATATTATCGACACCGCACGTCAAAAAGCTGAATTGCCAAACGCGATAAAGCGCTTAAAAGAAAAAGGATTGGTGTCTTATGACGGAAAAGACGGTTATATCAAAATTAATCTGACTCAAAAAGGAAAAAACATAGCCAGAGAATATTCTCTGGAGAACAGAGTAATAAAGAAACCTAAAACATGGGATGGAAAATGGCGAATCGTGATTTTTGATGTTCCAACACACTTACGCCGCAGACGCGATCTTTTTCGGCAACAACTGATATCTTTCGGTTTTCGCATGATACAACAATCTGTATGGGCGTATCCGTTTCCTTGCGGAGAACTTATCGCTCTAATGAAGACAAATTTCTGTCTAGGAGAGGAAGTTTTGTATTTAGTGGCTGAAAAGATTGAAGGCGAGAAAAGACTTGAAAGACTTTTTAAACTGAAAAAATAAATTTGTGAAATTCTTGGATCGGTTTTTTCTCAAACTTACATTTAACAAACAGGGGCTTGTTAAATGTAAGTTTGAGAAATTAAATGTGTAAAGATGTTGTATTTAATAATTTGTCACCTCTTTTGCTACAGCAGTCTTTTTTTGAGCAAATTATTTGCTACAATACTTAGGATGAATCCCGTAGTAGAAAATGGCATAGCGCACGGGAGTATTCTGTAAACTAACAAGGAAAAGGTATACATTATTTTTTATCACAATCTGGCAAGACGAGCCCGGCGCAAGCCAATGCCATTTTTCACTACAGGATGAAAATCACCAAATACGGCCATTGCTCTCTTTTGATTGAGACCTCCGGCGTCCGAATCCTAACCGATCCGGGCATTTGGAGCGATTTGCCGGAGACATTGCCGGAAATCGATGTGCTCTTGATCACGCACGAGCATCAGGATCATCTGCATACGCAGTCGGTGAAAGACATTCTCGCCGTTTCTCCACATGCGCGGCTCATCACGAACGGTTCCGTTGCAAAAATTTTAGCTCTGGAAGGAATAACGGCGACTATCGTCGACGACGGGAAAAAATACGATGCGAGCGGCGTCTCCATCGAAGGATATGGCACGAAGCACGCGGAAATCTACGGCGCGTTCGGGGAAGTCGAGAACACGGGCTACATGATCGGCGGGACATTCTACTATCCGGGCGACAGCTTCCACAATCCGGATCGGTCGGTCGATATTCTCGCGCTACCGGTTGCGGGGCCGTGGATGCACATCCGAGACGCGATCGATTTTGCGAAAGCCATCAAGCCGCGCGTTATGTTTCCCGTCCACGACGGCTTCTTTAGGCCGGATCGCATCGGCCCCTTTCATCGCGTGCCGGAAGCGATCTTGAAAGAAACGAGTCTCAATTTCGTCGTGCTGACAATCGGCGAGGCGACCGAGTTATGAAAAAAGTATTCATATTGCACAGATGGAGCGGGGTGCCGGAGAGCGATTGGTATCCGTGGCTCGGAGCGGAACTTGAAAAAGGGAACGAGCCCTTTGAGGTTGTTGTGCCGGAAATGCCGAATACCGATACGCCGATCATCGAAGAGCGCGTGGAGTTTTTGAAAAATCTCGTCGGAATTCCGGACGAAAATACTTTTTTCATCGCGCATTCTATCGGCGCGCAGACAGTGATGCATTTTTTTGAAACTCTGCCGGAAGACGCGAAAGTCGGCGGCGCGATATTCGTCGCCGGCTGGTTTAATTTGGGCGGCATAATTTTGGAAGAAGGCGACGATGTGCAGGCGCTCGCCAAGCCGTGGACGGAGACGCCGATCGATTTCGGGAAAGTGAAATCCGTTTGTCCGAATATTTCCGTTTTTCTTTCGAGCGACGAGCCCTACGATTATCTTGCGGAGAACAAGAAAATTTTTGAAGAAAAGCTCGGCGCGAAAGTCACGATTTTGGAAAATCGCGGCCACTTCACCGAAGACGACGGCGTGAAAGAAATTCCCGAAGTTCTCGCCGAATTCTTGGAAATGGCGAAATAATATGAAAAAAGTCTTCATCATTCACGGATTCGAAGGAACGCCAAACGGCGGTTGGCGGCCGTGGCTCATGGGCGAGCTGGAAAAAGAGGGAATCTATGCCTGCGCACTGCCGATGCCAACTCCCGAGGCGCCGGTAAAAAATGAGTGGGTAAAAACGATCAAAGAAGCGGTTCAGGAAAATTATTCGGAAGCTATTCTTGTCGGTCACAGTCTCGGATCGAGCGCCATACTGCGATATCTGGAAACAATCGGAGACAATGCCGTTTCCGGCGCGATTCTCGCATCCGGCCCGTACACGAGCACGAGAGAGCAGATCGATTCTTTCTACGACACACCGTTTGATTTCGAGAAAATAAAAAAAGCGTGCAAGAAATTCGTGGTCATTCACGGCGACAACGATCCGTTCGTGTCGTTTGATCATGCGGAAAAATTTTCCAAGTCGCTCGATTGCGAACTTATTTCCATAAAAAACGGCGGACATCTGAATGGCGGCAGTGGCTGTTTCGAGTTGCCGGAAGTGTTGGAGGAAGTTTTAAAGCTAACAGCTAAAACCTAACAGCTAATTCCCATGCACCACATCCACCACACTCCCGCTCTCATTTTTTCCGCGCGCAATTCGGGCGAAGCGGACAGGATCTTTACGCTCTACACGCGCGAGCTCGGGCTTTTGCGCGCACGCGCATCCGGTGTGCGCAAGATTTCTTCCAAACTCCGCTACACGCTCCAAGAATTTTCTCTCTTAAATGCAGACTTGGTGCGCGGGAAAGACGCGTGGCGGATCACGAGCGCCATGCCGATGAAATCGTTTTTAAAAGATGGTGATATGGGTGCGCCGCGCTTTAGCGCGACGCACCAAATCATCGCCCGAATTTCTTCACTCATCTCTCGGCTCGCAAACGGCGAGCACGCGCATCCGGAAATTTTTGACGATCTCGTCCGCGGATTCGACTCTCTCCATGGCGCGACCAAAGAAGCGCAAGAATCGATCGAGCTCTTGCTCGTGCTCCGCGTGCTCCACGAATTGGGCTATATCGGAAATCAGGAATCATTGAAAGAATATCTCGCGCGCGATTTTGATCCGTCATCGCTTTCGACTTCCATTCTCCCGCGCAAGAATATGCTTTTTGAGATAAATCGGGCGTTGAGGGAGAGCCAGATGTGAGGACAGTAAGTAGTACACCGATGCAAATATACCAATGGAATACTAATTATACGAATAGGATTCGAATTCCGATTTGTATCATTAGTGTGATTCGTATATTAGCATCGGGGTACATCTGCTATAATCAAAACATGGATAATTTTGAAGAGACAAATCGGATCGAGGATTTGAGCAAGCGCTTAAACAGCAAGAATGAATCGCTTCTGCGCAAATCCCGCCAAGGCATCCTGCACAAGATCCGGTACGACGCGCCGACATCGTGGCAAGAGACCGGCGAGAAAATGTCTCAAGGCCGCGATATGATACAGCAGAAATTGGAAAGCCGGACTCCCGTGTTCAAAAAATTCTTCATCTTCTCGCTCATCCTTTTCGTCCTCGCGGGCGGCTTTGCCGTGTACAAATGGATCGGCGGCGGCAACAGCGTTTCAAATAATAATATCGATGTCACGATCCTCGGCAATTCTTTCGCCGCCGGCGGCGAAGATGTTCCGCTCCAGATCGAAGTCGTGAACAAGAACACCGTCGCGCTCGAGCTCGCCGATCTATTGGTGGAATATCCAAAGGGCTCGACCGGCGACCAGACGGGCGACTATGTCCGCTTGCCGCGCATCTCCATCGGCACGCTCGGCTCCGGCAAGCGCATTACGGAAAATGTGCATGTCGTCCTTTTCGGAGAACAGGGAAGCGCGAAAGACGTGAAAGCCACGCTCGAGTACCGCGTCGCGGGCTCGAACGCGATTTTCGTGAAAGAAACCGTTTTCCCGATTTCCATCAGCTCTTCGCCGATCAGTCTCGCCGTTTCCGGATCCGATTCGATAGCTTCGAATCAGGAATTTTCGCTTTCCATAACCGCAACCGCCTCATCGAAGAATCCGACGAGCGATATCTTAGTGCATGTCGACTATCCGCCCGGATTTTCTTTCGAAGATTCGAACCCGAAGCCGACCTACGGCAACAACACATGGGATCTCGGAAGCATGACGGAGGGCATGGAGCGCACGATCACGCTCAAAGGAATCATTTTCGGCGAAGACAATGAAGAGCGCTCGTTCCGCGTCGCCGCCGGCGAATCCGATCCGAAAGACAAGACCGCGCTTTCCGTCGTCTACAATTCATATGCGCATCTCGTGACCATTTCCAAGCCGTTCCTTTCCGCACGGCTCGTCGTCAACGATTCGAGCGCGCGCGAAGTCGCTTCGCCTTCAGGCGCGAGCGTTCCGGTCGTCATAAACTGGCAGAACAATCTTCCGGTGCGCATTTCCGATGTCGTCATCACCGCGCATCTCTCCGGAAACGCCTTCGACAAATCCGCTGTAAAGCCGAATGCCGGATTCTATGATTCTTCGGAAAAACAGATCATCTGGGACAAGAATACCGTGCCACAGCTCGCTTCCGTCGAGCCCGGCGAGAGCGGCACGCTTGATTTTTCTCTGCGGCCT
>CALRFC010000010.1 GCA_943356395.1 Candidatus Nomurabacteria bacterium
TGATCATCATCTTCATCGCCTTTTCATTCCGAAGCGTTTCGCGTCCGGTAAAATCGTGGAAGTACGGAGTCATCGCGGTCATCACGCTCCTTCACGACATCATGATTCCGACCGGCGTCTTCGCCGTCGTCGCGCACTACCGCGGTACGGAAATCGACACGCTCTTCGTGGTTGCGCTTCTCACCGTCCTCGGCTTGTCCGTTTCCGACACGATCGTCGTTTTCGACCGCATCCGCGAGAATCTGAAATTGAATCGCGAGAATCATTCGAAAGAAGAATTTTCCGAAACGGTCGGGCACAGCATCACGCAGACTTTCACGCGCTCGATCAACACTTCGCTCACGGTCATTCTCGTTCTCCTCTCACTCTTTTTCTTCGGACCGGATTCCACGAAAACTTTTTCTCTGATGCTCGCCGCCGGCATGTTTTTCGGAACATACTCGAGTATATTTCTCGCTTCACCGCTGCTCGTCGTATGGGAGCAACTGCAAAAGCGGAAAAACTAGTCTATAAGTCTTTAGTGAAAACAAAAAACAGAAACAAAAAGCCACCCTCGTGCGGGTGGTTTAGTCATTTGAAAAATTCTCTTGCTATTTGTTTGAATCCTGACAGTGAATTAACTGTCTCTTCCTCTGTCAATTGGTTCCCTTCATACCTACGGATTCTGATATTACCGAATTCTGTGAGCTGAATCCAACAGGAAGTCTCTCCTTCATCGTTCTCGTTTTTGAATTCTATCTCTGAAAAAATTTTCCCTTTTTTCACGATTTCTTCAGTCTTTAAAGTTAGTTTCGGGTATTTGGCTCTTATGAATTCCTTTATTTCAGTAAAAGCTTTGCGATGGATTTCTGCAACCTCGCCAAGAGCTTTTGCTTCGGCGTTTGCGATTGCAAGATTAACATTCGGCAGGATGATATCTTCCATATTTTGATTTTTCTCCACTTTAGCATACCATCTTCTCTGTTGTCAATACACACATTTTCCAATCAAAAAATCCGCCTCGCGGGGCGGATTGGATTTTTTATTTTTTAGAATTATTCGATTGAACGACTCCGACGATGAAGAGCACGATTCCGTACAGCATTCCCAAAAGTATCATCGCGACCGTGCTCTGGTTGAACAAGAGTGTGTTCCTCACAACCACTTTGCCGGTCAATGACAGAAGGATTCCCCACAAGATGCATATCAAGAAACATTTTATCTGTCCGTATTTCATGAAGAAATATTGTCCGAAAGATCCGTCTTTTTCCTCGAAGTATTTGTCGTGCCAGAAAACCGGCCACGCGAGTATGCGAATGAGCGTTTTTTTCATACGATTCGTATTTGCTCCTGATTTAATCAAAATATCCACATCTTGTCAATTTTTTAGACCAAAATTATTTTTGAGGCAAGGAAAAAATGTTTTCATTGAAATCAATTTAACAAAATAAAAAATCCCGTTTCATGCGGGATTTTCAAATTTTTCTCTTTTGAAATACTCATCGGCTCTTTCCAGAGATCGGGAAAAAGCTGAAAGAAACGACAGGACAAGCACCGACAGAAAAATTACGCCGACCAATATGCTGCTCGCTTCTTTTCTAAAAATGAATTCATACGCAAAGTAAAACGCAATGTCCCAAACGGCAGCAGAAATCATCAGGAAAAAACACAATACAACGATACTTACAGTGTCTATTTTTTTCGATACCGCCGTTTCCGGCCATCCGAAAATGGAATAAATGAAAAACAGTTTTTTGTTCATAAAAAGTATTTTATCTGATAATAGCATTGTTTTCCAGAAAAATCAAGATGTGCTATACTGCCAAAGTTATTCCTAATTCCTAAATTTTATGATGCTATTCTTTATAGTTCTTGCAGTCCTTGTCCTCTGGTTCGTCTTCTCGTATAACGGCTTCGTGTCGCTTCGCAATCGCTCGAAGGAAGCGTGGGCGGATATCGATGTTCAGCTCAAGCGTCGCTATGATTTGATTCCGAATCTGGTGAATGCAGTAAAGGGTTATGCCACGCACGAGTCGCAGGCGTTTGAGAAAGTTTCGCAAGCGCGGAGCGCCGCCATGCAAGCGGGTACTCCGGCGCAAAAAGGCGAAGCGGAAAACGCACTGTCCGGAACTTTGAAATCTCTCTTTGCGATATCGGAAGCATATCCGGAATTGAAAGCCAATACGAATTTCTTGCAGTTGCAGAACGAGCTCTCTGACACCGAGAACAAGATCCAAGCCGCGCGCCGTTTCTACAATGGCAATGTGCGCGATTTGAATACGAAAATCGAATCTTTCCCTTCAAATCTCATCTCCCTAATCTTCCACTTTTCCAAAATGGAATTCTTCGAGCTCGATGCCTCCGACTCCGCCGCCAAGAATCCAGTGGAAGTGAAATTCTAGGTTACCTTATTTTTAGAATGGAATTCCTGACATTTCTCAAAAAAGGAAAAGAGAAGAAAATTTCCGAGGAAAAAGGGCGTTTTGAGAGCGAGGATGCGAAGATCACAGGAGTCGCCGAAGGTCCGAACAAGATTTTCGATCCGGAGACCCGCCGCGCGTATTTCAAGAAAATGGCATCCGATTTTTTCGGCGGGATGGACAGAAGGACGCTCGAAACGATTTCGAAATTCACCAACGAAGACGACCCGTCTCGCGCGGTCGTTCGCTTGCCGGAGACATCTTTTCAAAATCATCTCCTGCGGCTTCTGGTTTCCGGAAAAGTCGGAGACCTGAATCGTTTTGTGACCGAGTATACGCACGCACAAACGGAAGTCCTCAAGGAAAAGAAAGTCGAAATCGGAGAGAATGACGCGAAAAAATTGTACGGCGCGAACGAACGCATGGCGCTCGGCGTCGAGAAAGTTTTTGAGACGGTAATGGACGCGGAAGCATTTTTCAAAAAAGACATCGACACTGTCGGATTCGAGCGCTTTATCGGCACGAACGACACGCTCGATGCGAAGCACAAGATCGATCTCGTCGTGATCGTTCGCGATCCACAATCCGGCGCGATCGTCGAGACTTCGTTCGTGCAAGTCAAGCGCGGAGTGATAGATGAGGGGGAGCGCAGAGCGTCCGTCTCCGCTCATTTCGCTTACGCATCCGAACTCGAGCGGCTCGCGGAAGAAAAAGCATACAAAGGCGAGCTCGGAACATACGACGAAGGCATCGAAGAATTCAAAAAAGAGAAACGGCGCACCTTGCTCGATCGAGTCTCGGAAAAATACGGCTTCTTCGGACTTCACTTCGTCGAACAGCCGATTTCGGAACTCGAAGAGAGAGGAGTCGATGACGCCGAGATTCTACGGATGATGAGTGATGTCGATGCGACTTTTTCAATTCACGAGCTCGCGCTTTTTGTGAAGAATCGTGACGCGCGAGAGCTTTTCAATATCGAATCGTCTCCGGAAATCGACCGCTATCTTTCCGTACTCGAGAAATGGGCGAAAGGGCACACCATCATCGAGGAAGTCCGTTCAAAAATCTCGCCGGCAAACATCGCTCGGTCGCAGAATTTCTCTTCCATAATCGTCGATGCCAAAGCCGACTGGGAAACGGCCTATTCCGGACGGATCCCGCTCAAAGATAGGGTGGTATTGACAATGGCGGCTTAAAATGCTAGTTTATAAAAAAGTAAAAAAATGGCATACAGATTCAAAAACAGAGAAGAAAACGGTGATTTTACAGGTATCCTTACGATTCCGAAGGAAACCGGAATCGGGCAAATTATCGAAGAAGTAAAGCATCTTCCGGAATACAAGATACTTAAGAATAAACTCGAATCGAAAGAGATTACGAGAGAACAATTCATCGGCGAAGTATTCGATTTGAGTCAAAAAATCTAACATAACCACCCATTTTAGGGTGGTTTTTCTTTTGGCAGAAATATGCTTTTCCGTAGTAGAAAATGGCACAGCGCATCGATTTGTTTGCTAGAATATAGGAGTCCGCATAGATATTATTTTTTCACAAAATGGTAGTATAGTCTGGCAGAAGCCAATGCCATTTTTCACTACAGGATGAATTTATACACCCAAGCGTCAAAAAATATCACCCGTACATGGCTCTTGATGTCGCTCTTTGCCGGCGTCATCATCGCGCTCGGCTGGTTCCTCTCGTATTACTACCGGAGTCCGAATCTGCTCTACGGCTTCGTTTTCTTCGGCATTTTCTGGAATCTGATCTCCTATTGGTACTCGAGCAGGATCGTCCTTTCGCTTGCCGGCGCGAAGAAAGCGTCGCGCGCGGAATACTTTGATTTGTACACGACCGTCGAGAATCTTTCCATCACCGCCGGACTGCCGATGCCGAAAGTCTACATCATCGAGGATGTTGCGCCGAACGCGTTCGCGACCGGACGCGACAAGAAGCATGCCGTCGTCTGCGTGACGACCGGACTCTTGGCGATCTTGGACAAAGCCGAGCTCGAAGGCGTCATCGCGCACGAGCTCTCGCATGTGGGCAATCGCGACATACTGGTTTCGACGATCGCCGCCGTGCTCGTCGGATTTGTGGCTGTCATCGCCGACATATTTCTGCGGACACAGCTTTTTGGCCGGCGCGGTTCAGGTGACGATCGCAACGGAGGCGGCGGCATCGTCATGATAGTCGGATTCGTCTTCATCCTGCTTTCGCCGATCATCGCTACGCTCATACAGCTCGCGATTTCGCGCAAGCGTGAATTCTTGGCCGACGCGTCCGGCGCGCTCCTCACGCGCTATCCGGAAGGGCTCGCTTCGGCGCTCCGAAAAATCGGAGAGTACGCAAAGCCGATGCGCCGCCAATCGTCCGCCATCGCGCACCTCTACCTCGCCGATCCTAAGGGAATTTCCTCGAAAATCGGGGGACTTTTCTCTACGCATCCGCCGATCGCGGAGAGGATACGGGCGTTGGTTGGAAGCGATTAGGAAAATTTTAGGAGCCGGAGAGATTCGGCTCCGCATAAATTTTTGTCGTCACAAAAATTTTGCTAGCCGCGCCTCGCGGTTTTGCGTGCTCGCAAAAAATCGCTCCGGCGTTCGAATTCTCCACGCAAAGCGCGCAGGCACTTTGCTCGGCTCCGCGAACAAAAATAACCCCGTTGTCACGGGGAATTTTTGTAATCGCGGAGCCGGAGAGATTCGAACTCTCGGTGGTGTTACCCACATTCGCTTTCCAAGCGAACGCACTAGACCGCTATGCGACGGCTCCACACTCCCGCCCAGAGCCAACCCGCAAAGTGCGAGCAGATAAGCAGAGAGCGCGTTCGGATCTCATCTTGCGACAAGATTCAAACTATCATGGCGGCATCATAATGATAGAAGCCGCCGTCAAAAAGAACTCCGTATCTATACTAGCGATTTTTCATCGTTTTGCAATGATTATTTATTCTTACACAATAGAATGTTGTACAATAGGTAGTATTATTATGAACACGGACAATCTAAAACAAAAACTTACGCCCGAGGAATATAAAGTGACGCAGGAAAAGGCGACGGAAGCGCCGTTTCAAAACAAGTACTGGGACAAGAAGGACGACGGCATGTATCGCTGCAAAGTCTGCGGACAGCCTTTGTTCGCCTCGGACACGAAAATCGATTCTTCCGTCGGTCCGGCAGGACTCCGCGGCTGGCCGGCATTCGATGATGCCATACCCGGGAGCGTCGAATATCGCGACGACGACAGCATGGGCATGCATCGCACGGAGGCCGTGTGCGCGAACTGCAAGTCCCACCTCGGGCATCTTTTTGCCGATGAGACCAAGACGGGGAAGCATTTGTGCATAAACTCCTGCTCGCTTGATTTTGACGGGAAAAAGTAGGATAATCTTTTCATTATCAGTTTTATCTTTTTCCCGTTTTTTCGGGAGAAGAACATATATGAATTATTGGACAATTTTGATCAGTGCGGTCGTCGCCATGATCATCGGTTACATCTGGTACGGGCCGCTGTTTAAAAAGGCGTGGTGCAAGACCATGGGTATGGACACCAACATGTCGCCGGAAGCGATGGCGAAAATGAAAAAGGGCATGGGCGGCATGATGGTTGTGCAGTTCATTCTCTGCATCATTTCCGTCTGGGTGCTCGCCAAGATGGGCGCATCGGTCTCGACCGCGCTTTGGGTCTGGTTCGGCTTCGTCATGCCGGCGGAAGCAAGCGCCGCGCTCTGGAGCGGGAAGTCGAAGAAGCAGGCATGGAACATGTTCTTGATTTCGGCAGGATGCGGACTCGTTACCTTCCTCGCGTACGGATATATTTTGGGAATGTAATGAACAGCGAATAGGTTGTAGCGGATAGCGGATAGTAAAAGATAAGAAATACAAAAAAGTGCGGCGCCGGAGGCGCCGCACTTTTTGACTTCGAACATGCTTCATGGTAGAATCGTAAAAAATACAAAAATGTTCTTTACAGGTTCTCCGGAAAATTTCCTCGAAATACGATCCGAACTCTTGAAGCTCGGATTCAAAGAAAAAACGCTTACTCAATTCCGCAATGATTTTGCGCGTCTTGATTTTCATCCGTCTTCCAATCGCGAATATGACGGACGCGAAGTCGGATTCTATTACAGCTTGCCGCACGGCTGGTCCGTGTTCATCTGGACTTCATATTTGTCGCATCTCAAAAGATTCCGCAAGAATGACGCCGGCCGTGCGCTCATCCTCGATCGGGATCGGATTCTCTACTCGGTGAAAATAAATCGCGGAAGGAATTTTGTCAGAAATCTGATCGTGAACGCATGGATCCTGCAAGTGCGCGTGAATGAACGGCCGATCTGTTGCGCGTGCGAAAAATATATGAATATCGCGACAAAGAAAACCGGCGCTCATTATTTTGTTTGCGTGAATCCGGCAAAGCACGAAAAATCGGTTTCAAAAGATTGGGATTTCAATTTTAAGGGAGTCGATGGCGGGAAACACAGGCCGAAAGCCCTTGAATTCATGGAGCTTCGCAGGACGCTTCGCGTTTTAAGTCGCAAAAACAACAGAAAGAAAGGCTATGATGTCGGCGGAAAAAGGTTTCAGCCGAGATGGGAAATCAGAAAACTTGAAAACAGACTAAATTGAATAGATAAACGCGGAGCCCCCGCGTTTTTTTTGTTATAATCATCGGGGAAAGAGCACAAGCATATAGTATTTTGTATTATGTATCGAGTATGGACGCATTTCATACATGATACTCAATACAAAATACACGATACATTTTCCTATGTCTAAAAAATACACTCACAAGAAAACTATCCGTTGTCCGTGGGTCGGCGACGATGCGCGCATGCAGATCTACCACGACACCGTATGGGGCCGGCCGAAGAAGAACGACATCGAGATATTCGAGGCTATCGTGCTCGATACGAATCAAGCAGGACTTTCGTGGAAGTGCATACTTCACAAGCGCGACAATTTCGCGAAGGCGTTTTGCGATTTCGATCCGGCGAAAATCGCGAAATTCGGCGCGCGCGACAGCGCGCGCCTCATGAAAGACGCGGGCATTATCCGAAATCGTCTGAAAATCGCCGCGACGATAGAGAACGCCAAACGCTTCTTGGAAATCCAAAAAGAATTTGGCGGCGCGAAGAAAAACGGCTTTGCAAAGTACATCTGGAGCTTCACCGGCGGCAAAACGATCGTCGGCACGCCGCGGAGTCTGAAAGATTATCATACGCACTCCAGAGAATCCGATGCCATGTCGGCCGATATGAAAAAGCGCGGATTCACATTCGTCGGCACGACCATCTGCTACGCCTTTATGCAGGGCATCGGTATGGTTTCCGACCATACCGCCGACTGCTTCTTATCGAGAAATAATCGCTATAAATAATTTACAATTTTATCATTTTACATATCCTACATTTAATAAACACCTGTCCATTAAATGTAGGATAGATATTTTTTTTCATCATCTTTTCCACGCCATACTTTATATTTTTTCCTCATTCTTTTCCATCTTGATTTAAAATAGTTTTGCGCTTATACTGCCTGTTATGAAAATTTCATCGATACAATCTCTGCTTGCAAAATCTTGGGCGATATACAAGAAGCACGCCGTTTTCCTTTCAGCTTTCACGGCGATAGCCATCGGTATCGGCTATGTCTTGAACAGCGCTCAAAACGAATCTCGATACAACTATCCGCTTCATGCCGCTTTTCTTATAGCGTCGACTTTATTTTCTTTTATCGCATGGTTTCTGGGGCAGACGCTCGCGCTAAAAATGATAGACGGCGAGAAAATTTATCTGAAAAGCATGCTATCGAACATCAGTCATTTTCCGAAATACATCCTCACCAGTCTCGTCGCCAGATTCCTGATCATCATGCCTCTGCTGCCGGCGCTACTTTTTGCGTTCACAAAATTGATTCCCACGGCAAACGGCGCGCTCATCGCGCTTTTCAGCGTTCTTCTGATCGCCGGAGGAATCTTTTCGATCGTCGTGAGCATGCGCCTCTTCGCTTTTTCTTTCGCCTACATAGACAGCCCCGCCGGAGCGCGTGCCATAATCAAAAAAACATTTTCGTATACGAAAGGCATGGTCAGAAAAATCCTGCCGTACATCTTGGTCATCGGAATCATAAATCTCGCCGGATTCCTCCTTTTCGGGGTCGGCTTGATTTTCACGGTGCCGACAACGACGATACTGCTCGCTCTCGTCTATCGCGAGCTTTCGGCAAATCGCGCCGCGCCGGCGGGTCTTGCAAATTGAAAATTTTCGAGTATCATACGGAGCTGACTGTTTTTTAAACTAAAAATTATTTACTTATGAGCCAAAGCAACGCGCAAGAAATTCTTGAAAACACAGAAAGAGATATCTTTTCCATCGAACAAGCCAAAAAGTTCGTCGATGAGAACGAATATCCGATCGACTCCGCCAAAGATTTCACGAACCAGACAAAAGGATGCATCGATGACCGCGAAAATGATCGTCGCGGCTCGTTGCCTGACATCGCGATTCCGGGTGCCGGAATCGGCTTGATCATATCGAGCATTGCGGCTCTTACGCTCCTTTCGGAAAGATATGGCGGCGGCGGGATTGATTTGGAAAAGTTCGTGAAAAGCGTCGAGAATGTCATCGGCACGCCGACATACCACACGGATGAAAAGCATGAACACGACGACCTTTCGTGCGCCGGATGCGGACATTGCAAGGGATCTCTCGACAACATTGACGCGTACCTGCTCTCCGAAGAACAAGCGTCTTTTTTGAAAGACGCATACCTTCCTTCACTTAAAGCGCGCGGCATATCTCCGAAAATTTATTCCGGCGAACACGACACAAAAGGAGTCTTTGTAATCGACGACATGGCCATCGGCCTTCCGGCAACGGGGTTCGGCGGCGAACGCGCGTATCGGTATCACAGGGCGTGGCACGAGCAAGGGCTTCGGGAAATCGCGGAAATCACTTATCCGATCGTGAATTCAAGCTATCCGACCGTTCCGCTTTCCGTTTATGGCGACATTCTCAAAGAGGCGGCGGAGAAACAGCTCACGAATACAGTGAGTCGTCTGGCTTCCGACAAGCCGAAATTCATCGTGAAAAAAGATGAAGAAGGCGTGACGATCGTCTCCATACTTTCTCCGGAGACTGTTCCTGAAATGATTGCTTAAGCAAAAAAATAACCGCCGAATCATTCGGCGGTTTTGTATTTTTGATTACGAAAATTAGTTAAGCGGTTTCCATATTTTTTTCGCTCGGCACTTCTTTTTTCTCTTCGTTCAGAATCGTTTCGGCTTTGGTGATAGCCGACTGCGGGATTCCTATGTCGGAGATTTGCTTATAACGGTCTTTCACATATGGTGCAACCGTTAAAATGAGGAGCCGCGCATTTTTTGGGGTCGAAGATCTTTCGAATTTTTTTAAGATATCCTGCGCCCCTGTGTAATTCTTTGCGAGCTTTTTCATCACATTGAATGTAGTTTTGTGCATGCCGATGTCTTTCCGGTTAAGTCCTCTTTTGTCGAGTTCTTTTTGGAGGGAAAAGGCGTTCGCCGCAGTTGAATTTGTCAGATAAACGGACAAGACCGTTTGCAAGTTGTCTGTGTTCTTCATGTTGTATTTTGTTGTTTAAATAAGTTTGGAAGGCAATATAGCTTTTTTACGCTTTTTTGTCAATCAAATGTAATGGTTCAATACCTTGGAATCACCCCAAATGTGCTCAATACCTGAAATGTATAATATAAACATGCGGTCGCATGTTTATATTATACATTTCATATTCTGTCTTAAGTTCGAATTTTGATATAGAATGTTTCTATGCAAGGCAGATTTGATGAGGAATATAAAAAATTGAATCCCGCTCAGCGCGAGGCAGTAGACACCATTGAAGGGCCTGTAATGGTTGTTGCAGGACCCGGTACAGGGAAAACGGAAGTCCTAGCGCTTCGGATTGCAAATATTTTGACAAAGACGGACACAAAATCCGATAGTATTTTATGTCTAACTTTTACAAATTCAGGGGTGCGTGCCATGCGAGAGCGCTTGAGGAAATATATTGGTGGAGAAGCACTGAAAGTACAAGTTTCTACATTTCATACTTTTGCTATGTCAATTATTGAAAATTATTTTGGAGTTTTAGGTAGAGATGAAATGCCTAAAATTATGGATGACAGCGATATTGTGGCGCTTTGTGATGCAATTTTTCAAAATAATGAGTGGCAATATTTACGACCAAGATCAGACACTTCAAGATATTTTAATGATTTGAAAAGTCTAATATCACTTTTAAAACGCGAACGAATAAATCCGGAGGATTTTGAGCGGTCAATAAAAGAAGAAATTGAAAAAATAAAAAATGATCCAGAAAATATTTCTTCACGCGGTGAATCCAAAGGTGAACTAAAAAAAGAAATTTTAAAGAAAATTGAGTCTCTGTCTCGTACAGAAGAATCAGTGAAATTTTATGAATTGTATGAATTAGCAAAAAAAGAAAATAATTTTTTTGACTATGATGATGTACTCGCTTGTCTCGTTGAAATTATTGAAGAATCTGAAGACGCAGGATCTTATTTGAGAGAGCAATATCAATACATTCTGATAGATGAACACCAAGATTCATCTGGGGTCCAGAATGAATTTCTTGAAAAAGTTTGGAGTGAAGTGGAATTACCAAATATTTTTGTTGTGGGGGACGATCGACAGCTCATTTATGGTTTCGGTGGGGCATCACTTGAATATTTTGAGAATTTTAAGCATGCATTTGGTAAAGCAAAACTCATAACTTTAATTGAAAATTATCGTTCTACCCAAAATATTTTGGATATTTCCCATTCACTTTTAGAGAGCTCCATTACAAAAGAGAAACTAAAAAGCAATAGTATGCATAATCACCCCGTATGCTTGATCGAGGCGAATTATCCGAGAGATGAGATTATCTTGAGTGGTTTAGAAATACAAAAAAGAATTAAAAATGGCGAAGATCCAAATGATATGGCAATTTTAGTTCCTAAAAATAAGCATTTACGAAGCGCTCTCTCTGTTCTTCATGATATGGGTATACCCGTGGCCTCGGGAGAGAAATTAAATTTTTTTGATTCTAGAGATGCGCAATCTTTTCTTCGAGTATTGAAAATAATTTCCGAGCCAAATGATGGTGTGGCGATTGGAGAATCTTTTTTTGATCCACTTTCAGGCATTGCTCCACTAGAAGCGCATAAATTTTTGAAAATAAATAATATGCGGGATTTTTCAATTCTTACAATCGATTTAAAGAAAGTTTCACTTTTTGAAAATTTCGAAAATGTTTTAGCTTGGATTGATAAATTGAAATCATGGATAAATATAATTTCTTCAGAAAGTATTTATTCTCTAGTTCAAGGAATTGGTTCGGAATATTTGCTCGATAACGCAAAAAATCACGAAGAACTTGTGCTCCGAGTTGAAGTTCTTCGCACAGTTCTTCATCTCCTACTCGCTCAAGTAGAGAAAAATCCAAAATTTACACTTTTAGATTTTGTTTTGTATTTAGAAAGAATAGAAGCATATGGCGAGCATATTCCACTAGCAGTTTTTTCTGGAGACGAAGGTGTAAAAGTTTTAACACTGCACGGCTCGAAAGGTCTTGAATTTGATTTTGTTTGGATTGCGCATATGGACGAAAAATCTCTAGCAGGTTCTTACAAGGGCGGATTTGCGCTCCCTGAAAATCTTTTAGAAAAAATAGAAAAGAAAGATGAAATGGTTTTGCGACGACAACTTTATGTCGCGCTCACCCGGGCAAAACGTTTTTGTGCCGTCTCCTATGCTCTCCATTCATATTCTGGTGGAGATTTAGGGCTTGCGCATATAGTCAGTGAAATTGGTACTCATTTTGAAAAACAAAATGCTAAAGAAACAGAAAATATAATTTTGAAAAATGATCCAAGAAATTATATAGGTAAGAAAGGCGAAGCCACACATACAGATATTTTAGATTTAATAAAATTGGTTGCGAAAGAATATGAGGACAAAAAAGTATCTGTTTCACTTTTGAATAATTTCTTTGAATGTCCATGGAAATGGTATTTTAGAAATTTACTTCAATTACCCGAACCGAAATCAGGTAGTTTGGAATTTGGAAATTTGGTGCATGGTTGTATAGATAAAATTTTGAAGATGGATCACACACCAAATAAAGCCGAATTAGAAGAAATAACAGAAAAAAACAAGGAAGTCTTAAATATTATTTCAAAATGGATAAAAAATCGCCTGCCCGAGATTTCTGAAATGAGAAAGAATGAAGAATCTATTTCAAAAAAAGATGACAGATTTCCACATCTTAATATTTACGGAAAAATTGATTTAATCGAAGTCTTAAATGATGAAGACATGCGCGTTACAGATTTTAAAACAGGAAACCCACGTAAGAAAAGTGAAATTGAAAAAGTTGATGAAGATGGAAGAATGAGTGATTATATGCGCCAACTCGCGATGTATTCTTACCTTTTAAATGATTCTAAATGGAAAAGAAAAGTCGTTGAATCTGCACTTGAATTTGTCGAGGCGAAGAATGAAAAAGAATCTTTCTATAAAACTTTTATAGATGAAGAGCATATCAAGTCTCTTATTTGCGATATTTCTGATTATGATAAATTCGTAAAAGATGGAACATGGACAACGCGTATTTGCAATTTTAAATCCTACGGAAAACAAAATTCAATTTGTGAATATTGTAAAAGAGCTGAGATATATGGGCGATCTAAATAGCCTCTTTATTACTTGTGTTCATTTGTTGTAAAAATTTAGAATTTGTATTACAATAATTAAATGTTTAACAACCCACAATACAATTCTATAAAAATTGCTCTTGCAATAGTTTTCATTGTTGGCGTAGGATTTTTTGCCTTAAATTCTATGCATAAAAATGCTCTTGATAATACTGGCCGCGTCATAGAGCAAAATACTCCCAATATTTCAGGACCACTTGGAAGCGGGACTGCTTCACAAGCCGGACAAATTCCGTGGTTGTGCGCACAAGGAGGAAATCCTTGGATTCATGTTACTTCTCCGAAAAATAAAGAATACATGACCACAACGTATATAAATGTCTTATGGACATCATGCAATATTCCGACGACAGCCAATGTCTCTATCAAACTTATCCCACCTGCATCGTGGGGAGTTCCAAATTACACCTTAGCTGCTGCAACTCCTAATGATGGCAACTTTAATACAGGAACATTTACTCTTGATCCACAGTTCGCCCCCCTCGGTCCGTATCATCTTGGTAAGTGGTATAAGGTCATGGTGACGAGCGGTGGTGTGTCAGGTAGTTCAGATGGTTTATTTGCGATAGATAATGGTTCTGTATTAATAATTCCAAATCAGTCGTCAGTGCAGGGTTTTCCATTGCAAACACAGACCCAACTAGACGTCACTTTCAAGGTCAAAGCGCTTACTCATGATATATATTTAGATAAAGATGTTGCTGCTTCGCCGATTACTTCTGGCGGAAATTATTTTCAACCAAAGGCTTTTTCATGCAGTTCGCCGTGCAATAATGTTTTCACAGAAATTCCATATATTGGAAATCTTTCAAGTGGTTACCCAACAATGACTGTATTTTCTGGGTCGCCCGTCGTGCTAACCAATACTTATAAAATTGCGCAGGGTACTACAGCAGAATTTAAATTTACATATAATTTTTTTGCGCCCACAAATCTTCACCCCTTCCATGCTTACATGGGTGTTTTGCCAGTGCTCTTCAGTTGGGATTATTCTGATGTAAACGGAAAAGAGACAAGAAATATGGATATCATGAATCCTCCTTCAACGGTTTTTGGTTACGGAGAGCTTTTGCAGCCGTAACTTTTTTGTGTTTAGCCGTTTCCTAATTCCCCATACTCTCTGCGATGGCGTGAATCGCTTCGGGGTAGGCGATGACGTTGCGCGGGGAGACTTCCACGAAAGAGCCGTTCTTGAAACCATTCGTGAGGATGGCACTGAACGCGTTTTGATCGCAGGTCGTGTGATTCTTGAGACACTCCGGAAAGGCCTGATTCTCGAGCTGGACCTGCCAGCCGATCGTTGCTCCGCGGCGGCCGGCGTCGAGAACGACCGGCAATTCTCCGCTTGTCGCAGTCAGCGAGTTGAACTGGGCGATACATTGCGAATGGAAATCGGCGACGCAGGAGTTCACGATTCTTTGCATGACATTTACCCGTGTTTCCTCGAATGTATTTGCCGGCTCGCCCGAGGCAGTCATCCACGGAAAGGCCTGCGTCGGCGTGATGGCGGCGACGGCAAGCGATTTGTCGGGGAAATTATTTTTGTAATTGTTGGCAATGGCTTTCCACGCGTTCACGACTTTGTCCGGCGTGTAGCCGACGGTCGTCCAGAGCGCCGGCGCATCGGTAGAAATTTCACCCGCGATATTCGTGATCGATTTCTGATAGGGAAGTCTGGTCTCGGCTGTTTCGCGCGCAATGCCGTTTATCATCACCGTGATCACGGTGTCATATGTGCCGGCTTGGTGCAGGTGCGAGGCCATTGCTTGTACAAAAGTATTCCAATCTTCTATATATGCAGTGTCCCACGGAACCGCGATGCGTAGGGTGAATGAATTTGCGTTCTTCTTTCCTCCGAGAGGAAATTCTTTGAAGGTGAGCGTACGGATGCCGGAAGAATTGTAGACCCAATCCGGTGTTTCGCCGCCGGCGACGATGCCGAGCTTGGCCGGCTTGCCGGACGTTTTGATGGCCGAGAGCGCGGTGTCGAGCATGGACCAGTCGTAACTTTCCGCGCTCGGATTGAGCGTCTTCCATTTGTAGCGCAAGAACACGCCGCTCACATCTGTGCTCGCGAGCACTTCTTTCAAGACGGGCTGATCGATGCCGTTTGCCACCCAGATGCCTTTTTCGAATTTGATGTTGGTGGAAGAATTGATGACAGAACCACCTTGGCTCCCATTTCGATTTGCCATATTCTTGTAAATGAAAAATCCTGCGACAAATATCACGATGATAAGCACCGTGATTTTGAGCGAATCGTATTTGTTGTTCATCTGCCCATTATCCTACAATTTCGGCCCATTGTCGAGCCAGCCCAGATAGAAGCCGAGCGCAAGAAAAACTATCAGGAGAACGAATATAAGGGTGCGTGTTTTTTTGTCCATTATATTGTAGTATAACCGATATGCCAGTTGAATCGGAATTGAATAAGGTGTTGAAAGAAATGTGGCGCTTGGATGAGAAAGTGAATGCCGGCGGGGAATTGAGTGATGCAGAAAAAGATTTTTGGAATCAAAATCTGGATGTTATAAAAAAGTATTATGCCGATAATGACGAGCATTGGAAAAATAAATAAAATGAAAAAAGATATAAAAATAAATACCGATGAAGAAAATGCTCTCTTGAATAATCTTAAATCCCGCACGGATGCGGAGGCGCTTCGCATGCAAAGATATCTATCGATGCCGGATCTGTCGCGCACGGAGGGGAGTCCGCTTTTCGCGCTCGTGGAAAAGGCGCGGGCGATTCCGCTTCTTGCCGATTTCGACAATGTAGTCATTCCGGAAATCGTTTCGACGGAAGTGGCGTTCGATCTCTTCAAATTTCCGCCGGACCATCCGGTTCGCAGACCTTCCGATACATATTATGTCGATCCCGAACACATTCTTCGCACGCAAGACACGACGATGTGGTACTACTATTTGCAATTGCCGGAAATAAAAAAGAAAATCGAAGCGAAAGAATCTTTTGGCGTGCTGTGCTACGGCAAGGTGTACCGAAAAGACGAGATCGATCGCCGGCATATGAACATTTTCCATCAATTCGGTGGGCTCTACCTCGTGCCGGACGAAAAAGA
>CALRFC010000011.1:0-1535 GCA_943356395.1 Candidatus Nomurabacteria bacterium
ACGCACAACCGCGAAACGATGTCGCGCGCCGGCGTCCTCTACGGCGTCACGATAGGGGCTGACGGCGGCTCAAAGCTCCTTTCCATCAGATTTGAAGAAGCGGTGCAGATTGCGAAATGAGGAAACAAGGTTTTAGTTTCTAGGTGCTAGGTTCTAGAAAAAAATTCAAAATAAAAAACCACCTACAATTCTGACAGCCGTCAGAATTGTAGGTGGTTTTTTATTGTATTGACATATTATGATTGATATGCTATCATCTGGTCAAACAAAAATACACAGTATGAAAAAAATGTTCGTTGCTATTCTAATAGCTTTTATCTCGTTTTCTGCAATTCCTGCCTTTGCGCAAAAAGATTCCATAAAAATTGATTACGCATATGCTGGGATGCTCTCAAATGTTAATTTCCCGACAGAAAAATTTCCTGCGATTGAAAAAGGCGTGAGTGTTCGCGTCGGAGGCGGTGCAACATGGATTGCCTCGAAGCATTTCCAAGTTCAGTCTTGGACAGTCTTCGATTATGACGGAATGAGCACGGCGAAGGGAATTATGTTTGCCGGAATCATCAAGCCGGTCAAAAAAATAACAATCGCCTTCGGAAACATACCGAGTCTTTCCGCCACTGTCCGTCCGGTTCCGTGCACAGCTGCGGGACACTTTGAGACATGGACGCATAGTCAACTCACGGGAGTTCTTCCCGGCGCTTGGATGAAATTCTCTTTCGGGAAAAAGAATGATGTCGCCACCGGAGTCGCTTATAACCACGACAAGATGGAAATCCACGGAAGACTCAAAATCGGCTCATGGACAACTGTCGGATATTGGAACGCCAACCAAAAGAATTGGGCGGTGTCCACAGGATTCGATTTCTCCAGATTTTCTCTGCGGATGGTCCAGACTGATTCGGTCTTCGCGTTCTTTGAGTCTTATACGGTTTGGGACAAATATCATATTTCTCTCTATTTCGACGGAGGGGATGGATACAAAAACGGAGTGGCGCAATCTTTGAGAGAAGAATTTGGAGTTTTAAAATCCTTCGAAAAACCGGAAGGAACTCCTTTTTCTGGATTATTCGGATTGGGCTATGCCAACGAGCTAAAAGCTGTAAGATGTTATCTGCACATATTCTTATAAACGGAAAATGTGCAGAACGAGCGCCTCATGTATCGAGGCGCTTTCTTATGTCTAAAAAATAAATGTAATAATAACGCGCTATAGCATGTTATTATTACATTTGTTTTTTACGGAACTTTTTTAAACCCCCGCTTGAAATTTATTCCAAAGTCTCGATCTCTTTCGGGTCGATTATCTCGTATCCTTTTTCGCGGATGCCGTCGATGATGCCGGAAAGCGCGCCTTCCGTCCACGGAAGCTCATGGATGAGAATGTTCGCGCCCGGATGGAGCTGTTCTATCACATGTCTCATGAGCGCGTCTGCGGTCTCGTATTTCTTTATCCAATCTTCGCCGCCCTGCGACCAGTTCATAAAAAGCATTTTTTTGTCTTTCGCATAGTTGCGGATGAACGGTGTTGAGGT
>CALRFC010000011.1:1545-16138 GCA_943356395.1 Candidatus Nomurabacteria bacterium
GGACGGAAGAATTGCGACGAGAAGCCGAGCGTGCTCTCGATGATTGCCGTTGTGTCGTCGAGCTCTTTCTGTCCTTTCGCGTCCTCGAGCTTTTTCAGATTCGCGTGATCCCAAGTGTGGTTGCCGATCGTGTGTCCGGCGTCGTTCATTTCTTTCAACAATTCCGGATGCGCTTTGATGAAATTTCCGAGCACGAAGAAAATCAGATGAACATCCTTTTCTTTGAGCGTGGCGAGAATCGGGCGAAGCGTTTTCGCATTTTTCGGCCCATCGTCCATCGTGAGAAGGACGATTTTTTTGTTTCCGTTTGGATCGAGCGGGACGACATCATAATTTGCGTCGATCGCATATTTTTTCTCGACCGCGCTTATCGCGGCATTTTCCGGAATCTTTTCACCGCTCGGATTCTCCGCGACGATTTGGTTTTCTTGAATGGAAGCGGATCGTATCTCCGGCTTTGCCGAGCTTCCTGTTTTGGAGTCCACATACGCGCCCAAAGAGACAAAAATTCCGAGAGCGACGACGCACAAGATTTTCTTCTTTTTCCGATTCATATTCAAGAATAGTAGCATGGATTTTTTGATTTAAACATTTAAATATGGAAAGATTTAACGCCGGAATTCACATCGAGGCATCCTTGACAAAAAATGTCTATTTGGTATACTTCTTTCAAACAAATTACTTGAAAAAATGAAAAACAAAACCTTAAAGATCGGCCTTTCCTGCTTTATAGGAGCGCTGATCGGGGCCTTTATCGGTCTTCAGTTCAAATCAGTCCTCGGATTGACTGTCAGTATCATCACCGGCAGCGTGAGCGGATATCTGCTCTGGGAATTCGACAAAGTTTTGAAAGCAATTCCCAAAGCGATCAGCCTTACGAATCAGGTAAAAAGAAAAAAGTGGAGTAGGGAAACATTTCAACTTAAAATGAGAATTTTTATTTTGAATATGACAACTCCCATTTTGGTAACAACTACTCTTGCTTCATTAGTAGGATTTGTTGCCTTTTTGAACTGGTTGGGTGTTGATGATACATTGCCCGTAGGGCCAAAGTTGTTCTGGATTCCTTTAAGCTATGGCATCACAACCATAGCGCTAATTTCTTTTTTTGGATTTTTTGTAGGTTTGATCATCTTGTTTCTGGATAAAAAATATATTCAACACGAATTATTTAATGCAGAAATACTTTTTGCTAAAAACAAACGCAACCTTATTCTTCTCAATCCAATTTCTTTGCCGTTTGTCGCAGTGTTCTTTACTCTCAAATTTCTGTTTTGGGTGGCAAAAGATGTAGTTCCAAAAATTCCCTATGCTTTAATGCAGACTTTCAGGTGGTTCTGGAGATTCTTCAAACATCTCTTCATCCTCATTCATTCGGAAATCCGGCTCATCTGTCTTGTTGATGCGGGAATCGGTGCCGGAATCGGATTTGTGTTCAGTTCTCCGGTGATCGGAGGATTGGCTGGCGCAGTTTTCGGAATTCTGAATTATTGGATCGTATCCATTAAGATTCTGAAACTTAAACCGGCAAAGTAGTTTTTTGCAAAAATTCAAATCCCATAGGTCAAACCTGTGGGATTTTTTAATTTAAACATTTAAATATGGAAAGATTTAAATGTTTCATCCTTTCGGATAAAAGCGTTTGAAAAGTTCCGGTTCCTTGTTTCTCAAGATTTCTTTCATCGGATCTTCTTTTTCCAATTTTTTGAATTGCGTGCCTGCGCCCATGCCGGTTTTCACTTTTTCCGCAAAGCTCTGGATCAGGCGCGAGCAATCCGCTGCGAGCGCGCTTAAATGTTTGAATTTTTCCATATGTAAATATCCGACATCGAGCGCAACATACAATTGCGCGCGGACTTCTCCGGCGGAACCTTTTGCGATGTAGAGATAGTTCAAGAATTCGGCTTTTGTCCCGCGCTCAAATCCTTCGGCGATATTCGAAAGGACGGAAACGCTTGCGCGTTGTATCTGGTCGGTAAAGCCGTAATCTTTGCAAGATTTGAATTCTTTGTATACTTCTCTCGTCAATTCCCGCGCCTTCTGCCAACAGATGAGATCTTCGAATCTTTGGATGGTAGCCATTTCATTATTATATGTAAATATGAAAATATTTAAAAATGTAAAAGAATTAGTCCAATTTACATTTTTCCATATTTAAATATTTAAATCACTTTTCCTCTGTCACCGTCTCCGGCTGGAAGAAGCTGTTTAGCTTCACGATTCTTTTACGATATTCCTTCAATTCTTTTCCGTCGAAATATGTTGAAAGCAGCATTCCTTGCATCGTTTCCGGCGAGAAGTATTGGTCGAAGATGAGATTGCCGAGCGAGTAGGCGATGAGACCGTTCTTGTATGTTTCCGTCGCCTGCTCCACATGCGGATGGTGCCCGATCACGAGCCTCGCGCCGTCGTCGATCGCGCGGTGAGCGAGCGCTGTTTGTCTTGCCGTATGCTCTTGGTATTCGACGCCCCAGTGGAAAGACACGACGAGCACATCGACGCCCGCCGCGGCTTTTCTTATAATCGCATCAAAATCCGGATCGCTCGCGAGCAATATGCCGGAACTTTTTTCTTTCGCTGAAAGCCAATCGGGCCCCACATCGGAGAATCCGATGAAGCCGAATCTCGTGCCGTTGTGCTCGATGACGACCGGTGTTGCGGCGGAAGATTTGTCGTCACCCGCGCCGACATACGAAATCCCGTTTTGCGCGAGCCGCGCTCGCGTGTCGTCGAACGCGGCGACATTCCAATCGCCGACATGATTGTTGGCGAACGAAACGATGTCGATTCCCGCACCCTTTATCGCCGGCAAAACGATCGGATCCATGCGGAAAGAAAATCTGCTCCCGACATTGTTTCCCTTGTCGGACACATCGCCTTCGAGATTCGCGAACGCGATGTCGGCGCTCTTCAAGATTTCCAGATTCTTGAAGAGCGCCGAATAATCGCCGGCGAAATTCTTCGCGACGGAGGAGCGCACGCCGCGGTCGAGCATGATGTCGCCGCCGAAAACGATGGTCGTATCCGTTTGGGGCGGCGGAGGCGGCATCGGCACGGCGGCTATTTTTCCGCCCGCGCTCCCCAAAAAAACATTTTTTCTCACGAAATCGACGAGCGCGAGCGTATCGCGACGACGGTCTTCGCTTCCCAAGAGCGTGACTGCGATCGTGCGCGAGCCGAATTCCGAGACCGGAATCTCAAAGAGCGCGACGACGGTTTCGCGCGCCGGATCGGTGTATCCGCTTTTTCCTCCGCCGTAGCCCGCTTCCTTCAGGAATTGGTTGTTGCTCTGCCAAAAGTGCCCGTTCGCACTGTAATTCTTATTCCGCGTGATGTCGAAAATATCATTCTTGAAGGAACGGATGTAGCGTGCGAGCGCAAATAGATCGTCCGCGGTCGAGACATTTTTTGCGGAGAGTCCGGTCGGATCGTCGTAGGAAGTCCGTGCGAGCCCGAGCTCGCGGGCTTTCTCGTTCATCGCTCCGATGAAAAAAGATCGGCTTATCTCCTCCGCCAAAATCTCTCCGGCGTCGTTGCTCGATTCGAGGAGAAGCGGGAAGAGGATATCGGAATTCCGTATCCTCTCTCCGATCCTAAATCCGCCGTTGTCGCCGTAGGTCGCAAGCGCGTCTTTGGAGACATTCGTGCTCTCCGATTGGTTCAAGAATTCGAGCGAGACGAGCGCAGTCATGAGCTTGGTCACGGAAGCGATCGGCATTTGGGAAGCCACATTCTTTTTTAGGAATATCTCGCCGCTCGAAACATCGCCAACGGCATACGCTTTTGCGGAAACATTCGGGATGCCGGCGTTGCCTTCTCTGAAATATGAAGTTCCGCCGAGCTCTTCCGGAGAATTCGGATTGTTGTTGAAAATTGAAACTGCCGTTCCGACGCCCGTCCACTCGTAGAGGGCTTTCATGTCTTTCAAAGAGAAGGCGAGACAGCCGAATGCCGTTTTGCCCGCGAGAGGATTTCCATTCGGATCTTCCGGAGGCGCGTGCATGAAATAATTCCCGAAGAATTCCATGGAATCCGGAAAGATTATTTTTCCGTCGGAAGACCGATGCTCTTCTTCTTTATGCAAAATCTTGAAATTTCCGGCGGGCGCGCGGGAGCATTTTCCTTTTGACGCGACAGTGAATGAATCGAGCTTCCGGCCGTTCTCATAGCGGGCGAGCGACATGGTTTCGAGATTGATGCGGAGCGCGCGGCCGTCTTTCGGGGCGGCATACTCCGCTTCGGAAATATTTCCGAAGGAAATTTCTTCCGGCGGAATATTTTCCTCCGCTTTCGGAGAGGGGATCGGCGCTTCCGATACCGGATTCTCTTTTTCTGCGTTCTTTTTCCCGAATTCGGAGAGGAAATGCGCGAATCGGTAGAATATGGAAACGCGCGCCGCTTCGTAATCTTCGCCGTGGATCTGATTCTTCGTGTCCGACGAGAATCCGTTTTTGAAGATGAGCGTCAAAAAAATCGCCGCCGCGAAGAGAACGACTGCGAGAAGCGCGCTTGCGCTTTTATGTTTTGCGATCCATCGTTTCATCGAATCAATTATACCGCATCCTCCGCCGGAGCGGCTTGTATTCCCATTTTTTCTTTTCCTACGCCAGCTCGTAGTCGATGATTTTTCGTTCGAGATCGGCTTTGACGACTCGCACGCGGAGCGCGTCGCCCAAACGGAATTTCTTGCCTTTCTTCCTGCCTTCGAGCGCGAGCTTTTTCGGATTGAAGACATAGAAATCGCCTTTCAGATTGCGGAGCGGAATCATGCCTTCGCATTTCGTTTCTTTGTCCTCGACATAGATGCCCCACTCGGTCACGCCGGAAATCACGCCGTCGAATTCTTGGCCTACGCGCGTGCTCATGTATTCCACCTGCTTGTATTTTATCGACGCGCGTTCGGCGTCGGTCGCTTGGCGCTCGCGTTCGCTCGATGTGCGCGCGATCAGTTCATATTCGCGCCACTCTTCTTTCGGCACGGACGCGCCCGCAAGCGCTTTCATTACGAGCCGGTGGACGACGACATCCGGATAGCGGCGGATCGGAGAGGTGAAGTGCGTGTATTCCTTGAAGCCGAGCCCGTAGTGCCCGATATTTTTCGTGGAATATATCGCTTTCGCCATGGCGCGGACGATCGCCGTCTGCACCGTGTCGCGCGAAGGATGGTCGGTCAATGTTTGCACCAAGTCGTTGAGCGCCTTTTGCGGAATGAGCCCGTCTTTCATCGGAAGAGAAAAGCCGAGCTGATTCAGGAAATAATGGAGGTCGGCGATGCGCTCGCGATCGGGAGAGTCGTGTATGCGGTAGAGAGAAGTGCCCTTGGTCTTCATTTTTTTCGCGAGGCACGCCGCGACATGGCGGTTTGCGAGGAGCATGAATTCTTCGACAAGCTTGTTGGTGTCGATGCGCGATTTGCGGATGATGCGAACGGGGACTCCGCGCGCGTCCAGAACGAATTTCACTTCGTCTTGTTCGAGCGAGATCGCGCCTTCGTCGAAGCGCTTTTTCGTGAGCTTTTTGGCGATGCTGTTTAGGAGCGCGAGTTCCGTTTCAAACAGGCTTTTTATTTTTCCATCGAGAACTTCCTGCGCTTCTTCGTAGGTGAAGCGTTTGTTGGAATGAATGATCGTCTTCCCGAACCATTCGTTTATGACGCGCCCGTCTTTCGTCATGATGAAGATCGCGCTCATGGTGAGACGGTCGACGCCTTCTTTCAGACTGCAAAGATCGTTCGATAAGACTTCCGGAAGCATCGGAATCGTGCGGTCGACGAGATACACGGAGGTGGAGCGTTTGATGGCTTCGGCGTCGAGCGGCGTGTCGGGATGGACGAAGTGCGAAACATCGGCGATATGGATGCCGATCTCATAATTCTCACCCGTCTTTTTGACGGAAATCGCGTCGTCGAAATCTTTCGCGTCGTACGGATCGATGGTGAAAGTCGTTTCTTTTCGCATGTCGCGGCGACGGGGGATTTCGGCGGAACTGACGTATGATTCGTACAATTTTTTTGCCGCGTTCTCTATCGCTTCCGGAAAATCTCCCTCGAAACCGCGCTCGAGCGCGATCGACTGCATTTCCGTCTCGTTGTCGAACGGCTTGCCCAAGACGCGCACAACAACTCCCTCCGGCTCTTTTTTCGGATCGGTCCAATCAGTTATTTCAGCGAAGACTTTTTCGCCTTCTTTCGCGCCGGCCGTTTTTCCGTCTTTGATCTTTATGGAAGCGTACATGCGCGGATCCGACGGCACGACGAAAAATCCCTTCGCTGTTTTTGCGAATATTCCGGCGTGACCGATCTTTCCGCGCGAGAGGATCTTTTCGACCGCGCCTTCGAGCTCGCCTTTCGAATTGAGCATTCTGACCTCGACGAAATCGCCGTGGAGCGCGGTGTTCAGATTTTCTTCAGAAATGCGGATAATTTTTTCTTTATCGATCTTTACCGTGCCAATTTTCCTGCCGGAGACGGATATCGTCTCCTCGATCGTCTTCACCCCTTTATTTTCAGTGTTTTTCACGGCTTCAGTGTAGCATATTTGTATGGCTCCGGTTTTCTTGACAAAAATTATATAATATGATACGATGTGGTCTAAACCAAATTGTTCTCCTTATGTCAAAAAACATTTCAGAGCCGAAAGGCAAAAAACCGATCCGCCATGAGCACACCCATGTGATGGGCTTCGGACAGAATCGTGATCGCGATATTCGCGACCACGGACAGCATGTCGCCGCTATGTTTGAAAATGTTCGCGGTCGCCACAATCCGAACAGAGACAAGTTTGTCGCTATCGGTTTGCACATCACCACGAATCCGAACGGGAGAAAATTATACAAATGAATTTCTCCGGTTCGAAAAGCCCCCGTTTTGCGGGGGCTTTTTTATTCTTGACCGATTCGCGCGATTCTGCTAGGATGCTTCTCATGCTCGCAATAAGACTCCAAAGAATCGGAAGGAAGAATCAGGCGCATTTTCGCGTCGTTCTCACCGACCACAAGAATTCCGCGAAAAGCGGGAAGTTTCTTGAAATACTCGGCTCCTACAATCCGCACGGCGGCGCCATCGTCCTCGAATCGGATCGGATAAAGCACTGGATCAAGCAGGGCGCACAGGCATCCGACACGATGCACAATTTTCTCGTCAAAGAGGGAGTCATCGAAGGTAAGAAGCGCAATGTCCTTTCCAAGAAATCTCCGACGAAGAAGCGGAAAGAATTGAAAGCTAGTAAGTAGTAAGCCCGCCCGACTGAACGACAATACTTCAGTCGTTCGGGCGGGTAGAAAATATCACGCAAATCAAAATGCGCCGCGGCCGAAGGCCGCGGCGCATTTTGCTTCCACTAAAACCTAAAAACTAAAACCTAACACCTCTTCAATTTTCTCCGCTTGATACTCGTCGCTTTTTGCTTTATACTGCACTCTAAGCAGTTATTGTCGAATACTGCACGATTATACAAGGCACTAATATCTTTTATGCAAGACAAAGAATTTCTCGAGTATGTTGTTAAGTCTCTGGTCGACAATCCGGATGATGTGAAAATCGATCGTACGGTGGATGAAATGGGAGTTTTGATCACGATGTCGGTCAATCAGGCGGACATGGGCAAGATTATCGGACGCCAAGGCAATACCGCGAAAGCCATCCGCACCCTTCTCCGCGTGATCGGCATGAAGAACAATGCGCGCGTGAATCTCAAGATCAACGAACCGGAAGGCGGAATGAAAATGTCCGGCGCTTCATCGGTAGAGGCTGCGATGGAGGACCTCAAGGGGATATAGAGAACATTTGACAATTGACATTTAACAATTGACCAACAAAACACCCGTCGCGCGAAAGCGCGGCGGGGATTTTGTTTGCATTTTCTTACCATAACCTATAACCTATAATTATTAGTGAGGAGCGAATGTAAGTGTAATCACTTACATTACGTCCGAACGAAATAATTATATCGTACTCGATATAACCTAAAACTTATAACCTATTTTATGCATTTCCACATCATCACATTGTTCCCCGAAATGTTCGATTCGTATTTGGGCGAGTCGATTTTGGCGCGGGCGATCAAGGAGAAAAAGATACAAGTTTCTTTCTACAATCCGCGCACATTCGTGAGCGGAAAATACAAGAGGGTCTGGCCGGACGGCAATGTCTCGCGCATCGTCGATGACCGGCCGTACGGCGGCGGGCCGGGGATGATACTGCGCGCGGAACCCGTCTTGAAAGCGATTGAATCAGTCTTGAAAAAGCTAGAAGCAAAAAGCAAAAAGCAAAAAGCTCGCCCGCAAATCAAAATCATAAACTTCAGTCCTAGTGGCAAGAAATTCAGCACCTCATATGCAAAGCAAGTAGCAGGAAAATATTCTAACCTGATTTTGATTTGCGGGCGCTATGAAGGTATCGATGCGCGCGTGAAAAAAGTGCTGCGCGCCATGGGTTATGCGACCGATGACATCTCGATCGGCGAGTATGTGCTCACCGGCGGGGAATTGCCGGCGATGGTTTTGATCGATTCGATTTCCCGCCAAGTCAAAGGCGTGCTCGGAAAATATGAATCGCTCGAAGAGGAGCGCGTTTCCTCGAGCGAAGTCTACACGCGGCCGGAAGTCCTTCTTCATGAAGGGAAAAAATTCCGCGTGCCGAAAGTCCTCCTTTCCGGCCATCGGAAAAACATAGAAGAGTGGAAAAAGAAAAAACAATAATCGTAGATATTCACGCGTCGTTTCATGTATTCCAAAATGTATAATAATATACACGATCGTGCATATTATCATACCTTTTTAAGGAGATAATTCCGGCTTGTTTTTTGACTTTTTATCGCAGAGGCGTAGTATGAGGAAAATTTCAACTTATGGATTCTGGAGAGCTCATTCAAAAGATAAAAGACTTTCAAAACATGCTGCCGACATATCGGCAGTATGATCAAGAAGATCAAAATGCATGTCGACAAGGCGTGCGCGAAATCGTATCAATGCTCTGGGGAGCGCTTCCTGCAAAAATCAGAACATTATTCGACAATCTCGAGTGGAGATATGTTAGCGATAAGAAGAATTTTGATTTCAGACATTCTGATTCAGAATATTTCCAAAAAGAATGCGGAGCGGATGCATTCGCGGTGTCTTTAAGACTTTTATATAAAAATCTTTGGAATGATTATTTGGGAACTTTTGGTCACCAAGGTTTTATATATGTAAAAATTCCGTCAGTAAGTATGTGGGGAGCAGGTTTTGTTCACGACAGAGATCTTCTCGACGCGCTTTCTGAAACAGAGAAAGTGTGGGGGAGCGCTTTTGATTTTATTCGCTCGATAGATTTCCGGCGAACGCGCGAGGACAGAAACGAAATCAAATTCAAGACGAAAATTCCTGAAAGGATGTAAAACAAAAACCGAGATCAGTCTCGGTTTTTTTTCATTGCTTCCAATCTGGCTTTTTCCCTCACCATGTCTCTCATTGATGGAATCGCCGACAGACAGAACAATGTCCTTTTTGTCGTCATGATCGCTTTGAATTTCAATGGCTCATATTTTTCCGCCGGCTTATTTTCCAATGCAAGTTTTCTCTGCTCGTCTTCGAACAATTTCTTATATCCCTCGCTCATCATTTTCGCCTTCAAGACGGCCTCCATGAATTCCGCGTCTTCGATTTCGTAAGAAGATTCGATGTTCGTTTCGCAATCGATGAAGCGCGCATCATTTTTTTCAGAATCGAAAGACACGAAGATATAATTTTTCAGGTGTTCAAAAATAGTTCTTGACATAAAAAGTATTTTTTTCACTCTACTCTCTATTTTTATTTCAGTCAAATGTATACTATAAACACACGACCGTGTGTTTATAGTATACATTTCTAAAATCAGGAATTTGAGGAAGAACTTTTGACTTATTCCATGCATGGGTATTTAATGGACTCAAAGCATATACCATGAAAAAGGAATACAAACCTGTCGTAGAATTTGCCGGCGCGCATGCGTCCAAATTCCACAGCGCGATCATTCATTTTCCCATCATCAACGCCCTTCCGCAGGTGAGAAAGACATTTCTTGCGAGCGAGACGGAAGATCTCGCAAACGACATTTCCAAGCCGCCCGGACTCATACAGCCCTCCGTCATCGCGAAATTCGATGAAGAGCGTGCACTCTCGTACATCAAGCTCAACAACGAAGCGACGCATTCGCGCGTCGCTCTATCCGATCTCGCGCCCGCGATCATCGGCGGCAAGAGATATTATTTCATCGTTTTGGGAGGGGAGCGGCGCTTCCGCGCGCACAGAATCCTCTGGGAAAAAGGGTGCAGTGAATGCCGGAAAAATCACGCCGTATCAAGACACCGCTGTTTCAAAAAGCATTTCGGGGGTGAATATATGGAAGCGCGCTTGATCGAGAATCCGAATCCGGAAACGGCGAAAAGCATCCAATTCAAAGAGAACAATTACATTTCTCCGTCGGCGCACGAGCTCGCATACAGCTATGTGGAATACTATCGCGTACGGAAATGGAGCGAAAAAGCCGCCGGCAATAAGCGCTACGGAATTTCGCACTTCGCCAAAGAAGTCGGCAAAAGTTCGGCGGTCATTTCTCGGGCGTTGCAATTCGTCGAATTGCCGAAGCAGATCCAGAAATCCGTGGAAGACGGCTATGTTTCCTACAGCATCGCCGTCCTCTTCTATCGTTTCCGCACGATTAAATTTTCTGATGACGAGATCCTTCGGCTCTTCAATCTGACCCTAATGAAGGCGCATAAGCGCATGGACGATGTCCGAGAATACATCGAACGGCAAGTTTCCATATCGGCGAACAAGCATTCGGAAATAGATTTCGGCGGGGGGCTCCAAAAAACGCGCGTGAATGGGAATTTCCGCCGGAAAACTTTCCAGAAAGAAATGCTCCATTCATTGCACGAATCGCACCGCTATCTCAATCAGGCGGCGGCGATGTATCGGCGCGGGCTTCTCGGCAATCAGCGCAAAAGCGTTTTTCTGGATGAAGGCGTTTGGAAGATCGCGGAATCTCTCGTGAGAAATCTGAAGAAACTTTTGCCGAAGAGCGCGAGCAACAAAAAGAAAAGAGGATTGCTCCTCCCGCTCCTTGCGGAAGATCTCGGAAGAATCAACAATCATGTGAAGCGCATCAATCCGCTCAAACCGGCAGTCTGAACAAATCCCCGCACAAGCGGGGATTTTTTACTGCAAATGATTAGTCTTTTGGAGCTTTGCGAACCCGATTTCTCTTAAGCGAGCCTTTGATTATGGAAAAACATTGCGGAGTGCGGCGGCACGAGCGTAGCAATTTGCGAGCACGCAAATATGCGCGTTTTTCCACAACCAAAGGCGAGCGGCATTTGACAGCAAAAACGGAAGGGTATATACTCTCTCCACGATTGAACTAGATTGAGTAACGGCGGATTCAATCTGAAACTATTTACTAGCGTCCTCGGTAAAAAGGTTTTGCTACACAAAAAGAATAATGTCAAATAGCCGGCGTTCGCAAGGCAGCTTTTGTTGCCCTGTTTTGCTTTTGCATTCTTTTTGTCTTTTTAAAATCTAGAATCTCCGGTGGTATTTTGGGACGATTCTACCTTGGCTAATGTGAGCATTTTTTAATAATGTATTGCGCGGAGCGTGCGCAATATCTTGCAAAACATATTATGCCTACAGCAACAAAGCGCGAGAAAAAATATTTCTCGAAGTACAAGAAGCCGCTCGTGCCGTTCCCTGATCTTCTGGAAACGCAGATGGCTTCGTTCACGCAGTTCATCGAGAAGAAGTTGGCGGATGTCTTCAAAGAATTCTCGCCGATCAACGACTACTCGGGAAAAAAGTTTCAGCTCGAATTCCTCTCCATCTCTTTGGGCGAGCCGAAGCACGATGAATTGTATGTGAAGGCCAACAAGCTCACTTACGAAGCGCAATTGAAAGCGCGGGTCAAGCTCACAAACAAAATGCCGGGCGGCGGCGTGAAAGAACAGGAAATCTTCATGGCCGAAATGCCGCTCATGACGGCGCACGGGACATTCATCATCAACGGCGTCGAACGCGTCATCGTGCCCCAGCTCATACGCTCATTCGGAGTGTTTTTCGTCGATCTCGAAGTCAAAGGAAAGAAGCTCTTCGGCGGAAAGATAATTCCGGCCCGCGGCGTTTGGATCGAAATCGAAACCGATTCCGACGGCGTGCTTCAAGTGCGCATCGACAAGAAGCGCAAATTTCCGGTCACCAGCCTCTTGCGCGTGCTCGGATTTTCCGACGACGCATCCATGCTCGGGGCTTTCTCGAGCGAAGAATTCCGCGCGAATATCAAGCACACGCTCGAAAAAGATCCGGCAAAAAATCTGACTGATTCATATTTGGAAATCTACAAGCGTTTGCGCGACGGCGATCTTGCCACGGCGGAAAACGCAAAAGACTTCATCAATAATCTTTTCGGAAGCGACCGCTACGACCTCTCGCCGGTCGGCCGTTTCCGCTTCAATAAGCGCTTTTCTCTCCCGATGACGGAAAAAGAGCTGGAACGCCACACGCTCTCGAAAGACGATCTCGTGCTCATCATCGAAAATATAATCCGCCTCAACACGACTCCGGGCGCGCAGGCCGACGACATCGACCACTTGGGACAGCGCCGCGTGCGCTTCGTCGGAGAGATGCTCGAGCAGAAAGTGCGCGTTGGCATGACGCAGATAAAAAGAAATGTGCAAGACCGCATGTCTACGATCGATGTTTCGCAGGCGCTTCCTATAGCGATCATCAACCAGCGTCCGCTTCAGGCCCGCATCAAGGAATTCTTCACCACCAACCAACTCTCGCAATTCATGAATCAGGAAAATGTGCTCGCCGAACTCGAACACATGCGCATTTTCTCGGCACTCGGTCCGGGCGGCCTCACGCGCGAGCGCGCGGGGCTCGAAGTCCGCGATGTGCACACTTCGCACTACGGCCGCGTCTGTCCGATTCACACGCCGGAAGGTCCGAACATCGGTCTCATTCTTCACATGGCGACTTATGCGCGGGTGAACGATTTCGGCATCATCGAAACGCCGTATGTGAAAGTCAAGAACGGAAAGATCACGGAAGAAGTGGTCTATATGAACGCGCTCGAGGAAGAGCGCTACAAGATCGCGCACGGCGGCGTATCGTACGATGAAAAAAGCCACTTGCTCGACGAAATGATCGAAGCGCGCGTCAACGCGAAGCCCGGACTCGTTCCGCGGGACGAAATCGAATTCATCGATGTCGCGACCAATCAGGCGTTTTCCGTCGCGACTTCCACGATTCCGTTCCTCGAGCACAACGATGCCAACCGCGCCTTGATGGGATCGAACATGCAGAAGCAGGCGATGGCTTGCGTCATTCCCGAAGCGCCCCTGGTCGCTACCGGCATGGAAGAGCTCGCGTCGCGATATTCCGGACGGCTCGTCGTCGCGAAGAATGACGGGGTCGTTTCCTACGCCGACGCGCAGAAAATAATAATCGAGACGAATAAAGGCAAAGACGACACCTACGATCTGGTGACTTTCATGCGGAGCAACAACTACAGCATGTTCCACCAGCGCCCCGCTGTTTCTCTGGGCGACAAAGTCAAGAAAGGCCAGATCATCGCCGACAATTCCACGACCGACGGCGGGCAGATCGCGCTCGGGCAGAATACGCTCGTGGCGTTCATGTCGTGGAACGGTCAGAACTATGAAGACGCGATCATCCTCTCCGAGCGTCTCGTCAAGAACAGTAAATTCACGAATGTTTTCATCGAAGAATACATCGCGACCGTGCGCGACACGAAGCTCGGACCCGAAATAACGACCCGCGACATCCCGAATGTCGGCGAGAACAAATTGAAAGACTTGGACGAAGAAGGAATCATCCGCATCGGCGCCGAAGTCCGTGAGAATGACATTCTTGTCGGCAAAATCACTCCGAAAGGCGAGACCGAACTCACGCCGGAAGAGCGACTCCTCCGCTCGATTTTTGCGGAGAAAGCCCGCGATGTGAAAGACACATCCATGCGTCTTGAACACGGCAAGCGCGGACGCGTAATCGGCATCAAGATTTTCTCGCGCGAAGAAGGCCATCAGCTCGAATCCGGCATCTTGAAGAAGATCGTCGTTGAAGTCGCGCAAGTCCGCAATATCTCCGTCGGCGACAAGCTCGCGGGACGCCACGGCAACAAAGGCGTCATCTCCATCGTGCTTCCGGAAGAAGACATGCCGTACATGGCGGACGGTACGCCTGTCGATATGATCCTGACTCCGCTCGGCGTTCCGTCCCGTATGAACTTGGGACAGATTTTGGAACTCCACCTCGGTTTGGCGGCCAATACGCTCGGCTATCAGGCGATCGTTCCGCCGTTTTCCGGCGCGACGGACGAAGAAATCCGTTCCGAATTGAAGAGCGCGGGATTTCCGGAAACCGGACGCATCAAGCTCTTTGACGGACGCACCGGCGAATCATTCGAACAAGACATTGCCGTCGGCTACATGTACATGCTGAAACTCCACCACATGGTTGAAGACAAGATTCACATGCGCTCGATCGGGCCGTACTCGCTCATCACCCAGCAGCCGCTCGGCGGAAAAGCCCAAGGCGGAGGCCAGCGCTTCGGCGAAAT
>CALRFC010000012.1:0-769 GCA_943356395.1 Candidatus Nomurabacteria bacterium
GGTCATACTAAATCGCTTCATGCGGGATGAACATGAATGCGAAGTCCATCGTGCCTTGCTCGGGCTGGATGTATTTCGCCGTTTCTTGGATGCGATTCTTCAGGTCGTTCACGAAAATCTTTTCGAAGCGCTCTTTTTCCGCCGGATCGCGCGTTTCGGAAATGCGGTTGTAATTCTCGAGAGAAAATTTCGAATCGACGGGGATGATCTTGTCTTTCACGAAAACGGCGGCGTCGACGATCGTGCCGTCGGGGAAGGGATACTGCATCTGATAGCTTCCGGCAGGCAAAACATTCTTGAGGAGCGTTTCGAGATAGTATTCGCCCAAGATGCCGCGCTGTTTCGGATTCTTCAGGATGTCTTGGAGCGACTGGAGCTGGTCGGCGAAAGAGATCACCTGCTTGTTGGTCTCGTCCAAGCGTGTGAGCTTCTCGGTGATGTCGGTGATGATCTGGGTCGTCACGCCCGACTGGTGGCGCAGGGAATCGCTCACCTGCTTCTGCGAATCGCCGATCTTGGCGTCGACGGTGCGCGAGAGCTCGTTGATCTGCTGGAGGATGAGTTCGAGACCTTGGTTCTGGACGGGGGGAGTTGCGGCAGTTTTTCGGCGAAAGAGAAAAACTGCCGCAAGGAGCGCGACGCCGAAACCGATAACGATGCCGAAGATGATGAAAGACATAGGGGAAGGTTCTAGGTTCTAGTGGCTAGATTTTAGAAAAAAGAATACGATAATAAAAAATGTAAAAAAATAAATATAAAGTAATTGTAT
>CALRFC010000012.1:779-15229 GCA_943356395.1 Candidatus Nomurabacteria bacterium
AAAGTGGCATACTCGAATCCGACCCGTTTTTTACTATTCTTTTCAAAAAAATATTTAAACCTCCCGACCTGTCTATGGAAAACGAAGACCTCCTTAATGATATTCTGGATATCGCAAAAAGTGATTTACCGGAAAAAACAATGATAATCATGGCGATGCTTAAAAGCCTCATCAGGTGTTACAAAAAAACTGAAGATTTTCTCAGTCTATCAAAAATTTTCGGTCTCATTAAAGATCACATTGATGAGTTTGAGGAATATATAATCCCAGGCGAACTTCATGCAGAATTGATCGATTTGAAATGCCACAATCCGTCGCTTAAACACGAAGCGATGCAGAAATTGACAAACCTGATCCCCAAAAAATAATATTATCCGCAAGCGCAAACGCTCGCGGATTTTTTTATCCCGTAGTAGATTTTGACGAAGCGCGAAGCGCGCTCTGCAAGAGCATCGTCAAAATTCATCCCGTAGTGAATCGCTTATTCGCGATCTACTACAGGATTCACTACGGGATTTCTGCGCCAAAGGCGCAATGCGATACTAATCTACCCGCCCGAATGTACAATTCGGTACGGGCGGGCGAATTCATCCGAATCCCAGTAGTAGAGCAAAGCTCACTACGGGACAGGTCTACGAATAATACGAATAGGAATCAGCTTTCAGCTTTGAACCCGAATTAAAAAGCTAACAGCAGGAAGCAAACAGCAGGAAGTTTTGTTTTATGTTCTATGATTCATGTTTTATGTTGCCACTAGCTAGTGGTATATCACGCTTCCTCTTTGTATTCTATGAAAAGCGAGATGAATTTCTGGACCAAGAGATATCCGAGGATGAAAAGGAAAACGAGAAGAATGACATTCCTGATGTCGTGGCTGATCGAAAACGCCGCGTAGCTGAAGAAGTAGCCGAGTGAGAAGAATCCGACGAGCCAGAGGGCCGACGAAAGGAATTCCGCTTCCATATATTTCTTGAAATTTATTTTCGTGTAGCCGCAAAAAAGAAGCATGAAATGATTGATGCCGTAGATGAATTTCGACGAGACGATCGACCAGAACGGCTTTTCGCGGAAGTGCGGCAGGAAAGAATGGATGCGTCGCTCGATGAAGCGCAAGAATTTGTTTGCCGGAAACGCGTGGAGCAGGAAATCGCCGACCACATACCAGACGATCGGCTTGATGATTGTCGCGCCGACAAGCACGGGCGCGATCTCGACAACATGAAAGACGCCGATGTGCGTCATGATTCCGGCAAAAATGAGCACGATTTCGCCTTCCAAAATAATACCGGCAAAAAAGAGACCGTATGCGAGCATCTTATGGAGCGCGACGAAATATTCGAGATTGTGGATGAACTGCATAGAAGAAAAGAAAAAGCAAAGATAAAGAAGTAAACGCGGTCGATTATTCGCGGAGAATGACTTTATTCGCGATCCAATTGATGACAGAAACCGCGAGCGCCCCCCAGAAGGCTGCTTGGAAAGTCGCAACGGAAAATCCGGAAATGATATTCGCGACGAGCCAGAAGAAAAGCGCGTTTAAGACGAGCGAAAAAAGGCCGAGCGTCATGATGTTGATCGGCAAGGTCAGGATGCCGACGATCGGCTTGATGATAGTGTTGATGAAGGCGAGACACGCGCCCACGATGAGCGCGACCCATGCCGGATGGATCGAGATGCCGGAAACGAAAAATGTGGTCGCATACGCGGCGACGGAAAGAATGAGCCAATGGAGAAGTATCTTCATAATTTTTAATTACTAATTACTAATTTTCAAATAATTTCCAATGTTTAAATTAAAAAACGGAAATTATCCGAATAATGAATCGACGACATTCTTTACATCCGCGCCGTCGGCCTTGCCTTTCAAATCCTTCATCAGTGCCGACATGAACAATCCTTTTTTCGACGCGTCCGTTGCGCCGAGTTCGGATTGTTTGGCTTTCGCGATCGTTTCGATTTCAGCGCGCTCCATCATTTTCGGCAGAAATTCCGAGAGGATTGCGAGCTGGGCAGTTTCTTCCGCGACCAAATCCGCTCGCCCGCCCTTCGTGAATTGCTCGATCGAATCCTTGCGTTGTTTGGCGAGACGCGCGATTACAACGAGCACATCTTCGTCGGCGAGCGTGTCCTGCGGCGTTTTCCCTTTCGCGACGAGTTCGTTCGTGCACGCCGCCAAAATACCGCGCAAAACGGAAAGTCGCACCGCATCGTGCGCTTTCATCGATTCTTTGATTCCATCTTTGATCTTGTTGTGCACGGGAATATTGTACCAGAAAATATGATACAATGCCAAAATATGAACACCTTTCTCCTGCTTGATACCGAAACGACCGGCAACGAAGCCAAGGATTTTTTGGTGCAAGTCGCGTATGTGAAAAAACACGACCCGGAAGCGCCGATAAAAATTGGTGACATCTCGCAGGGCTTTTACAAGCCGCCTGTCCCGATATCCATCGAATCAATGGCGGTGCATCATATCACGGAAAAAATGGTTACCGATAAGCCGGAATTCAAATGGAGCGGCGAGCATGCGGAAATCAAAAAACTGCTTGCCGACGAAAATACGATTCTTGTGGCGCACAATGCGAAATTTGATGTCGCGATGCTAAAAAAAGAAGGGCTTTCGCCCGAACGCGTCATTTGTACGCTCCGCGTGGCTCGCCATCTTGATCCGGAGAGCAAGATTCCCCGCTACAATCTGCAATACTTGCGTTACTATCTCGGTATGGAGCTCGACGCGCCCGCGCACGACGCGCGCGGCGATGTGCTCGTCCTTTCCGAACTTTTCGCGCGGCTCTACAAGAAAGTCAGCGACTTGGAAAAGTATGACGACAAAAAAACGATCGAGGAGATGATCGCAATTTCCGCGCGGCCGTCTCTCATGCAGACGATTCCGTTCGGAAAATATAGCGGCTCGAAGACGGCCGATGTCGCAAAGAACGACCGCGGCTATCTCGAATGGCTTTTGAAGCAGAAAGAATCGAACGACACCGTCGACGACGAAGATTGGATCTATACGCTCCGATATTATCTCGGAAAATTACCCACTAGCTAGTGGCAACATAAAACATGAATCATAGAACATAAAACAAAACTTCCTGCTGTTAGCTTTTAAATTCGGATTCAAAGCTGAAAGCCCGTCCGAACGGATTCATCCGGGCGGGCAAACAGCAAAAAGCTGAAAGCTGATTCTAATTCGTATTATTCGTATCGAGCATGTTCAATCTTTTCAAAAAGCGTCTGGTCATCGCAACGCACAGCGGCTCGTTCCATGCCGATGATCTTTTCGCCTGCGCCGCGCTCAAGCTCGCGTATCCGAATGCAAAGATCGTCCGCACGCGCGATGCCGCAATCATACATGCCGCCGACATCGTACTCGATGTCGGCGGCATGTATGACCCAGCCCAAAACCGCTACGATCATCATCAGAAAGGCGGCGCCGGCATCCGTGATAACAAGATCCCGTATGCCGCATTCGGGCTCATCTGGAAACATTTCGGCATGCGCTTGTGCAAAGACGACAGGGAAGTTTGGAATCGTATCGAGCAAAAGATCGTCTTGTCGCAGGATGCCATCGATAATGGCGTCGCAATCGTAAAAGATTCTTTTGCGGGCGTCATGCCATACGCCGCCGATCAGGCGTTCTTGGCTTTTTCTCCGAGCTGGAAAGAGAACGAAAACACGATCGACCGGATTTTCATCGAGCAAGTCGAAAAAGCGAAAATGCTTCTCGCGCGCGAAATAAAAGTCGCCGCGGACGATGTCGAAGGCGAGCGGATCATTCTCAACGCTCCGCGAAAAGACGGAATCGTCATGCTCGACATTTCCATGCCGCGATATCTGTATCAGAATCTCCTCGCGCGCGACGAGAGCGCATATTTTGTCCTGTTGCCGCAAAAAAACGGCGGGTGGAAAGCCGAGTGCATCCGCAAGAATGAATTCACGATGGAGTCGCGCCGCCCGTTTCCAGAGAGCTGGACCGGACTCGAAGGAGAAGCTCTGCAAAAAGAGAGCGGGGTCGCGACGGCGACATTCTGCCACAAAGGGCGTTTTTTGGCGGGAGCAAAGACGAAAGAAGACGCCCTTCTCCTTGCTGAAAAAACCCTTTCCGCGTAGAGTAAGCACTGTATTTGTATTTCTACTAATCCCTAGCTACGAGCTACCAACTACTACCCATCATGTTCATCGACGAAATCACAATCAGTGCGAAAGCCGGACGCGGCGGTGACGGCGTTGTCCGCTGGCGCAAAGAAATATTCGAACCGATGGGCGGACCGGCCGGCGGCAACGGCGGACGCGGCGGCGCTGTTTTGGCGCGCGCCACGCGTAATTCGAAGACGCTCAATTATTACCGACAGAAAAATTCTTTTGAAGCGGAAAACGGGGAAGCCGGCGGCAGCCGCTCAAAACACGGAGCATCAGCGCCTGATCTCATCCTCGAATTTCCGATCGGAACCGTCATCACGAACAAATCGACCGGCGAGATATTCCATCTTTTGAAAGAAAGTCAGACGGAGCGGTTGCTCACGGGCGGTGCGGGCGGCTTGGGCAACGAACATTTCAAGAGTTCGACGAACACGACGCCCTACGAATATACGGAAGGCAGAGACGGCGAAGAAGCGTCATTTTTCGTCGAGCTCGAGCTCTTTGCCGATATCGGGCTCATCGGCTTGCCGAATGCCGGCAAGAGCTCGCTTCTGAATGCGCTCACGAATGCCAAAGCCAAGGTGGGGGATTACGCTTTTACCACGCTCGATCCGAATTTGGGCGCATACAGCGGCTACACATTTGCGGATATTCCGGGACTGATCGAAGGCGCGCACGAGGGCAAAGGCCTCGGCACGAAATTCCTCCGGCATATCAAGCACACGAAGATGCTCGCGCACCTGATATCGTTCGAAAATTTTCTCACCTGCGGAGCTAAGGGGATTGAAAATGCCTACAAAGAAATCAGAGGCGAATTGAAAGCGTATGGACACGGACTCTCGGAGAAGGAAGAAATCGTGCTTCTCTCAAAAAGTGATCTGGTGGATGAAAAAATCGTCGAACGAGAACTGAAAAAATTCAAAACGAAGAAGATAGAAGCGCACGCGATCACGCTCTTTGAAGACAAAGATGTGAAAGAATGCGCGGATGCGATGATCAAGAGATTGAAAAAGTTATAAAAGAAAATATAATTACAATCTACAATTTAAAATTTAGCTTTAATTTGCTATAGCAAATTAAAGCTAAATTTTAAATGGATTATTAAGTGCACTGTATGCATAAAAAACGCTCCGTGTCCGTGGAGCGTTTTTAGATTCCGAGCTTGTGGAGCGAGATTCCGATCTTGCTTTCATCATCTATCACCAAATATCTTCCGCTCGTGATGTCTTCGGGTTTTTCCTCCGCCGAAAGAGTCAGGTGCCGGTAGCGGTCGATCGCGATCATTTTCATCGCACCTTTTCTCTTGTTGAGGTATTCCTTGATCGGCAATTTGCTTCCGTGCGAGATGCCGTATTTTCGCAAGAGGAACAAATAGCGCTCGGCTTTTTCCCTGTCACCGTCAATCCTAATGAAAACATGTGTCGGCCTTGCGAGAGTGTTTGTGGCCATGATTTGTAAATTTGCTTTCATAATACTATTGGCGGATTTTCTGTCAAGGAATGCGATTCGCGGTTTATTTTGCTATAATTCCCACACTGTATGGAGAAAAAATACTATTCCACAATCGGTCTTGAGGTGCATGCCGAGCTTGCGACAAAGAGCAAGATGTTTTGCTCGTGCAAGAACGATGCGGATGAAAAAAATCCGAATGTGAATGTCTGTCCGGTCTGTATGGCGCATCCGGGCACGCTTCCCGTGCCAAACAAAGAAGCGATTCTGGAAGTCGTGCGCATCGGTTTGGCGATCGGCGGGAATATCGCCGACTTCACGGAATTCGACCGCAAGAATTATTTTTATCCCGACATTCCCAAGGGCTATCAGATCTCGCAATATAAATTTCCAATCGTTTCCGGCGGTGAGCTCGCGGGCATGAAGCTCACTCGGATTCATTTGGAAGAAGATACGGCATCGAACAAACATGTGACAGGTAACAATAAACAATTGACCGAAAATGGAGAGTCAAATGTCAAAAGTCAAATGTCAAATGCTTCCTTGATTGATTTCAACCGCGCCGGTGTGCCGCTCTCCGAGCTCGTAACAGAAGCGCATACATTCGAAAGCATCGATGAAGCGGCGAAGACAGGCGGAGCGTTTGGCAAAGAATATCAGCTCTTGCTCCAATATCTCGGCGCGTCGGAGGCGAACATGGAAAAAGGCGAAATGCGCGTAGAAGCTAATATTTCTATTTCGACTAACAAAGAAAAATATGGAACGAAAGTAGAGGTAAAAAATCTGAATTCATTTAGAAGCGTAGAGCGCGCAATCCGTTTTGAGCTAGAGCGTATGAAGGAACTTTACGAAGAAGGCCGCGAGTCCGAGATCGTGCAGGAAACTCGTGGCTGGGACGAAGGCAAGCAAGCGACATTTTCCCAGCGTTCTAAAGAATCCGCGCACGACTACCGCTATTTCCCCGATCCGGATATTCCGAAATTTAAATTGTCGGAAATGTTTGATATGGAAAAACTGCGCGCCGAATTGCCAGAACTACCTACGCAGAAACGCGCGCGCTACAAAAATGATTTCGGCATCAAGGATGAGGATATCGAGAGTTACATAAATGACGCGGAGTTAGGCAAATGGTTTGAAGAAATAACAATGATTATTTCTGACAAAGAAAAAATAAAAATCGCCTCCAATTACATCACTTCCGACCTTCTCGGTCTCAAAAAGAACAACACGGAGGTCAAGCTCCCAAGTGCAGGAAATTTTGCAGAATTAATCGGAATGGTCGCCCTAGGGAAGATTTCTTCGCGCGCGGCGAAAGACATTTTGGCCATGATCGTGATGTCCGACGAATCGCCGATGAAAATTGCCGAGGAGAAAGATTTATTACAGAAAAATGATGAAGGCGCGCTCAAAGAAATTGCCGAGAAAATCATCGCGGCAAATCCAGAGGCCGTCCTGTCCTACAAATCCGGCAAAGAAAACGCCCTCATGTCGCTCGTCGGGCAAATCATGAAAGAGACAAAAGGTTCAGCGAATCCGGCGTTGGCGTTAAAAATTTTAAAAGAATTGCTATCATAGCTCTTGCATCAAAAAAAGAGAGGAGTATACTCATCGTATGAATATCATGGAAATGCCAAGCGAGACGGGGAATGACAAAGGAAAATCGTTCCACGAAAAGAGGGAAAGGGTAATGCGCGCAAAAGAGCGCGGCGTGAATCTCTCCCGAATCGCCACAATAGCGTCTATGGCGCTCGGATCTCTTTTGGTCGCGGCGGGAGTAAAGAGCGGTGAAGCTTCCGACAACGCCGAGAAAGCGATGAATACCGTTTCAAAGAATACCGAGCAAGTCTCTAACGCCGTTTCTGAAAAGAAAGATGAGTCGAAATATGTTACGATGGACAATATCACTTACGAAAACAGGGAGTAAAAAATACTAACATATATGAAAGCAACAATACTTTTCATCTTAGGTACGGTAGTCCTCGTCGGACTCCTTTCGTGGGGATATAATGCAAAAACATCGTCCGACGACAAAAAACTCGAAGCGATGACCAGCCGCGAGGTGGCGATCGATCGTTGTACCACGGACATGGCGACGAAATTCCATATCCATCCGCACATGAAGATTTTCATAAACGGAAGCGAATCGGCGATTCCGGCGGAAATCGGCATCACTGAAACCTGCATGCATTCCATTCACACGCATGATGCGACCGGCACGATCCATGTCGAATCGCCAGTGCAAAAAGATTTTACCGTGGGAGATTTCTTCGCGGTCTGGGGCAAGGATTTTTCAAAGAATTCTATTTTGGGAAATATTGCGGGATCCGGCAAGTCGGTAAAATTTTCAGTAAACGGCGCGACCAACGATCAGTTTGAGAATTATGTCATGCACGACAAGGACGAGATTGAGATCCGCTACGAATGATTGCGGTTTCGTACGCGCACTGTGATATGATTGGAGCAGGGTCGCATTAAAAAAATAATTTTTTCTAAAATTTTATGGATGATGTCCACGCAAGCGTTGATATGAAAGGACTCGACCAGCCGTGCACATGCGGATCGGGCGAGATGGCTGGCAAATGTTGCCGCAAAGACGAACCATGCCCGTGCGGTTCCGGAAAGCCGGTAAGCCAGTGCTGTATGGCGTAATAAAAAAAGAATATTAAAAGCGAACACATGTTCGCTTTTAATACATTACTTGGAAGTCCTTCTTCCAAGTTGAGATAATCTTTTTATATATCAAGATATTCCTTTCTTTTCAGTGTGTCTTCCCAAGATTCTTTTGCAAATTTTAAATAACCATCACCAACGAATTGTTCTAAAATAATTTTTGGGTCGCATATTTTAGAAAAGTTTTCAGTATACTCTTCCAAACTTGAACAACTTAATTTAAATATTGGATCTCCAAGTTTGTTACGATTATTCATATTTATGTATGCACTAAGATGAAGAAGGTATCTGTTGTCAGTAACATGTTTAGATTTAAATTTTCCTTGAAACAAGCTGCCGCTCCTTTCATGTTTTTCATTAAAATATTTAGTATAACCACCAAGACGTAACATTAATTTTTCAACACCTTTATCAACTAACGGGGTCACTAATAAATGAAAATGGTTCGGATTTATGCAATATGTGATAATTGAAACCAATTTGGAAGAAGGACTTCCAAGTTTAGATTTTCTGAAGGAATTTTCATAAATACTACCTATTGTGTCTATCTGATTAAATTCAATAAGACTTTGTATAAACCTTTTCAAATCATATTGATCGATAAAAATATCTCTTTTATCAACTCCACGATTGTAAATATGATAATATTCTCCAATTTCGAATAAGTGTTTTCTTTGAGCCATATGTCCAAATACTACCATTTGGAAGAAGGACTTCCAAGTGAATTTTAAATTTACTAGGAAACTGCAATAGATTTGGTAATATAAATGTATGACTAAAAAAACTAAAGTTGCAATCAATGGTTTTGGGCGCATCGGCCGCGCATTCCTGAAACTCGCGGTGGAGCGGCCGGAATTGGAAGTGGTAGCGGTCAACGACTTGGGCTCGATCGAGAGCTTGGCGTATCTTTTGAAATACGATACGGTCTATCGCACATGGTCGCATGAAGTCTCGCATGATGCGGACAATATCATTGTCGACGGCAAGGCGGTCAGGTTCATTTCAGAGAAAGACACGGCCAAGCTCCCGTGGAAAGATTTGGAAATCGATGTCGTCGTAGAATCGACCGGACTTTTCACCTCTTACGACAAGGCGAAGTTCCATCTCGACTGCGGTGCCAAGAAAGTCGTCATCACTGCGCCGTCGTTTGACGGCGACGGTACCGTGCACGGAGAAACGATTCTTCTCGGAGTCAACGAAAACAAATTCGGCACCTGTGACATCACCTCGAACGCTTCTTGCACGACGAATGCCGCGTCGCCCTTGATCGCAATCCTGCACGAAGCAATCGGCATCGAGAAAGCGATTTTGAACACCGTCCACGGCTACACGGCCTCGCAAGCGCTCGTTGACGGACCCTCCAAAAAAGACCTGCGCGAAGGCCGTGCGGCGGCGCAAAATATCGTTCCATCAAAAACCGGCGCCGCGGTCGCCGTGACGATGGCATTTCCCGAACTCACCGGACTCTTCGACGGCATCTCCATCCGCGTGCCGGTGCCTGCCGGTTCGATTGTTGATGTTACTTTCATCGCCAAGCGCGAAACGACAGCCGAGGAAATAAATTCCATCCTCACCAAAGCCGCGGGAAATTCCCATTGGTCAAAAATTTTTGCCGTCACGAACGAGCCGCTCGTCTCTTCCGACATTCTCGGCAACAGCCACGCCTCGATCGCTGATCTCGCCATGACCCGCGTCGTCGGCGGCAACTTGGTGAAAGTCATGGGTTGGTACGACAATGAGATGGGGTATACCTATACTTTGGTCGACCATGTAATCAAAACCGCGCAAGCGTAGATAAACATGGAATATTTATCAATATTACTGGCACTTTTCCTCGTAGCCTTTCTAGTTCAGTATAAAAATCGTCTTACGATTTATCATTCAAATTTAGAAAGATTTTGTGTGATGATAAATATTTTTGTACTGGGTGTGATTTGGGACTACTTTGCAATATACAGGCAACACTGGATTTTTCCTGGAAATGGTTTAGTGGGTTTAAGAATTCATGGATTGCCAATTGAAGAATTCCTGTTTTTTTTGATAATACCTTATGTCGTGTTAGTAATGTATAAGTTTTACGACAAAAAATTAAAAAGAAGAATCATAAATCTATGTTAGAAAACTCAGAACAATTTAAAACACCAGAAAAATCTAGTGTTGAAGAAAAGAAATTAAATGTTATAGATGTTCTAAAAAGAAACGAGAAAACTATTTCTGGTTTTAATTTTCTGACGAACTCGGTAAACGGGTCTGGTTTTTGGCAAACCAGTGAAAAAAAGGAAAACGCACATGTTCAATATGATTCTCGTTATAAAAACTTTTTTGACGTTGTTCCGTTAAGAGATTCTGATCCTATTGATATTAGTCAAGAAGAAGTAAGCGGTGTAAGACCTTATTATATTTTTGATAAAGAAGTTAAGCGTTTAACATTTGTTGTTCCGGTTGGTCTAGGCTTTGGAGATAATAGGGCAGGTAATTGTTATGTGATAACTCTTAAGTTTAAAAAAGAGGATTTGACTGATAAATCAGAAATGATTACTAAAATTTCAGAACTACTAAAAACATTAAACTATTATTACAGTGGAGATATCAAAGGGGACAGATATAAAATTGCCAAACAAGGATTACCTGTTGTGGAAGCGTTTGCCGAGATAAGCAGGAGGTATCAAGATGGTAATTTATCAATAGAGCAAACTATTGACGGGTACAAGAAAATAGTTGAGGAATACGAAAAAGATTCTTAATTGCTATATAAAATCCCTCTTGATAAACTGTTAGCATGAAAATCTTCATCGGCTCTGATCACGCAGGATATGAACTCAAGGAAAAGCTCAAGACATTTTTGAGCGGTCTAGGACACGAGGTAGAGGACAAGGGACCTTTTTCGTACGACGCGAACGATGATTATCCGGACTTCATTCGGCCGGTGGCGGAAGCGGTAGCCGCCCAAAACGACGCGTTCGGCGTCGTTTTGGGCGGAGGCGGCCACGGCGCAGCCATGTGTGCCAATCGCGTCGCCGGCGTCCGCGCTGCCGTCTTTTACGGCCCGCGAAATCCGATTTCGGCGGTGGACATCGCCGGCCGCGAAAGCGCCGATCCCTACGAAGGCGTCCGGCTTTCGCGCGAGCACAACAACGCCAACATCCTCTCCATCGGCGCACGCTTCGTGACTGATACGGAAGCGGAAGAAGCCGTCAAAATTTTCTTAGAAACAAAATTTTCAAATGACGCTAGACACACGCGCAGAATTGCAAAATTTTAGCGCCTAGCTTCTAGCGACTGGCAGCTAGCCAGAAAGACATGATTAATGATTACAAAAAATTACAAGTCTGGGAAAAGTCAATGGAACTTGTCCAGCTGGTCTATGTCGCAACAAAAAAATTTCCGGATGATGAAAAATTTGGCCTTACTTCTCAAATAAGAAGAGCTTGCGTTTCAATCCCGTCGAATATTGCAGAAGGAAAATTGCGTGGCGGAGATACTGAATTTAAACGCTTTCTTCTAATTTCTTTCGCTTCAGGCGGAGAGCTCGAGACACAATTAGAAATTGCTCGGCGTTTGGATTATGTAAAAGAAACTGACTACAAAAAAATCAATGAACTTTTGTCGGAAGTCATGAAGATGCTTAATGGTTTAATAAGCAAGCTAGCTGCTAGTAGCTAGACGCTAGAAGCTTTATGTTAGAAATAGTTCCTGCAATTTTGGAAAAAGATTTCGACGAGCTGTCGCGCAAGATCGAGCTCGTGCATACGGGCGCGCGGATGATACAGATCGATGTGTGCGACGGAAAATTCTTGCCGAGCATCTCGTGGCCTTTCAGCGCGCCGAATGTCCTCTCCTACGATCCCGCGTGGAGAAGCATTGTCGCCGAGGAAGAGGGGATGCCGTATTGGGATGCGGTTGATTTCGAACTTGACCTCATGATCATGCACGAGCTTGAAAAAATCGATGCACTGCTCAAACTCGGCCCGTCGCGCATCGTCATTCATCCGAATTATGCCGACACGCACGCTTTTTTCCATGAATTGCGAAAGCGCATCGGCGGCGACATAGAAATCGGGATCGCGCTCCATCAAAGCGCGCAGGCGGAATCCGTTTTCGAATATATCGACGACGGCGACGTTTCTTTCGTCCAGTGCATGGGAATAAGAAAAGTTGGATTTCAAGGGCAGTCGTTCGACGATAAGGTTTTGGAAAACATCCGCGCGCTCCGCGCACGCTACAAGGATTTGCCGATTTCCGTCGACGGGGGAGTGAATCTGGGAAACGCTCCCGCGCTGATTGACGCCGGCGCAACGCGCCTCGTCATCGGCTCGGCGATATTTGGAAGCGAAAATCCGGCCTTGGAGATTGAGAAGTTTAAGGAAATCGAATAATTTTCCTATTCGTTCTTATCCCGTCATTTTGCCTGCCTGCCAAAGATACGGCGTTTCGGACAGGTATATTCGCATCGGGGTATTTATTCGTACTGTGCTAAAATCATCCCATGACGCAAAAGGAAGCGCTTGATATTTTGAAGACGGGTGCGAATGTTTTTTTGACGGGCGAGCCGGGGGCGGGCAAGACGCACACGATAAATGAATTCGTGGGATATTTGCGCGACTCTGGAATCGAGCCCGCCATCACCGCATCAACAGGCATCGCCGCAACGCACATCGGCGGGATGACGATTCATTCGTGGAGCGGCATCGGCATCAAAAAAAGATTGGACGAATATGATCTGGACAAAATCGCTTCGAGCGAGCATTTTGCCAAGCGCATCCGTCGGACGAAAGTCCTCATCATCGACGAAGTCTCGATGCTCTCGCCCGATATGCTTTCCATGATCGACGCAGTTTGCCGAGAGATCAAGCAGAATCCGGAACCCTTCGGCGGCATCCAGATCATTCTGGTCGGAGATTTTTTCCAGCTTCCGCCGATCGTGGGGAGAGACGAGAGAGGAGGCGAGCGAAGCGCACTTTTTGAAGAAAAGACTGCGCGCTTCGCGTATGAATCGCCGGTGTGGACGCGCGCGAAATTCGTCGTCTGCTACATCACGGAACAATACCGCCAAGACGACGAAACATTTTTGAAAATACTCTCCGCGATCCGCGCAAACAGCTTCGAGGAAGAGCATTTTCACCATATCGAGAAGAGAAAGATTCCGCCCGAGGGCGCGCCGGAAAATATCACGCGACTTTTTTCGCACAATATCGATGTCGACCGCGTGAACGGCGATGAACTCGCAAAAATACGAGGAGAAAAGCGCACATTCAGGATGTCGGCAGGAGGGCGCGACGCGCTTGTCGCCGCGCTCAAGAAAGGATGTTTGTCGCCGGAGACTTTGGATCTGAAAAAAGGCGCGGTCGTGATGTTCACGAAAAATAATCCGAAAGAAGGATTCGTGAACGGCACGCTCGGGGTCGTGGAAGATTTCGACGGATTCGGAAATTCTCCGATGGTAAAGACGAGGAACGGCCGGATGATCAAAGTTGAGCCGATGGACTGGACAGTGGAAGAAAACGGCAGGATTTTGGCGCAAGTTTCGCAGGTCCCGCTCCGGCTCGCGTGGGCAATGACCGTGCACAAGAGCCAAGGCATGAGCTTGGACGCGGCGGTGATGGATCTATCCGGTGTCTTTGAATACGGACAGGGTTATGTGGCGCTCTCGCGCGTGAGACGGCTCTCCGGACTTCATATCTTGGGCTACAGCGCGCAGGCCTTCCGCGTGCATCCGGAGGTTTTGGAAAAAGACGGCGAATTCCGCGAACTCTCGGAAGAAGCGCGCGAAGCGTTTGCGGAAATTCCGCGCGAGAAGCTCGAAAAGATGCAGGAGAATTTCGTGAAAGCGTGCGGGGGAGAAGTGTGGAAGGGTGCGCCCCGCCTTGGCGGGGCGCACCGAAGCCCCGCCCTCGGGCACGGACGCTTGCCGAAAGTTCCAAAAATCCCGACGGAAAATATCACGCTCGCGCTCTGGAAAGAAGGCAAAGATATTTCCGAAATCGCAAAAGCGCGCAAACTGAAAGACATGACGATTTTCAGCCATGTCGAAAGTCTTTTTGAAAAGGAAAAAATTTCCAAAGAAGAGCTTTCGCGCATCGTCACGCCGGCGCTCTCTCACGGAATTTCGGAAATCCTTTCCGTGTTTTCCGAACTCGAAACGAGAAGTCTCACGCCTGTTTTCGAACACTTCGGCGGAAAATATT
>CALRFC010000013.1 GCA_943356395.1 Candidatus Nomurabacteria bacterium
GAAGAATTCCGCCAAGTATTCGATTTAATCAACGAGTACAAGAAATCCGACAGCGTCTTCGGCTCGGCGCGCTTTGCCGAGGGCAGCGAATATTACGAAATCGCGCGCACGCTCGGCGCACGCGTTGTTTCCGATCTCGGCTACGCGATCATCACCGGCGGCGGCCCCGGCATCATGGAAGCCGCAAACAGGGGAGCGTATGAAAAAGGCGGCGCGTCGCTCGGGCTCACCATCGATCTGCCGCAGGAACAAGACACGAACAAATATGTGACCGCCACGATTCCGTTCAATTTTTTCTTCGCGCGAAAAGTCGCCCTTTCCTATGCCGCCGAAGCGTATGTCTTTTTTCCGGGCGGATTCGGCACGCTCGACGAATTCTTCGAGATCATGACCTTGGTGCAGACGGGAAAGATCAAGCGCATTCCGATATTTCTCGTCGGCGTTGATTTCTGGAAACCGCTTGTCGGATTCATTCGTGAAAATCTGGATGCGCGCTTCCATACCATCAATCCGGAAGACAACGAGCTTTACACCATGACGGATGATCTCGATCTCGTCATGAAAAAAATCAAGGACGCCGGCGTCGTGAAGGGATTTTGAATCCAGAGCCGCGCTCAACAAAAAATCCGCGCAAGCGCGGATTTTAATTTTTTAAGACACTTCTTCAATTTTTTCTTCCGAATGTCTCGCCCATACATGGCCGAGATTGACACAATATACCGTTAGAAAAACGAGCGCTATCCAAAAGAGCCACCCGAGCCCGATTCTCAAAGCGATATGTATTTCCGGAAACAATTTCTGCGCCGTACAGAATGCGATAACGCCCGATACGGTGAAGACGATCAGGGAAATCATCAATCCGAAAATCAAAGGATGGTCGTCCGCATACCAGTTTTCCATTTTTTGGAGCCGGCCGTGATCTATTGCCGTTGCGGCAAAAAGCAACAGTCCGAATATCATGAGCATGTTCGGGAAATAATGGAAAGAAAGAAGGCATGCCGCGGCCGCCACTATATAGTACGAGGACATTTTGGGATACAAGAAATACTGCCGGTCGGAAGGGTAAAGATCATTTTTCATAGACGCTTTTTCAAAAGGATATACCCCTTTTCGGAATGCGTCAAGGAATTTTTGATTTGATAAAGCTGGTAGAACCCATCTCAAGATTAACCGCTCAAATTTCTTGTCATTATTATGAGCGGTTAATTTTGAGATTGGCTTTAAAAGCTATATAATACTATAGCTTTCCCTTATCCGATCTCTTTTCTCAAAAATATGAAAAACAACAAAGCCGGAATCATCGTTTCTCTTATCATTTTAATCATTCTCGTCGGTCTCGGCGTCTACTTCGCAAAAAGGAAAATGCCGGAACCGACCAAAGAAACCAATCAGCCGGCGGAAACATTTCCCGCCCAAGAACAAAAAACCATGAATACCATCACGACTTCAAGCGGGCTCCAATATACGATTGCGAAAGAGGGAACGGGCGACGCGGCAAAAGCCGGCGACACTGTTTCTGTTCATTACACCGGCACGCTCGATAGCGGACAAAAATTCGATTCGAGCCGCGACCGCGGAGCACCGTTCCAATTCTCTTTGGGCGCGGGGCAGGTCATTGCCGGATGGGACGAAGGCGTCGCCGGAATGAAAATCGGAGAAATGCGCACGCTCATCATTCCCGCGTCGCTCGGCTACGGTGCAAACGGGATTCCCGGCGTCATCCCAGCCAACGCGACGCTCCATTTCGATGTCGAGCTTATCAGCATTTCAAAAAAAGCGAACTGATATATGGGCCTGCTTCTTCTCATGCTCGTACGATTCGGACGGACGATGAAAGACGCGTTTCGCGAGCGCGATCTTCGCCGCATTCTTTTCTTCCTTCTCATCATTCTTGCTTCCGGCACGATTTTTTATCACATCGCCGAAAAATGGAATATCTTGGACTCGCTCTATTTTTCCGTGATGACGCTCTCGACCGTCGGTTCTGGCACGATCGAGCCCTCGACCGCCGCGGGCAAGATATTCACGATGATCTATATCTTGATCGGCATCGGCACCATGCTTTCCTTCATCAATCGCGTCGCCTCGCACGCGCAGAGGGAATCCGCGGTGAAGACTTTGATCGGACTTGATCCGTATGAAGAAATCGCAAAAGGAGTGGACAAGCTCAAAAACGGATGATGTGCAATGACAGAATTGCTAGCGCGGTTCGTCTCAACAATCAAGGCACTCCGATGCCGATTGAACGCATAGCATATAACAGCGAAACAATGAGATGGTACATGGTAGTAATTTTAAAATTAAAATCTCCCGCCCGAACGACTGGTATCGTTCAGTCGGGCGGGCAAAATTAAAAGTTGAAGTTTAAAATTGAAATTTTTAATTGTCATTTTGAACTTTGAGATTTCAATTTTTAAATTTGTATCGTGTCTTCGTTCTCATTAGTGGATTAGTGTCATGTTTATTTTTACTAATAATTACCTACTAAATATTATATGTTCGAACTATTGCCTCATGAAAAATCATATCTCCTGAAAGCCGCTCTCATTACTCTCGGGCTCCTTTCGCTCTTTCTCCTTTCCAAAACCATTTCCGAAGTCAAAGGATATTCGTTCATCGGCGGGAACGGCGAGCTCCAGACGATCGACATCACGACGACCGGCGAAGCGTATTCGAAAGCCGACATCGCGACGATTTCTTTCACCATAGACAACAAAGCGCCTCTTGTCGCCGACGCGCAGACGAAAACGACGGAAACATCCAACAAAGCGATCGACATATTGAAAAAGAAATACAAGATAGCGGCTGAAGACATCAAGACCACGAATTACGGTGTGAATCCGGAATATTCATACCCGACTCCGTGCTACGGCGGCATGTGCCCGCGATCGGACTCTCCGAAGATAATCGGCTACGATGTCTCGACTTCGATCGAAGTCAAAGTCCGCACGATCGATGATGCCGGAGCCATTTTGAAATCGCTCGGCGATATCGGCATCACACAGATATACGGGCCGAATTTCTCCGTTGACGACGAGGACGCCGCGAAGAACGAAGCGCGCACAGAGGCGATCAGAAAAGCGAGCGAGCAGGCGCGAGTCATCGAGCGCGCGCTCGGTGTCTCTTTGGGCAAGCCGATTTCGTTCTCCGAAGATTTCGGCGGCGGATATCCGATTCCGATGTACGCGAAAGGAGGAGTGGCGATGGAAACGAGCGTTGCCACAGTGCCCGCGCCGTCTCTCGAACCCGGGCAGAATAAAGTGACGGTAACGGTGCATGTGAGCTATCGTATAAGATAAAAGATTAAAAATAAAAAATAAAAGATTTTGCACGAAAAAACCCTATGAAATAAGGGTTTTTTCGTGCAAACAAGAGTATTGACAGATAGTATTTATTTTGGTACAATGCATGTAAATTAAAAATAGAATAAATGAATTCAACAATCGCACCTATCACCATCGCCGGAACATATCCGGTGAACCATCTCGGCACGCATACGGATTCGCACGCTGACGAAGTTTTGTGGGGCATGTGGACACGAATGTTTGGAGAAAAAACATTTCCCGGCGTCTCAAAAGCGTCGTGGAAATTTTATTCCGACGGCAATGCCGGCGGACTCTCCGGAACGGATGCGCTTCAAAACCACCAAATCCTCCTCGGAGGAATCGGCGGCAAAAAAATTCCATGGATATTCGACGATCATGAGAACGACGAACGCGGCAGAAAGAAAAAATCCTGCGCCGCCTTGCGCGCCGCGGAATTTTTCGGAATGACGGGCGACAAAGCCGTTGCTTTTGTGACCGATGCCGTCAGGAAAAATGACGAGCGCGGCACGTCGAGTGCCGACGATCTTTCTGCCGTCATGCGCTCGATGTATCAGCATGGCGAGAAGCAGGAAGAAGTGATCGAATTCGCGACAAACGGACTTTTGGCGCTCTACCTCATGATGAGGGATCACGCCGAAGATCCGCGCGTGAAAGAATTTCTTGCGAACAAGAAGCACATGCTTCGGATCGCAGTCATTCTCTTTGCGATGGAAATCATCGGCGTGTCGGAAGAAAATCGTAATGCATGGAAAAATCGCGCACTTATCGAAACAGTCGCACGATATGTTTCGATAAGGGAAGCGCAGAACGGCGACGATTTGAAAAACGCCGACATCCGCAAAGTGATGCGTGCCGGCAAGGAAATCGGAGTCTGGATCGTGCATTCGGACGACGAGAATGCCAAAAAGGCGTGTTTTACGAAAGGCGCTGATGTCGTGATTCTCCGCAACACTTCCGGCAATGTTCAGATTTTCAGTCAGAATATTCCGGATGGTGCGCTCGATGATGTCATTTCCACTCTTCGCATCGAAGAGCTCCGCGCGAGAGGCAATTATTCGCATCCGTCACCGGATGAGCTCCGTCAGGAAGGAGAACTCGAAGGCGCAGAAGCTTGGTACCGTCAGCGCGACGGCAACACGATTCTGAACGGCTCACTTTCCCATCCGGAGAAGAAGCCGACGAAGATCTTGTTTGAGTATCTGGTGAAAGCCGTACTCGCCGCGCTCGATGACACGCGTTTCGCGAAAGAGCATCAAGCCGAATGCGAAAAAGGAGTGTGTGCGGGCAAAACCTGCTCGTTCTATGAATTGTTCCTCGGACGCTGTCGGAAGATCCGTTATGATGCTATCGCGGCGAAAGAAATTTTGGTGCCGGTTGCAACCGCTTGAAATCCGATTACTCGGTAACCCGTTCCTCGAAAAGGAGCGGGTTTTTTTACAGGATAGCTTTCAGCTTCTTGCTGTCTGCTTTTAGCTTTAAATCCGAATTTAAATTTAAAAGCTAACAGCCCGTCCGAACGGATTCATCCGGGCGGGCAAAAAGCAGGCAGCTGGAAGCTTTGTTCTGTGTTCCATGGTATGCGCTATGCGCACAGGCACTTGACTCCTATTCTCTTTTGCGCTATCTTATACATGTAATGCCCCGCCGGGCATTTTAATTTACCAAATTTTATGTCTCTAATTTCATATTTAAAAGAAACGAAAGGGGAGCTCAAGCATGTGAACTGGCCGAAGCGCGCGCAGGTCATCTGGTCGACGGTCGGCGTCGTGGTCGTGTCGGTCGTCGTCGCATATTATCTCGGCTTCCTCGACGCGATCTTCGCCAAAATCCTCTCGGCATTCCTCGGCTAGCGTTTGCATTTTCCCTGTTCGCTTTTTACCAATCACTTCTCACTTATTTTTATGGCCAAACAAGAATTAACCGGCGTTCGCCACTGGTACGCGATCCACACCTATTCCGGCTACGAAGCCGCCGTGCTCCGCAATCTGAAACAGCGCATCGAATCGCTCGGAATGGAGGATAAGATTTTCAATGTCATCGTGCCGACCGAGAAGCACATCAAGATCAAGGGCGGCAAACGCGTGGAAGTCGAAGAAAAAGTCTATCCCGGATATGTCTTGGTGGACATGATCGTGACGGACGATTCGTGGTTTGTCGTCCGCAACACGCCGCGCGTGACGGGCTTCGTCGGCTCGGGCGTGAATCCTGTCCCACTCTCTCCGGAAGAAGTCGAAGCGCTTCTCGGCAACATGAAAGACGATTCCGTGAAGCACACCATCGAGCTTGAACTCGGAGAAATCGTGCGCATCGCCGACGGCCCGTTCAAGGAGCTCGAAGGCAAAGTCGACGCCGTCGACAACGAGCGCGGCAAGGTCAAGGTCTTGGTCTCGATGTTCGGCCGCGAGACACCGGTGGAACTAGATTTTCTTCAGGTCAAAAAACTGTAGAACAGGCTCTAGGCTCTAGGCGATTAGGCCTTAGCAAAAGAAAAATCTTTACGACTTTGATTTTTCTGCGGCGTCTGTTATAGTCTGTCCTGTTACGCTTTCGCTTCATCTTAATGGCTAGCGCCTAGCGCCTAGCCGCCTAATAAACTAATCAAAAATGGCTAAAAAAATCCTCAAAAAAGTTAAAGTCCGTGCAGTGGGCGGCAAAGCCACTCCTGCGCCGCCGCTTGGTCCCGCGCTCGGTCAGGCCGGCGTGAACATCGGCGACTTCGTCCAGAAATTCAATGCGGCCTCGCAGGAATTCATCGGCGAAACGGTCGGCGTGCAGATCAGCGTGTATGAAGATCGCACCTACGACTTCGTCGTGAAGACGCCCGCGGTCTCCTCGCTCATCTTCAAAGCCGCGGGCATCGAGAAAGGTTCGGGCAAGCCGAACACCTCGAAAGCCGGTAAGATCACGAAGGCGCAGGTCCGCGAGATCGCGGAAAAGAAACTGCGCGATCTGAACGCCAAGAATATCGAAGGCGCGATGAAAATCGTCGAGGGCTCCGCCCGAAGCGCCGGAATCGATGTCGTAAACTAAGTATCATTTTTTCAAAAAGCTCCGCCTTCGGCGGAGCTTTTTGCTGTTTGACAATCTCTCGAATATGGCGATAATGGGCGAAAAAGTAAATCATGATTCATAAAAAACAAGCAAACACCGGCGCATTGCCGGACAGTCACATTGAAAATTTGATCCGGCAATCGTTCATCTTGAACGCCGATATGAAAAACATCAAGCCGTCGTCGCTCGACATAACCATCACCGACACGGTATACGAAGTTCCGGCAACATTCCAAGTTTCGCCCGGAAGGACTGTTTTCGAAGAGCTCGTCGATCTTGGATTCAACAAGCGCAAACGCTCGCTTTCGGAACCGCTAGAAGTCGGGAAGCTCTATGTCATCAAAGTCGCGGAAAAATTCGATCTGCCGCAATCCGTATACGGCTATGCGAATCCGAAATCCACATCCGGACGGCTCGATCTCCACACACGGCTTCTCGCCGACCATGTCTCGCTCTACGATTCGGTTACACCGAAAGGATTCCGCGGAGATCTGTGGCTTTTGGTCCAACCGAAATCGTTCCCGATACTTCTCTATCCGGGCATCTCGCTCAATCAAGTCAGACTTTTTTATTCGGACACTCGCTTGGGATGCGATGAGCTTGAAGAGATAATGCAATCGGTCGGACTCCTCTATGATCCGGAGACCAAAGAAAAACTTTCGCACAAGGACATGGTCGTCAAAGACGGCATCGATTCGATCGTGCTTACGCTCGATCTCGGCGCACACGCCGACGGCCCCGTTGGGTATCGCGCTCGCGTGAAGAAAAAGAATTCCGTGATCGACTACAAGGAGAAATATGACGGAGAAGATTTTTTCGAATCGCTCGAGCACAAAAAGGGGAAACTGTATCTTGAGGAACAGTCTTTCTACATCTTGTCCGCTCTCGAAGCTGTCGCCGTACCGAATTTCTTGGCATGCGAAATGGTTCCCATGCATGATCGTTTCGGCGAATTCCGTTCTCATTACGCAGGGTTCATCGATCCGGGATGGGGCTGGGGATCCGACGGCAAATCCTATGGCCGGCCGCTGACGCTTGAAGTCCGACCGTTCGAGAAATTGCTCGTGCATCATCGGCAGCCGATCGCAAGCTTGCGTTTCGAGCGCTTGGCGGAGATTCCCCAGAATGCGTACGACATGATCGAATCGAATTACAAGATTCAATCTCGCGCACGCTTGGCGAAGCAGTTCAAATGAAAAAACCCCGACATGTTCGGGGTTTTGTTTTTGTAATTTTCATAGATTTTGTCAAATTTTGACAATGCTTCTTGTTTGGTTATACTTCGGATAAATTCATTCATAAATTAAAAATTAAAATAATGAGCACAGAAACAGAAATCAAACTTCAAACAGGATTAATTTTCCTTAAAGCTTCGAAAGTTCCTTGTTTTCTCCTTGAAAGAGAAGAAGATTTAAGAACAGAAATTCACACAAAAATTCTGACATTTACTTTTCGCGGCGGGATACATATTTTTCTCACAGAAGAACAATTTTCTTACAACGGAGTGCTTTATCGCAAAATAGAATCTGATGCATTCCAAATTGCAAGAAAAAGAGATGATGACCTAATGACTATGTTCTCGGTTGCGCAAGGAAAAACAGAATCATGTCTCTTGATTCAAGAAAGCACAATCGACGCGATCGCTCGCGCTGATGAAAAATTTCCCGGAAAGTTCAGTGAAAAAATTGAAATCACTGAATACACTAAAGAACAATGGTCTCTTATGAAAGAAAGAGATGTTCCTATTGAAATGGACGCAAGCAGTGTTGAACCCGATGTTTATATGGATTGGGAAAATACTTGCGCAGAACTTCAAAAAAAGCTTGCTTCTCTGGGTTTGGGATGGAAAGATTATTGTATGTTTAAAAAAGAGTGGGATCGCTACAAAAACGAACCGCTTTCATGGTTGGAAGAGAAGAAATTTGAGCTCCAGTTTCCTTATTGAAATTTTGTTTTTAGATATCACCGAATTCACAAATGAATTCGGTTTTTTATTTGTAAATTAAAAATCCCCTCCTAAAAAAGAGGGGATTGTGTTGCACTGAACATCAGATCGCGATCGGGGCTTTGATCGCAGGATGCGGATCGTATCCGGAGAGCTCGAAATCTTCGAACTTGAATCCGAAAATCAATTTTACTTTCGCGTTCAACTGCATCGTCGGCAGTGTCCGCGGTTCGCGAGACAGTTGTAAAGCCACTTGCTCGACATGATTGTTGTAAATATGCGCGTCTCCCAAAGTGTGGATGAAGTCTCCCGGAATCATATCGCAAACCTGCGCGATCATCATCGTGAGGAGAGCATACGAAGCGATGTTGAAAGGCACTCCGAGAAAAACATCCGCCGAACGCTGATAGAGCTGGCACGAAATCACTTTTGTGGGCGCATCTGCCGCATTTCCGTATTTTTCCAGATCTTCTTCGTCTCCGGTGACGAGATCGACCATTGTCGCATTCAACCGCGGCAATAATCCGCGGTTATTCGCCCAAACTATTCTTTCGATTTGCATCGCATCGCGGACATAAAATTGGAACAGGCAATGGCATGGCGGAAGCGCCATCGTATCGATGTCCGCCACATTCCACGCGCTCACGATCAATCGCCGGCTGTCGGGCTTGGTCTTGATTTGTTCGACGAGATTTGAAATCTGATCGATTACTCGCCCGTCTGCGCATTCCCAACTGCGCCATTGTTTGCCGTACACCGGTCCGAGCTCGCCGTCGGCATCCGCCCATTCGTTCCAAATGCCGACGCCGTTTTCCTTGAGATATGCGATATTCGTCGCGCCTCGCAGGAACCAGAGCAATTCATGAATCACGCTTTTCAGATGGATTTTTTTAGTCGTCAGAAGCGGAAATCCTTTTTGCAGATCAAATCGCATTTGATAACCGAAAACGCTTCGTGTTCCGGTTCCGGTGCGATCCGTTTTGTCTGTGCCGTTATTTCTAATGTGCTGTAAAAGATCCAAATATTGTTTCATTTTTTTGAATTTGACCATATCATATTCTTTTTCCCCATAAAGGCAAATCGTGTTAGGATACGCCTATGCAGATCAAGGTAAAGGCGCTCAAACCGAATGTGAAGATCCCGACCTACGCTCATCCGGGCGATGTCGGCATGGATGTGTATTCGCTCGAAGAAAAGACGCTCGCGGCGGGGGAGCATCACATCTTTTTCGTCGGTTTCGCTATGGAATTCGAAAACGGCTACGCGGCGATCGTCAAAGACAAGTCGAGCGTCTCAAAAGCAGGTCTCCACACGATGGGCGGCGTCTATGACGCGGGTTATCGCGGCGAGTACAATATCCATCTGGTGAATCTCTCCGACAAACTGTATACCGTGGAAGCGGGAGACAAGATCGCGCAGATCATTCTCTATCCGATCGTCATCGCGGAAATCGCCGAAGCGGCAGAACTTTCCGATTCGTCTCGCGGCGCGGGCGGTTTCGGATCCACCGGCAAGAAGTAGTAGCTCGGGATTGGTAGCTCGTCGCTAGGGAGCTAGTGGATGCAAATATTTCTAATATCTAATTTCTAATTTCTAATTTCTAAAAAAAATGAAAGATGCACAGATACAAAAATTAATGAAACTCGAACTCGCTCGGCAGAAGCGCTCGATCAATCTGATCGCGTCGGAAAATTTTGTTTCCGGCGATGTCTTGGAAGCGCTTGGAAGCGAATTGACGAACAAATATGCGGAAGGATATTCGGCGCATCGCTACTACGGCGGCAACGATGTCGTGGACAAGCTCGACGATCTCACTCGCGCGCGAGCGCTCAAGCTCTTCGGCCTCTCGGCCAAGAAGTGGAGCGTGAATATCCAAGGACTCTCCGGTTCGCCGGCCAATCTCGCCGTCCTCCATGCGCTCGTGCCGATCGGCGGGAAAATCATGGGCATGAACCTGTCTGACGGCGGACACCTCACGCACGGATTCAAAGCGTCGATCACCGGAAAACTGTGGAAGCAGATTCCGTACGGCGTCGATCGGAAAACGGAGACGCTCGACTACGCGGCGCTCAAAAAAATCGCGATCAAAGAAAAGCCCGCGGTCATCATCGCCGGATTCACGGCGTATCCGCGCGTCGTTGATTGGAAAAAATTCCGTTCCATTGCCGACGCGTGTGGGGCATTTCTCGTGGTCGACATGTCGCACCTTGCCGGACTGGTTGCCGGCGGCGCGTACTCGTCGCCATTCCCATACGCGGATATCGTGACGACGACCACGCACAAGACGCTCCGCGGGCCGCGGAGCGCGCTCATCTTTTCGCGCGTCGATTCGCGCGATCTGCCGGCAAAAATCGACAAAGCAGTTTTTCCCGGACTCCAAGGCGGACCGCATATGAATCAGATCGCCGCCGTTGCTGTCGCCCTCGGCGAAGCGATGAAGCCGGACTTCAAAAAGTATGTGAAGCAGGTCATCAAGAATGCTCAAGCGCTTGCGAAAGAACTTTCGAAGCTGGGCTGGCGCGTGGTTTCCGGCGGGACGGATTCGCACCTCATACTCATCGATACATGGATGGATGGAAGGGGAATCTCCGGAAAAAAAGCGAGTGAAAAATTGGAGCGGGCGGGAATCATCGTGAACAAGAACACGATCCCGTTCGATTCGCGGAGCCCTGTCGATCCCTCCGGCATCCGTATCGGAACCGCGGCGGAAACGACGAGAGGGAAGAGGGAAAAAGATTTCATACAAATCGCACGAAAAATAGATAAGATTTTGAAATCAGGAAATTAAAAGCGGGATGACATGGACTCACGATTCATATTTTTCTTAATCTCCATATTCCTTTTTCAAGGAATAAAGACTCTTGTTTCTTTGTGTTCTTCATTACGATTTCTGACAAAAGAAAAGCAGATACAGCCCCAACAAAAAGACAGCGGTGTCAGATTTTTCATATTCATACCTTGCTTGAATGAACAAGAGAACATATTGCAAACAATCGAATACTTTGAAAAAATCCGAAAGATCTCAAAAGCAAATCTTTTCATATACACCATAACAACCGGAAGAGAAATTAAAATTCTGAACACCGATACTACTCGAGACATATTAGAATCAGAAATCAAAACTAAAGAGTATTCCAATGTATTCAATATACACGACCCATCCGAATGCGGTTTTGTATCGCATCAATTCAATTACGCGATACATGAAGTTTCCAGAAAGCATCTTTTTGATGAGCGTGATTATATTGTTTTTTATAATGCAGACTCTAGGCCTCACCCGCACACCTTTAATTGGGTTTCTGGCGATATAGAAAAAAACGGGGACGCGGTTTATCAGCAATTTTCAGCTGTCTTTAAAAATTTCGATGAGTTTGGAAATTCACCATACGGCATGATATTGAAAACATTTGCAGTTTTTCAGACAAGATTTTCTCTGTCGCACGAAATACCGAGATCCAGAAGATCTGTTTCCAAGAACTTTTTAATCAGAAAATATTCAAATGCGCATTGTATATCTCATGGGTTATTTATTTCGCATAAGACATTTAAGAATATCGGAAAATTTTCAGAAAACACAATGATCGAAGATCTGTTTCTAGGGTTTCTTTTGAGAGTTACAGGCAACGCAATAAAGCCGATACCTTACATGGAAAACATAGATTCTCCCACGAGTATTTGGAAAAATTTGCGTCAAAAATATATATGGTATTGGGGACCGATGTATTATCCTTATTATTACTGGTATTTTTTAAAAAATTTTCAACAAAGAAACAACGCTTCAAAGCTGGTATCATAATGGCACAAGGGATGGTTTCAGCCGCAGCATGGGCACTCTCTGGACCGCTTTTGTTGTCGGGATTAATCGAAGGCATTTTTAACTTTCACGCGCTTTTGGGCGGATTGCTTCTTGTTTCAATATGCATATATGCTCCATTGCAGTATTTCATAATTTTGCATAGATATAGAGAAATTATGGAGCGAACAGCAGGCGAAAGCTCGCGAAAGATGACTGCGCTAGAGCTTATCTCTATACCGGCACTGTCCTTTTTCGTTATCATAGTATCGAGCATCCCTCCGTATTTTTCCATTTTTATGGAAATGAAGAAGAATATCTTTGGTGGAACGCTCAAAAAACCGAAAACCGAAAGTTGATTTTATCGTGTACATGAAAATCACCAAAATGAATCAAATAATAATCGCGTTTGACGGATCAGTCCGTGCCGGAAAGACAAGTCTGATAGCAAACCTTTCCCGCATATTCGGCGCACCTTCTATTGAGGAGTATAAAAAATATGCGATGAAAGCCGGCGCGGAGTTTCCGGAATTTCCGCCGAAATCTTACGAAGAAGCACTGCGAGCATCTCAATTTTTTATTGATCTAGAGAAGCACAGGTGTGCCGATCTTAAGAAATTCGACGAAAGCAAGATTGTTTTTGTCGATCGCACAAGCTTGAGCTGCGTCGCTTTTGATTATGCGGCAAATCGTTTTACCGGACTCGATACTCTTGAAGAGGTGCAAGAATTGTGGGAATCCGCGGAAAAAATCGTTCCTGATCTTCTATTCTTTATGGATGTATCACAAGCCAATATAAAAAAAAGGATGCGCATAAACAATGACAATTTTCCTCCCCATATATATGACAAAGTATTTACCGATGATTTGAAATTCTTCTTTGAAAAAGAATGCAGTGAGAACGAATGTGTTGTGCGGATAGATGCGAATCAAAGCAAAGAAGCCGTTGAATCTGATGTGAAGGACGCTATCATTACTTACATGGCAGAAAATTCTTGATCATCCAAGTGTGAACAATCATTCCAGAGAGAAAGGTGCCAGTCGGTCATCTTTTTCGTCTTCCCGTGGTGTACGATCGTCAGACCAGTGTTTTTAGTATGAAATTTGTCTACGAACTGATCGCACTCCTGCGCAGTAAGGCCTTTTCCCATCACGACATGCGCAACAATCATTCTCAAAACAAAGCCATGAGTTACCGCTAAAATATTTTCCTCTTTCATTCCTTCAAACAATGCCATTATCTTCTCAACCCTTGCTTTCAGATCAGGGAATGTTTCTTCGTCAGAATGGCGGAATGTTGGATCGCAGAAAGAATCAGATATGACCTTCTGTATCTCCAAAGATTTCGGGTCATCTTTTGCAAGATTTGTTTGTTCGCTCGGCCACTTACGCTCGACCAGAAGATCCGATTGCACTAACGGCTTCAGAACGGCATCTTTAATTATATCTGCTGTTTCCAGAGCTCTTTCTGCCGTACTTGAAATAATGATGTCTATGGGGATCTTTTTGCATCGAGATGCCAAAATATGAGCCTGTTTCAGGCCTTTTTTCGTGAGTCCGACGCTGTCGTCTGTCCATATTTTGCCGGCATTTTTTTCGGCCTCCGCATGTCGTACAAAATATATCGTTTTCATATAATCGAATCCTAACAAGTATCAGACATAAAATAAAGACTCACGATCTTTTATCGTGAGTCTCGCCCTGGCAGCAGTAGAGTTTTTTGTGGTAGATTTTGTGATGAGCTTCGTTTATCTCATGGAAGGCATCTGTCGTTATCTGTATTTCGAACGGCGCATCATTTTTATATGCAACGATACGCAGACACCTGAAGCTTTTTCCTTCAAAACCCGGGTCGTGTAGCGCAAGAGGATTTTTTATAAAATCGTTCGCGAGATACATATGGAATTCTTTTTGGATCTTCTCGAAAATCAAATACGCATCATCAATTGATCGCACAATGAGACGGATCCCGTATATGTCATGAATAGAAAAGATGTCTCGCGTATTTTTTCGTAACATCTTTTTACGCAAGGTTTCCGGATCCTTGATGCGAGAAACGACCTTAACATCGGTCGCGATCGGATTTACAAGACGGGAAAGCGTGCTTGTCAGCATATCTATGGAAACACCGATTTTCTCTTGGTAAAGAGCAATATTTTCTCTCATGTCCTTTTTTATTTTCATGATGCATTTTCCGTGGTTTTTTGTCAAATGTTCGGGCGTAGAGGGTTCCTAATTTCGTTTAACAGAAGACAATCGAGTTTTAATGCTTACTGTGCAGAGGCGTATTTGATATACTACAGAGTATGTTTGAAGGATACGATGTAAAAGCGGTGACGAATGTAGACGCAAAGGTTGCGCGCAAGAAAATGCTCGAGCGCGTTTCTGTGGTCGTGATTCTTGTTGCCATCATATCCGGTTTCTTGTATTTCGGCGGTTTCCGATTCATCTCATCTTTCATTCACTCGAAGCCGTCCGATGTCGTTTCCGACGAAGATATCGCGAGATCTATTCGAGAGTTGAATTCAAAAGGCAATGTCCCTGATGTGCAGATTTCCGACGAAGACATCAGCAAGAGCTTGAAAGAGCTTAATGATTCGAATCCGGTTCCGGAACAATAATATGCATAAGAAAATCCCCGAACAGATGTTCGGGGATTGATGATTTTTTGTCATCTGAAAAATTTCTGTGTCAGAGCACTGCCGTCGCTCTTTATGAGCGAAATGCAGTAGATGCCCGTCGGCAGTCCGTTCATATCGATCCGGCGCTCGCGCGTGTCGCGGAGCATCTTGCCGTCGATCGAATAGACTTTTGCCGAGACAATATCGTTGCAGACAATTCTGCCATCCGGCAACAGGCAATCACTCGCGTGTTCTGGAACTTCGGCTGTACCGAGTGGCTCGCCGTACCAAGCGATATTTTGCACATCGACG
>CALRFC010000014.1 GCA_943356395.1 Candidatus Nomurabacteria bacterium
CGCCACGATTTCGTTTTATGGCGGACACGAAATATTGACCGTCTTTCTCGGCGGAACATTTTCCGGACGCTTCACGGAGACGCTCGAACTCCTGAAGGATGCGCGTCTCATCCTCGAACAACGATATATTTATGCACAAATCGAGAGGGAAATTCTCGGAAAATTGTAGTATACTTCCTGTTTATGGTAGACGCCGCACTGAAAATCTTCATACCGACGGCGCTCGCGTTCTTCGTCGGAATCGGAATCACTCCTTCGCTCATGCGATTGTTTTTCAAGTATCGACTCTGGAAAAGGAATGCGCGCGATGACGAGAATATAAATCCGGACAGGATGTCGGCGACATTCCAATCGCTTCACAATACCGACGACGAGCTCCGCACGCCGCGCGTCGGCGGATCGATCATCTGGATTTCCGTCGTCGCGACCGCCGCTTTGGTCTGGATCGTGAGCAAGATATCGCCCGGCGATGTAGCGCACAGGATGAATTTCGTCAGCCGCAACCAAACGCTCATCCCGCTCTTCGCATTCGTCATGGCGTCTCTGGTCGGGCTCTACGACGATTTCTTGGGAATCTTCGTGAAGAGCGGCAGATTCGTGAACGGATTCACGCGCACGCACATGTTTGCGATCGTCGCGCTCTTCGGACTCATCGGCTCATGGTGGTTTTATTCCAAACTCGGCGTCTCGTCGGTGCACATTCCTTTCGACGGCGCGCTCCATCTCGGCTTGTGGTTCATCCCGTTTTTCATATTCATCGCGCTCTGCACTTTTTCTTCCGGCGTCATCGACGGCATCGACGGTTTGGCGGGGGGAGTGATGGCGACGATCTACAGCTCGTACGCGCTCATCTCTTTTTTTCAGCATCAGATCGACATCGCCGTATTGTGCGCGGTCGTTGCCGGCGCGATTCTCGCGTTCCTCTGGTTCAACATTCCGCCGGCGCGCTTCTATATGGGCGAAACCGGAATGCTCGGATTGACGACGCTCCTCACCGTCATCGCTTTCATGACCGACACCGTGCTTTTGCTTCCGATCATCGCCTTTCCGCTCGCCGTGACATCCGCCTCCTCCGCGCTCCAGATCTTTTCAAAAAAATATTTCGGAAAAAAGATTTTCAAGGTCGCGCCGATCCATCACCACTTTGAAGCGCTCGGCTGGTCGCGCGAAAAGATCACGATGCGATACTGGGTCATCTGCGTCATCTTCGCGATCTTCGGGGTGATCGCGGCGTTAATAAGTTGATATACAAATATGCGAATGACACGAATCAACGAATGAATGCGAATTATTCGTTGCCATTCGCAGATTTGCATTATTCGTTGATTCGTATCTTATGAAATCAAAATCCGTCGATCCATTTTTTCTGGGCATCGTTCTCATGCTTCTCATCTTCGGGGCGTTTGCGTTCGTGTCGGCGTCGCTCGGCGTCCTCGCGAAGAACGAGCAGAAATTCTACGGCATTCTCTTGAATCAGCTCGCGTTCGGGCTCGTCGGCGGAAGCGTTTTGATGTACGCCACTTCTCGCGTGAACTATACCTTCTGGCGCAAGCGCGCTTTCTTCATTTTCCTCGCGTCGATCGCGCTCACGCTCCTCGTTTTCATCCCGCATCTCGGATTCTCGCACGGCGGCGCGCGGCGCTGGGTCACGCTCGGCTTCATTTCTTTCCAGCCGGTCGAATTCCTGAAGATCGGATTCGTCATGTATTTTGCGGCATGGCTTTCGTGGATCAAGACCAAAGTCTCCGATTTCAAATTCGGCATGCTTCCGCTCATCATCATGCTCGGCGTCATCGCGCTCATCCTTTTCAAACAGCCGGATACGAAGAGCTTCATGCTCATGTTTGCGGCTGGCGCCACCATGCTTTTCGTTTCCGGCGTTCGCATGAAATACATCCTGATCGCTTTCGGGATCGGCATCGCCGGACTCCTTGCGCTCGCGTACACGACGCCGTATCTCACGAATCGCATCGAGACCTTCTTGAATCCGGCAAATGATCCGCAGGGCTCTTCGTATCAGCTCCAGCAATCCCTGATCGCGCTCGGTTCCGGACACATCACCGGCCGCGGACTCGGACAGAGCATCCAGAAATTCAGCTATCTTCCCGAGCCGCAAGGTGATTCCGTTTTTGCGGTCATCGGCGAAGAATTCGGGTTCGTCGGGAGCGTCATAGTCGTCCTTCTGTATCTGGCGTTCGTCCTGCGCGGGCTCAAAGTCGCTCATCAGGCGCCGGACTCTTTCGGACGACTCTTTACGACAGGGATCATCATGCTCTTGGGCGCGCAGTCGCTCTTAAACATCGCCTCGATCGTCGGCGTCTTTCCGCTCACCGGCGTGCCGCTCGTTTTCATAAGCCACGGCGGAACATCGCTCGCCATATCGCTCGCGGCGGTCGGCATAGTGCTCAATATTTCGAGACAGAGGAAAACACAACACGGGACAAATAGAACATAAATCATAAAGCATAGAACATCCGGAGGATTTTTATGTTTTATGATCCATGATCTATGGTTTATATTTTGTGTTTTATGATATATTAAACCTATGAAAATCCTTCTCACCGGAGGGGGGACGGGCGGACATTTCTATCCGCTCATCGCCGTTGCCGAAAAAATCCGCGAAATCTCCGACAGGGAAAAGATTCTCGATGTGAAGCTTTTCTATATGAGCGATGCGCCGTACGACAAGGAGGCGCTTTTCGAGAATCAGATAACATATATCGCGACGATTTCCGGCAAACAGCGCCTCTACGCTTCGGCTAGGAATTTTTTCGATCTCTTCAAGATCGCACTCGGCAGCTTCCATGCCTTGATCCGGCTTTTTTTCCTGTATCCGGATGCCGTTTTCGGCAAAGGCGGCTACGCGAGCTTTCCGGCGCTCTTTGCCGCGCGCATCTTAGGCATTCCCGTCATCATCCATGAATCGGATTCCGTGCCCGGCCGCGTGAACAAATGGGCGGGAAAATTCGCGAAAAAGATCGGCGTTTCGTGGGAAGAAGCCGCAAAATATTTTCCAAAAGACAGAGTCGCCGTCGTGGGCCAGCCGATACGAAAAACGATCGCGGAGCCCGCGCGCGAAGGCGCATTTGAATATTTGAAACTCGATCCGTCGATTCCGGTCATATTCGTCTTGGGCGGCTCGCAAGGATCGGAAACGATCAACAACATCGTCGTCGACGCCCTGCCCGAGCTCGTAAAAAAATATCAGGTCATCCATCAGACCGGCGCAAAAAATATCGACGCCGTCCGCGCGCGTGCAGGCGTTGTCCTCGTAAGCGACGAAGAGAAGAAGCGCTACAAGCCGTTCGGATATTTGAATCCGCTTTCGATGAAGATGTCCGCCGGCGCGGCTAAGATCGTCATATCGCGCGGCGGCTCGCAGATCTTTGAGATCGCATCGTGGGGCGCGCCATCGATCATCGTCCCGATACCGCCTAAGATCAGCCGCGATCAGGAACACAACGCTTTCAATTATGCGCGCGTCGGCGCGGCTAGCGTGATCGAAGAATCGAACCTAACGCCCTACATGCTCGTCGCCGAGGCCGACAGGATCATGGCGGGGAAGTGGGAGGAGATGCACAAAAATGCGCTCGCTTTCGCGAATCGCACGAACGCCGCCGAGACGATCGCGCAGGCGCTCCTCGAGATCGGGCTTGGGCACGAGAAATAGCGCGATGCTAATGATACGAATAAAATACCAACTTGGGAGCAAGGCACCCAAGTGAATACGAATAAAAAATCCCCTCGAAAGGGGATAATTTTTCTAATTTTTTGCAGGTTTGTGTCGGCGTACTCTTTTGATCGTGTATTTTCCAGTTTCGTCCCGAGTAGCGGCAAGTCGTCCTAATATGCTGTTGACCATGGCACTCGAAGGAATGGTTTCGTCAGGATTCAGCCTCTTTAAGGCACGATATCCGGCGTAATCGCGTTCCGCAATCCATGCGAAGAGGAGCATGAAGACAACGATGAATGCGATTATGGGGATGTTCATGTCGCATGAACATTTTGATGTTTGGACGATAGAGAAAATGAGTCCTGCCAACAAAGCGAGTGAAAATAAAGCGGCTTTTATACTCGTGTCGCGCTTTAAGCGGATTTGGTATTGAAGATTTTTCATGTGCGTAATTTTTCTCCATTGTAGCGTGTTTATTAAAATATGTCAAATTTGCCTGAAAGGACTTGTTTGGAAAGCGAATAATACGAATAAAATACCAACTTGGGAGCAAGGCACCCAAGTGGAGGATACGAATAAAAAAATCCCCGAGCGTGTCGGGGATTTTGTGTGAATCTAATCCATTTTATTTAGGAATATAGACCATACCAAGCTCGATGTTATCACCATAATATTCTGGGCAATAAACTTCAGCTTGAAGCGAGTCTAACATTCCAATTTTCTCGGCGGATAAAATAACAGTAGCCGCTTTTTCGTTGATGAAGGTAGTTGTCAATAATGGATATCCGGGAACATAAACTATAGCTGATACAACAAAATGATTTGTTTTATCCAAAATTACTTTGACGGATTTTATTCTTCCAGTCTCAGGCCATTTTGAACAAGAGGAAAAAGTGACAAAAAGAAGAGAAAGTGAAAAGTACGCAGCAATAAAGAAAATTTTCATTTGTTTTTGATTTTTTCATATATTAACAAATACTTTAAATATTGTCAAGTCTCGGTGAATAATCCTTGTTTTGCTATACTATCCCGATGCAGGAACATCAAAAAATCGTCACGCGCTTCGCGCCGTCGCCGACGGGGAAATTGCATTCCGGATCGTATCGGACCGCGATATTCGCGTATCTTTTTGCGCGAAAAAACCACGGCAGTTTCGTTCTCCGTATTGAAGACACCGACCGCGAGCGTTCAAAAAAAGAATATGAAGAAAACATACTCGAGAGCTTGGAGTGGCTCGGCTTGGAACACGACAAATTTTTTCGCCAGTCGGACAACATCCTACGGCACAAAGAAATCTTGAAACAACTGATCGGCGGCGGCCACGCATATATTTCCAAAGAAGAAGCGAAAGACGGCTCTGGAATAATGAAAGAGCTCGTGCGCTTCAAGAATCCGAACACAGATGTCTCTTTTGAAGACGAGATCAAAGGGCGCGTGACGGTGAACACGAAAGAGCTCGGGGATTTCGTGATCGCAAAAAATATGGACGAACCGCTTTTCCATCTCGCGGTCGTCGTCGACGATTTCGATGAAAGCGTCACGCATGTCATTCGCGGAGAAGACCATGTTTCGAACACGCCGCGGCAGATTCTCATCCAGCGCGCGATCGGCGCGCCGGAGCCCGTTTATGCGCATCTACCGCTCGTCCTCGGTCTCGACAAGCAGAAGCTCTCCAAGAGAAAAGGCGCGCTCGCGCTCACGGATTATCGCGATCTCGGATATCTGCCGGAAGCGCTTCTCAACATGATTTCGATGATCGGCTGGAATCCGGGCGGAGAGCAGGAAATTTTTTCGAAGGACGAGCTCGTGGCAAGCTTTGATCTTTCACGCGTGCAAAAATCTCCGGCGATATTCAATCCGGAAAAGCTCGATTGGTACGATCGCGAACACATCAAGCGACTCCCAAAAGCCTTGCTTTTGGGATATGTGAAAAAATTCCTGCCGGAGTCGATTTTGTCCAAGAATCCCGCGGACGAAAATTTGGAATCTTTCATTGCAATCATCGGCGAACGGCTGACGGCGTTTGGCGAGATCAGAAAAATGAGCGAGAGGGGAGAGCTCTTGTACTTTTTTGAGCGGCCCGAATATGATGCCGCGCTTCTCCTCGGCAAAGACGGAAGCGCGGGAGAGACGAAGGACTATCTTTCGCGCGCGGCGGCGATCCTCGAATCACTATCGGATTTTTCCAAAGAATCGGTAAAGAATGCGCTCTGGGGTTTTGCGACGGAAGTCGGCCGCTCTAAAGTCCTCTGGCCGCTCCGTGTTGCACTTTCGGGGCTCGCAAAATCCCCAGACCCTTTCGTGCTTTCCGCATATTTCGGCAAAGACGAAACGCTCGAGCGCATCAAAATTGCGACAGAACTCCTCTCACGGTAGAATGGAGATGATGCGGCGCAACAATTCCAATAGCAATCAAAAAAGCGCGACAGAGAGAAGCGCGCTTTTCCTCTCGACATTACTCATCGTCGGTCTTTTCGGCCTATCAGCTTTCGCATACGCGGAAACCGCCGAAGAATTACAACAGAAGATCGGCGAGAAGAATGATGCCATAAACCAGCTCGAAAACGAGATCAAAACATATCAGACGGAACTCGACTCGATCGGCAAAGACACGCAAACGCTCCAAGGCGCGATCAATGCGCTCGATATTTCGCGTCGGAAACTTCTCGCCGAACTCAAAGTGACCGGAGAGAAAATCAAGAATGTCGAAAAGAAAATCGGAACGCTTTCTTCGGAGATAACGACGAAAGACGGCGAACTCTCCGGAAACCGCGATGCGCTCGCAAACAGCATCCGTCATATCGATATCTTGGAAGACAAATCCCTGCTCGTCTTGATGCTCGAGAAGGGAAGCATGAACGACACATGGCAGGATATAGATTCTCTCCGGACGCTCAATAAGGGAATAAAAGATCATTCGGATACCGTGCGCGGGATCCGGCAGGTGCTTGTCGTGTCGAAGACCGAGCAGGAAAAAGCCCGCGCCGAACTCCTTTCCTTGAAGAGCGAGCTCTCCGATCAGAAAAAGATCATCGATCAGAATACGCGCGACAAAGCCGAGCTTCTCGCCGAGACGAAGAACAAAGAATCCAATTACAAAAAAATTCTCTCCGACAAAGTCGCGCTCAAAAGCGCGTATGAGAGGGAAGTGCAGGATTACGAATCGCATCTGCAATACATTTTAAACCCCAATCTCTTGCCGAAAATCGGATCTTCTCCGCTCTATTGGCCGCTTGATAACCCCTACATCACCCAGCTTTTCGGGCGCACGAGCTCGTCGGGGCGGCTCTACGCTTCCGGATCGCATTCGGGCGTCGATTTTCGCGCATCTGTCGGCACGCCGGTTTTTGCGATGGCATCCGGAACGGTTCTCGGTACGGGCGATACCGACAGCACATGCCGCGGGGCGTCGTTCGGAAAATGGGTTTATGTGAAATTCGACAATGGGCTCGGCGCGACATACGGGCATCTTTCGCTCATCAAGGCGTATTCCGGAGAACGCGTCGGCGTCGGCGATCTTCTGGCGTATAGCGGACAATCCGGACATGTCACGGGTCCGCATCTTCATATTTCGGTTTATGACGCTTCCGCCGTGCGTATCGAAGCCAAGCCGAGCATAAGCTGTAGAGGCAGAGTCTTGACCCAGCCGCTCGCGCCGACCGCCGCGTACCTCGATCCGATCCTCTATCTTCCGCGCGCCACGGCAAGCATGATGAAATACGGCGCGGGAGCGGTCAGTTCGCTCGATTAGACTGTCACTTGGTATTCGGAGTACTAAGTTGGGCGTTTGTGGAAATATGAGATATAGGATACAATTCACGGTACAGAAACAAAGTCGAGTTTCTCAATATAAAAGCAAAAAAAATCATATGAACACAGGAACAATCAAGAGTCTCGTTCAGGATCGGAAATTCGGCTTCATCGCTCGCGAAGGCGAAGCGAAGGACCTTTTCTTCCACTCGACGAAATTGAACGGAGTGGCGTTTGAAGATTTGAAGGAAGGCGATGCAGTTTCTTTCGAAATCGTTCAAGGCGAAAAAGGTCCGGCTGCAGAAAATGTACAGCGCGCATAATGTGCCGTTAAAAATATCCCGATAGTCGGGATTTTTTAATGAGTGGTATACTAAAAGCATTACTCATAAGACAAAAATATATGGCAAAAGGAATGTCACACAAGAAAGAAGCAAAGAAGCCGAAAAAGGCAAAACCGTCGGGGAAGTAGCTTGCACTGGATAACTGTGTTGAATGAACAAAAAATGGTATACTAGGCATTGGAAGCATTTATTATTAGCTGTTTAATTTATTTTTAAATATATGGCAGGAAAAAACTCCGCGTTTATGAAGCCGATGAATGTGAGTCCGGAACTCGCCGCTGTGGTGGGGAAGGGACCGATGGCGAGAACTGAAGTCGTCAAAGCGCTTTGGGTCTACATCAAGAAGAACAATCTTCAGGATCAGAAGAACAAGCGCAACATCAATGCCGACGCGAATCTGAAAAAAGTCTTCGGCAAAGACATGGTAAACATGTTTGAGATGACGAAGCTTATTGGCCCGCATCTTTCATAAGAAATTGACGAAATCAAAATCCATTGTCTAATATTAGACAATGGATTTTGATATTGTACAATATCTGTATGGAAAATGAGAAAGATTTCAATACCGAGCACTACTTCAAGCAGTCCGAATACAAACAGCGCGTATCGCATTTCTTGGACAACTGGATCATGACCGCATCCCTAGGATCGTTCGGACTCTCTTTCGCTTTCATCAAGAGCATGGCAAGCCCCATACGCGCGCTCTGGCTCATCGAGACGGCGTGGGTCGCGTTCGTGCTTTCGACCGTCACGATCATCGCGACCTGCGTCCTTGTGATCGATCATTACGATCAAAGCCAGGAAAAGATGATGGATGATCCGTCGTATAACCGCAAAAAAGATCCGAGAATGAAGCGACAGAGCCGATTCATCCTGTATATGAACAAATTCGGGCTCTCCGTATTTGTCGTGGGAATAATCTGCGCGCTTGTTTTTGCGATTTTGAATTTGAATATGCAGTTATGGATTAGTAGCTAGTAGCTAGGGAGCTAGGTGAAGTTTAAGATAAACGGAAATAGCGAGGAGGAATCATTGTCCGACATTTTACTAAAATGTCGGACAATGATTCCAATCTTTCCCGACTATTAAATCCTTCTAAAGGATTTAATAGTCGGGAAAGATATATTGTCCGACTATATATTCATTTCGAAAACCGCTCTCCCCTTTGCTCGAAATGCGAAATTACGAGTATCCGACCAATCAGCTTTTTTGTATGCACGCGTTGAAATCATGGACTTCCCCATTATATTTTTCGATAAGATTTTTCGTATCCGCGGCAAGAGAATTATAAACAGGAATCTTGGAATTATATTCATCGATCAAATCTTGGTATTCTTTGCTTGCCGACGACGCGGCGTCTATTTTGGCCCGAAGCGCGCTCAATTCCCCGCTCATTGAGTCGAGCTTGATTTTTTGGGCTTCGATTCGTATCTTGATGTTCGTTTCAACTACTGGACAGAGCGACAGGGGCCGCCCGAAATGCTGTACCGCCATCCAAACTTTTTGCCCATTGAATGTTCCTTCCATCACATATACTCCGATTTCCGTATATTTTGAATTGAGGATGTTCGCACGATGTCCGGGGCTCGCCATCCATGCGGCGACGACGCCGGCACTGCCGTCGAAATTTCCCATCGCGAGATTTTCGCCGATCGTGATGTACTCGTAGCCGACTTTTTTGCCGAGATCCGCGACGCCGACGCCCGACGGCGAGATGTGCTCGAAATATTGTTTCGCGAACATGTCTCGCACCTTTATCTGCGCGGATTCGGACAATTTGGAATTCTTTTCTAGCGCCGGAAGCCCGTTTTTTCTCCGTTCGGAATTGGTGAGAGCGATTATCTCATCACTGTTCAAATCGTATGATGCGCTGTTCGTTCCCAGAAATCTATCGAGCGCGCTGTGGAGCGGGCCCGGAGTGTTCACTTCTTTCTTTGGCACGGGCTCCGCGACCGCCTCGCTTTTTATTTCCGGTGCGCCGGATTGCGTCTTACTCTCTTCCCCTGCGGTAAAACGATTGTATACATTTTTTACCGCTTGCAATGCGTCGTGCCGCACGAAATACACCGTCACGACGACAAAGACGAGCATTAAGATTGATTGAAGGACGCGCATAAAGTTGTAGATGTTATATTTGTTCTAGTGTTCTAAATGTTTTGTTTAATTCTGCGTTTTCTACTTTCTATTTTTTACCCGCCCGAACGACTGAAGTATTGTCGTCCAGTCGGGCGGGCTAACTATTTACTGATTTATTTACACACGCTTGATAACGCATATCCCGCCGCTTCCGCCGCGCTCGGTGTATCGAAATAGACGGTATTTTCCGGCTTTATCCGCTTCGCGCCGCTGCAGCCGACCGGATAATACTTCGTGCCATTTTTTGAAGCCACATACGCGCCGGAATCGCTCGTCTGCGACGATCCTGTCGTGCCGTTTTGAATCTGCGAAGATTCTTGAGAAGCGTTTCCGGACGGAAAATTTTGAATCGCGCCGACAATCTTCACTTGGTCGTCTTTCGCATCGGATTTTGACATTCGTCCGAGAAAAAAGCTCCCCGTACAAGCCAGTATGACGACTCCGATTACGAGGATATCGCGGCCGTTTTCCGTCGCCGCCAAAGACTTGATTTTGGAAACGATTTGCCGTATAGTGTCCATACGAGGAAATTATACGGCATAAGCATCTTAGTTCCAAGTATTTTTCCTTCTTTCTGTTCCCTCCTTACTATTCACTTTCCACTAGTATATGGCACATAAAGCAGCCCAGGGCTCAACGAAAAATGTTCGCGATTCACAGCCGAAATACCTCGGCGTCAAGCTCTATGCCGGAGAAAAGGCCAAAGCCGGAGGAGTCATTGTCCGCCAGCGCGGCACGAAGATCCTCGCCGGAGCCAATGTCCGCATCGGTCGCGACCACACCCTTTTTGCGACGAAAGAAGGAATCGTGCACTTCACTTCCAAAAGAAAAAACAATTTCGACGGCAGTACCAAAACGCTGAAAGTTGCGAATGTGAAATAAATAAAATAAAGTCTTTTAAATAAAAAATCCGCTCAATTCGATGAGCGGATTTTTTAAATGTAATAATAACCCGCTATAGCGGGTTATTATTACATTTAAAATAGCGGCGGTTTTTTAAAATCTAACTTTAATCTACGATCGTAGATTAAAGTTAGATTTGATTTTCCATATATTCGAATACGACTTTCGCCAGTTTTTCCATCGGGAATCTTTTGGCCGGATTCAGCTGTTTGTTCATGGTAAATACCACCGCGACATACTCGCTGTTCTTTCCCGTCACCACTCCGGCATCGTGCGACCAGCGGATCACCGCCCACCCTTTCGTAAAAACTGTCTTCAGTAATCTCCCGATATTTTTTATGTAATCGAACGCGAAACCGGCTTTTTTGTAATACGAAGAATACAGCGGCAGATACAGATTGTTTTCCAGAAACCCGCCCTTCCGATAAAAGAAAACATAATCAGCGATAGACAATCCCTTTCTCCCCTCTCGGTTCCACTTCAGCATGTATTCTTTCAATTTTCGCGAAACAAAAGGACTTGCCAACCTCTCTTTTTCAATCAGATAGAAGAATTCCGCGACATGCCGAGCGCACGATTTCGTCGTTTCAGAAAATCTATATCGCAGATCCTCTTTCGATCTGTCGAGGAATTTTCTGGTCACATCGGAGCCCTACCAGCCGTTCGCAAGAATTATATATTTCGTCATATTTTCCCGTCCGAACAGATCAATGAGGCAATTCGAAGCCGTGTTGTCGCTCTGTTCGAGCATAAGGGAAAGCAACTTGTCGATCGTTGCGGATTCGCCCGCGGAAAGGAGCGGTTCGGAGCTTCCGGGAAAAAGCCGCGCATCGTGATCGACATCGTTTGGAGATTTCACAACAATTTTTTCGTCGAGCGAATGCATGCCCGCCTCGATCTGGCGCAAGACTTCCGCGCCGATAAAAATCTTGTAGACGGAAGCCGGATAGACGAATTCATCGAGATTGACCCCGAAGATTTTCGGTTCCGACGCTTTGAGATCGACGAGTGCGATCGCAAAAAAAGAGCCGCGAAGAAATCCGCGACTCTCCATTATCTCACGAATCTCCGCGGATCTTTTGCTGTCATTTTTTAGAATGCTCATTTCACTCTCGAAACCACGATTTTAAACATGACGCTCTTGCCTTTCACGGAAATCGGAACTTCGTGCTCGCCGGTCGTCTTTATCGGCTTTTCAAGCTTGATGTATTCCGGATCGATGACGATGAAATGTCTTTTCTCGAGCGCCTTTGATATGTCTTCGGCGTGGATCGAAGCGAAGAGGTGTCCTTCGTCGTTGCCCTTCCCTTCCATGAGGAGCGTAACTTTTTTCAGATCCGCCAAGCTCTTTTCGAGGAGCGTATCCTGCACCTCGTGCTCGATAATGATGTTCTTTTTCGTGCGCTCCAATTCGGCGAGCGCCGATTGCGTCGCCTCTTTCACCAGTCCTTTCGGGATAAGAGCGTTCCGCGCGTATCCGTCGGGAATGTCTTTGACTTCGTATTTCTTGCCCACTTTGGGGACATCGCGGAGTAGGATTATTTTCATAAAAAATTATTGCTAAATTAGTATATTAGTAAGTTGGCATGTTAAACAAAAATTGATTTCTAATTTACTAGCTTACCACCTTACTTATTGAGTATCTCTAGCGCCTTCTTGAACTGCAGATCGTCTTTCGAATAGTCCGTCGTCGAATCTTTCGATTTTACGACAATATCGGGCGTGAGTCCATGCTCCGATATCGAGATGCCGTTTGGCGTGAGCCACTTGGCGATCGTCACTTTGAGCGCGGTGTCTTTAGTGATCGGCACGAGCTCCTGCACCGAACCTTTTCCGAAAGTCTGCTCGCCGACAAGCGTCGCGATCTTGTATTCCGAAAGCGCGCCGGCGAATATTTCCGATGCCGACGCCGATCCTTTATCGACAAGAATGACGATTTTCGCGTCGCGGGGAAATCCGTCGTACCCCTTGCTCAAGTGATGATCCGGCTTCGCGATGTCGCCATAATCTTCCGTCACGACGACTTTTCCTTCCGGAATGAACCAGCTCGCCATATTGATGGCTTCATCGAGATAGCCGCCCGGATTCCCGCGCAAATCGATCACGAGCTTCTTCAATCCCGAGCCGATGAAATTGCGGATGGCAGCGAGAAAAAGATCGTAGACATTCGCGTTGAAATTGTAGATCGATATGATCTTGACCCCGTTTGCGGCCTCTTTTTCTTCGAGCGTCGGCAGAGAAATCGTGTCGCGTATGAGCGTGAATTCTTTCGGCACGGAAATCCCTTCCCGGAAGATCGTCAGCTTCACGGGAGTCCCTTTTTCTCCGCGGATCTTGTCGATGGCCTGATCGATCGTCATGTCGGCCGTCGAAACGCCGTCGATCTTTATGATCTTGTCGCCGGCTTTTATCCCCGAATCATACGATGGCGTGCCTTTCAAGGGTGCGATGACGGTAATGATTCCGTCTTTCATGCCGACTTCCATGCCGATGCCGCCGAATTCTCCGGCAATGGTGGAATTGAAATCCTTCGTTTCTTCCGGCGAGAAGAAAACGGTGTACGGATCGTTCATCGAAGACGCGAGCCCTTTGATCGCTCCCCACACGCGATCGGAATCTTGTATCTTTTCGGCGTGCGGAAATTTCTTGTTCAGGATCTGCCATGTCTTCCAGAACGGCGCGAAGTCGGCGGCCGTTTCGGCGGATCCGTCGCTGTGCGCGACTTCCGGCATGATGATCGGATCTTCCGCTCTGCTCAAACTGCGCCCGAAAACGGTGCCCAAGAGAAAGACGCAGATTATGACAGCAATTTGCGGGACGATATGCTTGTACTTCTGCATAGAAGCTTAATTCTAACGAATTTTGGAAAATAAAGGAACTTGCCTAAAATATTGTTTACTGGCTTAAAGCATTGTTGTGGACGAGAGCGCTTTCGGTATATTTGTTCGTCGGATCCCAAAGCATCCACGAATCGAGTCCGGCGTCCGCGGTCGCTTTCATCTGGGCCTTCACCATCTCCGGAGTGTAGTGGACGGGATAATTGAAATCCTGCAGCCACGGGCGGATCTGTTCTTTCGACAGATGCGCGCGGAGATCCTCCGGCAAAGACAGATCGTTCTTTTGCGCGTTGAGTCGGATCACCGCCTGATCGAGCGAATATTTTACGATCTCATACGGATGCGCGTTCACATCCTTGTAGCCGAGGAATCCGGCGTAGTAATGCGACGGATACACCATCGGCGCGACGAAATCGAACGCCGCGAGCGCATTTTCCAAAAGCTGTCCGATGCCGAGGTCGTCGGTGTTTGTCGTCGTCATGCCGAAAATATCTCCGGAAATCGGAATCGTGCCTGAAAAATGCTCATGCAAGTATTGGAAAAAGCCGTTAACGACTTCAGATTTTTTCTTGCCTTCGCTTATTGGATAAAAAATGTCTTTCAGATTTCCGTCGGACGGAAAGCGGATGTAGTCGAAATTGAGTTCGTCGAATCCGGCGACATCGTGCGCTTCGCGTCCGATGGCGACGGCGTAGTCCCAGACTTTTTTTGAGCCGGCATCGAGCCATTTTGCATGGCGATTGTCCGACCAGAGTATCTTTTGGTCGCTTTTCTTCTTGATCGCCTCACTCGGCCACGCTTCCGCGAGATACGGGTCTTGGAAAACCGCGATACGCCCGATGACATAGATTCCCTTTGAATGAAGGAGATCGATGAAAGCCCCGACATCTTTTATTCTTTTTTCGGGCGAGCCGATTTTCTGGATTTCCGGATCGGAAACGGCAAACGAAATCCTTCCGGTCGAATCTTTCACATCGATCACGACGGCGTTGAGCTCCGTGTCGTCTATCAATTTTACGAGGCGCGAACGGAATGTCTCATTGCCTGCGACCCAGCCCGACATGTAAATCGCTTTGACGGATTCCGGAGTCGGAATGTGCGTGGCGATGCGCGGAGTGATCGGTGCGATCGGCAAGGTTGCGGCTTTTTGAGAAGAATCGTTTATTGCCGCCGTGGAAGAAGAATCAAGGACGGTATTCGCGTCATTCTTTGAATAGCGATCGGTCAGGATATCCGGAAGCCCGAAATATGACAAGCCGAAGGCGAGCATCAATACTAGGATGAATGCGATTCGTACTTTG
>CALRFC010000015.1 GCA_943356395.1 Candidatus Nomurabacteria bacterium
GGGACTTTTTCCGTGAGCTCGCGGCCGAGGCCGACGATATCCGGCCGCGGCCCGATGAGCGAAAGGTCGCCGGAAAAGACCGACCAGAGCTGGGGCAGTTCGTCGATCCGCGTCGCGCGCAAAAATCTCCCGACACGCGTGATGCTGTCGTAGAGCTCGGTCTGCCAGCGTCCGCCGTCGCTCGTCTTCATACTGCGAAATTTGTACAGCCGGATGGTCTTGTTGTTCTGGCCGATCCGTTCCTGAACAATGAAGATCGGACCGCCGTCATCGAGCTTGATCGCGAGAATAACGAACGGATATACGACGAGACTCGCGAAACCGAGAACGAATCCAGCGACGCAATCCATAACGCGCTTCAGGAAATCATACATGCGGCGCGTCCCGCGAGCGCTGTTCTTGATCGCCCAGCCGTACCCCAAGACGGAGAGCGGGATACGATCGAAAATCTGTTCGTATAGGTGATAGAAATTGATGACGCGGAGCCCGCGATGGATCAGTGCGTAGAGCGCAGGCAAGAGCGGCTCGAGAGACCGGTCTCGCGTATCTGTGATGACGATCGCGACATCGTCGGAAGAGATATGTTTTTCCAATTGTTCCGCGTCTTGTCCGGCAGCATTGAACGGAATGATCTTGAAAAGGGTGAAGTCGTAGCGCTTTGCATTCTTCTTGATTTCGGCGGAGAGTTCGTCGTACTCCGCGCCGGAGCCGATCAGGATCGCGCGCTCGCGCTTCCGCAGGACAAAGACTAATTGTCCGTAAAGATGCCACAGGGAAAGCAGGATCGAGGAAAAAATGATGTAGAAGAAGAGGATGCGCTTCGGCGTGATGCTCGCGGTCGGGACGAAATAAAAGAAGGCGATGCCCAAGACGGCATTCGCGATCTGCGAACGGAAAATCCGCTCCGGCAATTTTTCTTTGAAGAGCGCCGTGTGCTTGTCGTAGAGGCCGGAAATCAGGAAGATGAGTGCGGTGATGAAAAAGAGCCACGCAAACGGGCCGACATTCGCGCTGAAGAGTTCGGCCGAAGGGACGGCCAAAAAGCGCGCCAAGAGCGCGAGCCACAGAGAAAGGAACAAGATGAGGACATCACCTGCCAGAAGCAGCAGGAATTCAGATGGGTTGCCGAATTTCATATAGCAGAAGCTATCTTACAATATTTTTGTGATTTTATCAAACAAAAAAAAGAAATGGAACATTTTTTTAATACTGGATTCGTAAAAACAAATTCAGACAAAAAAAAGACCGCGCATCGCTGCGGGTCTGTTGGGACGTTATCTTTCGGATTAGCCTTGGAAGCAGATTTTTGAGATCCGCTCCCGGATTCTAGATTTGGAAAATTTCTCCGCTTCAGCATTGCTGCCTTGGCTCGGATATCGACCTCGTCTGTACTCGGGAATCTCTCGTAATTTCTCCGGGGAAATGGCGCCCCTTCGATGTTACTTTTATATCTTTCAGATCGTGATTTGCGCACTCTCCGATCGATATAGTGAGATCCTCTACCCCCTTGCATCAAGTCATTGCTGAAAAATGCAAAGGTTTGGGCTGTTCCCTGAATGACATGCGGTTTTATCCGCTCGCCATCCCATGCTCGACTATTCGAAACGCATTTGCATGCAATTCCGTTTTGCCTCGCACTTTCGCTGTTTCCCACATTGCCATCGGGAGATTCCGGCTCATTTGTCCTTGCGGACGCATTTCGTCGGACCAGCTTCGTTGGGATTCTCGTTTGATTCGTTCCTATAAAGAACGTCTTGGGGCTTACCTTACACGAGAGCTGGAATTCGGTCAATATGAAAAAACGAAATGGAACAAAAAATAAATATTGTCAAAAAATAATTGCTTTTCGTATAACAGATGATTATTTTTTGTATCGATCTAAAAATTCTTTCTTGAATTCTGAAAAGTTTCCGTCCAAGATCGACTGGCGGATTTTTTTCACGAGGTTGACGATGAAGTGGAGATTGTGTATAGAGGCCAGCGTACCGGCGAGCATTTCTTTGCCGTGGAAAAGGTGCGCGATGTAGGCGCAGGTAAAATTTTGACAGGTGTAGCAGCCACAATCTTTTTCAATCGGGGAAAAATCGTTCCGGTATTTCGTGTTGGTGATGCTGATCTTCCTTTCCTTCGTATAAATCGTGCCGTTGCGGCCCAAGCGCGTCGGCAAAACGCAGTCGAACAGATCGACGCCGTTCTCGACTCCCATGAATAGGTCTTCCGGCTCACCGATGCCGAGCAAGTGGCGCGGTTTTTCTTCGGGCAGGATCTCGTTCACCCATTTCACCGCCGTCGACATATCTTCTTTGGCAAAACTTCCGCCGATACCGAAACCGTCAAAACCTTTTCCTTCAATCTGCATTTCAGAAATAACTTGGGCGGATTTTTTGCGAAGAGACTCTTCCCTGCCGCCTTGAACGATGCCGAACAAAGCTGTTTGCTTTTTGCTTTCTGCTTTTAGCTTTTGATGATGCCCAAGAGAACGCTTTGCCCACGCATGCGTGCGGTTGAGCGCTTCTTCTTGATAGCGGAAATCTTCTGCCGGACTGGTGCATTCGTCGAAGGCGAAAATGATGTCGGCGCCGAGATTGTGCTGAATCTCGATCGAACGCTCGGGCGTGATGTAGTGCAGAGAGCCGTCCAAATGCGATTTGAAAGAAACGCCGTCGTTGCCAATCTTTGCCAAGCGAGGCGCATCGGAATCGTCGAAACGCTCGGGAATCAAGAGCGACGGATCGGTGATCTTCACGACTTTGGAAATATCTTTGCCGTAGGCGGCGCCGAGCGAAAAGACTTGGAAACCTCCGGAGTCGGTCATGGTGGGACCGTGCCAACCCATGAATTTCCCGATGCCGCCGGCTTCGCGAACGATCTCGTCACGGGGCTGGAGATACAAGTGGTAGGTGTTGCCGAGCACGACTTCGGTACCGGCGGCGCTCACTTGTTCGGGATTCAGAGATTTTACGGTCGCCTTCGTGCCGACGGCGACGAATGCCGGCGTGCGGATTTCTCCGTGCGGCGTCGACAAAACGCCGGCGCGACCGAGGGCGCCATCTAATTTTTTTTCGATTTTGAAGTTGGAAGACATACGAATTTTACGCCGATGCCAATATGCGAATTGTACTAATGATACGAATGGCTAAGAATAAAAACGTAAAAAGTATAACAGACTCTACCCTTTGTAGTGCTTGACTTTATATTTATATTATAGTATCATGCTACAAAACAAAAAACATGAAAAAAATCATTATAAGTTGCATCCTCATCTTGCCCTTTGTCTTATTGGTTTTGAACCAGTATAAATACACTATAGTTACTGCTTCTGACGGGCAGGAATACGGCTTTTATGAAACAAGGAATTCATATGAAATTCAAAAAGCTGATTTCCTACCGCAAATCGAATTCTTCGATTATGATAAAGACGGTGTCCCTGATGAAAAAAGAATATCGGGGATAGCGATACGAACGCCGTATACTGCGTCAGTACCGATAAGTAACGAGGAAAAACAAATTTTTAGAGAAGTAATCTCTAAGACAAAATGCAAAAAATAAGTTATCTACCGAATTGCCCCGATTTTAATCGGGGTATTTTTTTTATTTTTGTATTTAATTATTTTTAATATTTTGAGTTCTACTAGAACCTAGTCCCTAGAAACTAAAACCTACCGTTCTATCCCCACCCCAGCCCGAAAGTCATGCGGCCTCGCGCTTCGCGCATAAGGAATGTGCCTATTCGGCACCCGCACTCGGCCTAGGGTCGGTCGGGGTTGCGATTGAATTGCGCTCGATAGTATTAGCGCAATTCAATCTCCACAAGCCGCAGATGCTGCATATTGATCGGCGAAGTTGCGAGAATCTTCTGGAACGGATTGCGCGGATCGGAAACGATGTCCGTAACCGTTCCGATCGGGTATGCGGAGAGTCCGGGCAAGACTATCGATTGCCCGAGCGCGACCGCAACTTCGCGCGGCAATTGTATCTCAAAATTCCCTCCGCCACGGCCCGTCGCCGTTATGTGTATGTCGGTTCCGGAAATGATGACATCCGTGGAAATCCCCGGCGAAGAAAACAGTGAGACTTTGGAAGATCGGGTATACACTTCCGCGACATTCCCTATCGCTCCCCCGTTTGCAAAAACCAAAGCGTTCTCTCGCGCGCCCTCACGAGCGCCGGCGTCGACAACGAGCGTGTCGTACGGCGTGCGATCGGGCGCCGCCAAGACGCCGGCGATCATCGTTTCGATTTTTTCCGGTTTCCGTCCGAATTCGGTTTTCAACAACTCATTTTCATGGACGACCGCGTCGAGTGCGGCGAGTTTCGCGGCATCGTCCGACAAAGACTGCTTCAAAAAAATATTTTCCGCATCGAGAGAGCGCTTGCTCTTGAAATACGAATGCAAGGAAGAAAATTCTCCGCCGATCCACGAACCGGCGCGCCAAAAGGGCTTAAAAATCGCGATCGACGCTCCGCCGACGCGCGACGGCAAAGAAGAAAAAATGATGAGCGCCAGAACAACGATTCCCAGTATGAAAACAGCTATTGAAACCCGTGTTTTGCGAGTCCTTTTATCGTGGAGGTAATTCATCTTTGTCTATGTTTATGAGAACATCTTCGAATTGCTCGATGTCGTCCAAGATGACGCCGGCGCCGCGCGCAACGGCGGTCAGAGGATCTTCGGCGACATAAACGGGAATCTTCAGCATCGTCTGCAAAAGCTCCGGCAATCCGGAGAGGAGGGCGCCGCCGCCGGAGAGCACCAAGCCGCGGTACATGACATCGGAGAGGATTTCCGGCGGCGTCGTTTCCAAGACTTCCTTGATCGCTTCGATGAGTCCGGAAATCGAGGATGCGATCGCCTCGCGGATATCGCTGTCGGTCACGATCACTTCGCGCGGGAGGCCGGTCACCATGTCGCGGCCGCGGACTTCGACTTCCGTGAATTTTCCGGACATGACGGAAGCCACCGCCATCTTCACCGCCTCGGCGGTTTTTTCGCCGATCAGGAGCTTGAATTCGTCTTTCAGATACGAAATGATATCGCTGTTTAATTTGTCGCCCGCGATCCGAAGATTCTTCGAGCGCACGACGCCCCCGAGCGAGATGACGGCGATATCCGTCGTTCCGCCCCCGATGTCGACGATGAGCGAGCCGACCGGTTCGCGGATGGGCAGGCGGATTCCGATCGCGGCCGCCATCGGCTCTTCCACGATGTGCACTTCGCGCGCGCCGGCGGATTTTGCCGCGTCATACACGGCGCGGATCTCCACATTCGTGATGCCAGACGGCACGCCGACGACGACGCGCGGCCTAAAGAATTTTTTTGAGATCTTCTCGGCCTTGCCGATGAGATACGCGAGCATCTCTTCCGTCACTTCGAAATCAGAAATCACGCCGTCGACGACAGGACGGACGGCTTTGATGTGCCCGGGCGTGCGGCCGAGCATGGCTTTGGCTTCCGTGCCGACAGCGACGATCTGTCCGGTTTTCTGATTTACCGCGACGACCGACGGCTCATTGATGACGATGCCGTGCCCTTTCAAATACACCAGCGTGTTGGCGGTTCCGAGATCGATGCCGATGTCGTTTGATAATTTATTATAGATTTTCTTAAACATAGTGAGATACCCCGATGCAAATATACGAATTGAACTAATGATACAAATGGGATACAACTCCGTTGAATTTTATTCGTTTCATTCGCATTCATTCGTATATTGGCATCGGGGTTATATTATCGAAACATTTCAAAGATTTTCTCTAAACTCAACACTTCCCCTTTCTCTTCCGTCCGTTTCTTCACTTCATAGCCGCCGTCTTTGAGACTGCGTTCGGAGACGACGACTCGGTACGGGATGCCGAGCAAGTCGGCATCGGCGAATTTCTCGCCCGCGCCGATATCTTCCCTGTCGTCAAACAAGACATCAATGCCCTTTTCCACGAGCGCATCGTAGAGCTCGCGCGCTTTTTCCGTCACATCGTTTTTTGCTCCGAGCGAAAGAAGATGCACGCGAAACGGCGCGACTTCCTCGGGCCAGATTATGCCTTTGTCGTCTGAAAGCACTTCCACAATCGTACCCATCAAACGCGAGACGCCGATGCCGTAGGAACCCATGAAAACCGGTGCAGATCCGTCCTTCTCATCCTTGTAGGAGAGTCCGAGCGCCTCGGAAAATCGCGTGCCGAGCGTAAAAATATTGCCGACTTCGATCGCGCGATATTCAGTAAAATCGTCAGAAATTCCTAAATCTTTTTTAACATCAGGCGTGAACACTTCTTTATTGATAGCAATTCCCTCTTTTTCATGTAAGTAAATTGTATCTTCTCCGGAACTGCTTAAAGTCTGAAATTCATGGGAAAATTTTGAAAATATTCCGCCCGAAGCGAATGTTAAGTATGTTAGATGTCCTATACCGATTCGTGAAAAGATGTTTTTATATGCTTGTTTAACTTTTTCATAGAATTCTATATGTTCATTTTCATCTCTTGAAAAAGAATACAGATCCTTCATCAAGAATTCCCTGCCGCGCATGATGCCGGACTTCGCGCGCATTTCGTTGCGGAATTTCGTCTGGAACTGATACACGGAAAACGGCAGATCTTTGTATGACTGCACATATTCCGACATGACCTGCGTGAGCGGCTCTTCGTGCGTGATGCCGAGGCCGGTGTCGCCGCCAGATTTGAATTTCGTCTTGAACCAATTATCGACTTTCTCGTCGTCCCAGCGGTCGGTGCGCTCCCACAAGACTTTGTCCTGAAGCGCAGGCATGAGAAGCTCTTGCCCGCCGATTGCCGTCATTTCCTCGCGGACGATCTCTTCGATATTCTTCAAGACGCGGAGCCCGAGAGGCAGGTACGAATATACCCCCGCCATTTCCTTGTGGATGAAGCCGCCGCGGATCAGAAGCTCGGCGTTCTTCGACTGCTCGTCGGCCGGCGCTTCCTTGCGGGTCTTGGTGAAAAGTTTGGATTGCAACATCCGGTTAGTAGAAAATGGCATTATTGGTTCATACCATTTTTGTTATGTAGTAAATTGAGAATTAAAAAAGTAGTAAAAATATGACTAAATCACCCCAATGCCTCCGGCGATGCCATTTTTCACTACCGGATTCATATAGACCGATAGTACAGGAAAAAAACTGTTTTTACAAATGAAAAAGCCCCGTGAATTGCCGGGGCTTTAATAAAGATTCTTACAAATTCTTTTGAATGATTTCGAAGGATTGTCCTCTGACTTCATACTTCGCCGCCTGTTCAAAGCCGAGTTTCTGGTGAAGGATTTTTGATCCTGAATTTGTGGCGTCAATTTCAGTAATGACACGACCGTATCCATTCAACGATAATGTTCGAAAGATGTGCGCGTATAAAGCAAAAGCGATTCCTTCCTGTCTGTGCTTTCTATCGACACATATCTGCGCGATCGTGGCTATCCTGCCTTTGCCTCCAGATGGAATCCCTCTTTCAACGCATTCTTTCTTAAGCATCTCAAGAATGTTGTTGGCAAATGTCTCATGCGCAGGCAATGCTATTACATATCCGACAACTTTCAAATGGTCATTGGTTGCAATCGAACACTCTACTTCGCTGTGTGCAAAAAAGGACGGCGGAGTGAGCAGGGTGACGAATCCAAGATTGCGTTTGGATTCCGGAATCACATTGATGTGATTGGAAAGTTGGATTTCCAAGAGTCCGAGTAAAGCGCTTGAGTCGTATGATTTTAATTTATCAATTTTCATATTTTTAATTTTTCTCATCGTAGCAATCTATACGGATATTGTCAAGTGCTTCCAATTTTCTGCCTCATATGCTATATTTCCCCTGTTCCGTGAAGGAGTTTTTTCTTTGTCGAATCGAGAAATTCCTTTAGGCGGGCGAGTTTCGCGAAGCGAAACTCGCCCCCGGGCTGGAATGCCCGACCAACGGAGCAGAGAGCAGGTTCTAGGTACTAGTTTCTAGTGAGACTGAAAACCAGATTGGATTTTGGTGTCGGGTTCTCTAGAACCTAGCCACTAGAACCTAGAACCTGGTATTACTAATTCACCATATATTCACATGAACGAACACATAAACCCGAACATCGATGCGATGTTTCAGGCAGGCGCGCACTTCGGATATTCGAAGACCCGCCGGCACGCATCCGTCGCGAAGCGCATCTTCACGACGAAAAACAGAGTCGACATCATCGATATCGAAAAGACCGCGCTCGAGCTTGAGAAAGCGCTCGCGTTCCTTTCGGATCTCCGCGCGAACGGAAAAATAATCCTCTTCGTCGGCACGAAGCCGGAAGCGAAAAACATCATCAAGGCGGCGGCGGAGCGGATCGGCATGCCGTATGTCTCCGAACGCTGGGTCGGCGGCGCACTCACCAATTTCTCCGAGATCAAGAAGCGCATCGCGCGCTTGGTTGATCTTCGCGACAAAAAATCAAAGAATGAGCTCGACATTTATACGAAGAAAGAGCGCCTCTTGATCGACAAGGAAATCGCCGACATGGAAAAGAATTTTTCCGGAATCGTCGACATGAAAAAGATGCCCGACGCGATGCTTTTGATCGATCCGAAGAAAGAACATATCGCCGTCACGGAAGCCACGAAGATGCATATCCCGACCGTTGCGCTCTTGAATACCGACTGCGACATGAAAGCCGTCACCTATCCGATCGTGGGCAATGACGCATCGACGAGCTCCATCAATTATTTCGTGAGCGAACTCACGAAATAAATTAAAAAGGTAAATTTCACACCGATGCAAATATACAAATGAATACTAATGAAACGAATGGGATTCGATGAAGCGCTTTAATTGGTATCATTAGTTCCATTCGTATATTGGCATCGGGGTACTGTTTTAAATTAATTTTTCTTTTATCAAAAAAACACCATACAAAACATATGATTACCACCGACCAAGTTAAACAGCTCCGCGATGCGACCGGCGTTTCCGTCATGCAGTGCCGGAAGGCACTCGAAGAAGCCGAGGGCGACATGGAAAAAGCCGTCATGATATTGAAGAAAAAATCGAGCGACATCGCGGCGAAAAAAGCCGATCGCGAGGCCAATGACGGAATCATCGTCATCAAAGAAGCCGACGGAAAGGCGTTTGTGCTCGTCCTTAATTGCGAAACTGATTTCGTCGCGCAGAACGACGACTTCAAGAAGCTCGCGGCGGATATCATCGATGCGGCAATGAAAGACGGCGTTGAAAAAGCCGTCGAAAACTCGGCGGAGATGATCAATCCCGTCATCCAGAAGATCGGCGAGAATATCCGGCTCGGAAAAATCGAAGAAGTGTCGGGCGGCACGCTCGGCTCGTATGTGCACAACGGCAAAGCCGGAGTCGTGGTCGTGCTTGAAGGCGGCACGAGTGAGCTCGCCCGCGATGTCGCCATGCATGTCGCGGCGATGAAGCCGGAATACGCGACGCGCGAAGAAGTGCCCGCGGAAATGATCGAAAAGGCGCGCGAACTCTTCCAGAAGGAAGTCGACGCGACGGATAAGCCGGAAGAGATCAAGAAAAAGATGCTCGAAGGAAAAGTGGAAACATATTTCCGCGAGCAGACGCTTCTCGACCAGCCGTTCGTGAAGAATCCGGACGAGACCGTTTCGAAACTTCTTTCGAATGCCGGCGCAAAAATCGTGCGATTTGTCCGCTACACATTCTAACTTTCTTGTGTTACTCTTTACAGTATGCTTTTCTTAATCATTCTCTTCTTCGCAACGCTCCTCTCAATCACCTATTTCCTGTGGTTGAAGACTTGGCAGGTGCGCGAGGGCATCGTGAAGCCCTACGAGCATCACGAGCACGGAGACAAGGATCGCTATGTCGTTTCTTCGCTGAAGAAATTCCGTGGGAAAGTCATCATTGAGACGAAAAAATATGCGCACATCGCGCTCATCTACACCATACGGGAATGGCTCGCGCTCGTGAAGCGCATCAACGAATACATCAAGCGCCGCTTCCCGCATATCGTATATATGACGGGCGAAGCCGGACACATCAAGAAAGCGGCGGATGTCCGCGCATCGGATTTCATCGAGCAGATGAAGAATCTGAAAAAGGAGGAATAGAAGATATGCCTTTCGTCGGTGGATTTATAATTTCAAAGCCGCTTTAGCTCAGTTGGTAGAGCGCCAATTTTGTAAATTGGATGTCCTCGGTTCGAGCCCGAGAAGCGGCTCAAAATGAAAATTCTTCTCGTTGACAACCACACAAAAAATCTTGAGGAGACGAAGAAACTCTTAAAGGATTTTGATTTTAAAATTTGTAAAAAAGAAGAATTTTCTACAGAAAATTCAGAAAATTTTGATTTAATAATTTTCTTGGGCGGCTCAAGTGTTCGTTCAGTTAAAAATCATAAAGAAGACTATGGTAGTGAGATTGATTTCATAAAGAATACCAATAAAAAAGTGATTGGCATTTGTTTAGGTTGCGAGATAATAGCGACAGCTTTTGATTGCTCAATCAGAGAATCTTCGAAGACAGAAAAAGGTATCTCAAATATAAAATATCAAAATAATGAATTTCCTATCTACGAATCACACAGGTTTATTATTGACAAAGTTTCTGATGTAATAGAAATTCTCGCCACATCAAACCACGGGATTGAAATGATAAAACATAAAACTAAACCAATTTATGGATTACAATTTCACCCTGAAATGTTTGCCAAAAAAACAAGCGGAGATGAGATATTTTTCAATGTACTAAAAAATATCTAGCGCCAAGTTTTGCCTGTCTCGTAGGAAGTTTGAGCACATTCTGCGAAAAACTTTCCTTCGGGATAAATTGGATGTCGCTAATTAAAAAAGCCATGGGTCAGACTCATGGCTTTTTTAATTCCCCGTCGATGTCGCGGATTTTGCGCTCTCCGTTTTTGGCGCCAACATTTTCGCCGCTTTGACTATGCTTGGAATCTCTCGTTCGATATCCTCGACCGACTGGAATCCGGTCATGAGATCGTCGCCGATGATGAGCGCGGGAAGCTTCGTGTCCTCGACTTTGTAGATGGAAATGAGCGCGCGCAGGGCGGAAAGGTCGACGGCATAATCAAAAGAATACACGCGGAGCGTCGGATATTTGTCGCGAAGCGACGTCAAAACATATCCCTGCTTCGCGCACTCGCCGCACTTGTCGCTCGTCGTATAGAAATAGAGGACGGAAACATTCTTCAGCCCGCAACGCTCGTTGATCTTCTGCATCAAGAGATAGTCTTTTATTTCAAGGAGGGTGTAGTATTTTTTGAGCTTCAAGAGCTCGTCGGTATTCTCGAAATTATCCTCGGCGTACGAAATCTTTTCGGACAGAGAATTGAGTTCCTGCGAGAGGACGGAATGGTCGACATTCTTGCAGGCAAGCTCGGAGAGGAGCGAGAATTGCGTCTCCGACGAGAGAATGTCGAGCGAGATATTGTCTTGGATGGATTTCAGCTGGCTCGCTTTCCGGCCGTTGAGATAGTCGCTCAAGGCGAAAGCGCTGCCGAAAATCACGACTGTAATCGCAAATGCCACGATATATGTTTTCATGTCATGCTTCATATTTTTTTAGCGCCACGATGTGCTTTTTCGGAATACCGTGTTGTAGCACGCCTTGACGATCCACGCCGGCGCGATGAAGGAATAGATGACGAGGAAATATACGATGTCGAAAGAAAATTTCGGTCGCTTGCCGATGAGCCGCTTTCCGGCGTAGAGCGTGACCGCGACGACAGCGTAGAGCATCACATTCAAGATGATGATCGACTGCGTGGACACGAAAAACCAGTCAAACGACGGCGCATGAAGCGCGGGATGGAATCCGACGGTCTTCCAATACGAAATCTTGTGCGCAAGAAAAAGTCCGACTTGATACACGATGGTCGAGAAAAGATAGAGCACGGTCAGAAGCCCGATCACGCCCGACGGAATCGTGTAGAGCGAGAACGCGCCGTATTTTTTCTTGAGCATCACGCGCCGATAATCGATCGTGTTGTTGATGAATCCGTAGATCCAGCGCAATCGCTGGATAAAAAGTTTTTTTATGGTGTTCGGCGAAACGGTGTACACATACGCGCTGTGGCTATGCGCAAACTTCAGATGATTCGCCTGCATGCGGTATGCGATTTCCATGTCTTCGGTCTTGTGCGCGTCGCGAAATCCGCCGAGCGTCGCAAAAATTTCTCTACGATAGAAAGAAAAGGGGCCTGGTGTGACATGGATCCCGCCAATCATGCCGAGGACTTTTTTCACGAAGACGCCGAGATGATATTCCACTCTCTGCGCGAGCTCGACGATATTTTTCGGATTGGAAACCATGACGGAGGGCGCGACCGCCATCACGGACGGATCGCTGAAATAGGTGCTGATCCGCATGAGCGCATCGGGATCGACGAACGAATCCGCATCAAGACAACCAACAAGATCAGTCGTCGCTTTCTCGATCCCGAGATTGAGCGCCGTGTGCTTGCCGCCGTTCTCTTTCCGGAAAAGAAGCATGTTCGGATTATTTTTCCACTCCTGCATGATCGACCATGTCTTGTCGGTCGAGCCGTCGTCGACGAGCATGATCTTGAGCTTGTCTTTCGGATAACGGAGTGCGAGGAGCGATCCGACGGTTTTTCGGAGAGTCTTTTCTTCGTTCCAGCACGGAACAACGACCGTTGCCGACGGCAGGATCTTGGCATGCTTCAATTCGCCGTCCTTCCTGATCTGTCCGCGATTCTTCAGGAACGAAATCAGCAAAAAGACCTGCGTGTACAGGGCGAGAAATGTGATGATGTAGAGAAAAAAATTCGCCGGAATGGACATGATCGTGAGATGCCCATTGTAGCAAAAAATCGAGAAAAAGCAATGGAAGAAATATGGAACTATGAGAGCATAAAATCACAAGTACCAAATAGCAAACAATATCTAAATCCAATAATAAAACATAGATCATAGACCATTCGTTTTTTGATGGTTTATTTTCTATGTTCCATGATTCATGTTTTATGTTTTATGTTACGCGTTATGCTATACTCAATATTATTCCTAACATCTGAAATCTATGGACCAAACTACACCGCCGATCGAAAGCGGACCGGCACAGCCGAAAATGCCGGCGTCTTCGGCGATCATCGTCGCCGGAATCATCATCGCGGTCGCGATCTTGATGACGCACGGAAAATCTACGATCCCCGTTGATGGCATTCCTCAAAAACATGTACAAGCGATAAACATAAAGAGCGTGAGAATAGAAAATGAACCCTTCGTCGGCAATCCGAATGCGCCCGTCACCGTCGCGCTCTGGTACGATTATCAATGCCCGTTTTGCAAAAAATTGGACAGCGAAGTCGTGAGCCAGATGTACACCGACTATATCCAGACCGGCAAAGTGAAGCTCGTGTACAAAGATTTTCAATTCTTGGGACCGGATTCGCAGACGGCCGGACTCGCTTCGCGCGCCGTGTGGGAAATCGCGCCGGATAAATTTTATCAATGGAACACGATCATGTTTGACCAGCAGGACGCAGAAAATTCCGGCTGGGGCGCACGAGCGGATATTTTGGCAATCGTTCGCACTGTGGGCGTCGACGACGCGAAAGTGACCGCGCTCATGAATTCCAAAGCCAAAGAATATCAGGAAGCTATGGACGCCGACCGCGAAGAAGCCGCATCGTTCGGTATCAGCGGAACGCCGGCGCTCATCATCGGGACGCACATGATACCCGGCGCAGAATCATACAAGAATGTCAAAGCGCAAATCGAAGCGGAATTGGCAAAAGGGAAATAAAACATAAATCTAAAACATAAATCATAGAACATAGATCACAATTAAAAAAACCGCTCCGATAAGGGGCGGTTTTGCAATCAAAATTATTTCTTACTCAAACGATTTTTCTTTTACCAAAAGAATATGTGAACCTTCGGAAAATTTGAGCGAATCAACAGGAATGCCGATTGAAATGATTTCTTTTTTCGCTTCCGGATCAGTTATCTTTTTCAGGCAAGGATTACCGCAGTATGGCTTCGGACCAATACTTCCGAGCGCCAATAAATCTGCTTTCCAGTAATTGTATCGTTTAGAAAATTTAACCAAGTGTTCTTCCGTGGCAAATTCCCAGCCAGTAGGCAATTCGGATTCAATTTCTTTTTTCGTAAGACTTTTTTGTGTTATTGCAAAAGAAAACTTTAAAATGCGGTTTGCTCCGATTTTTAAAGTTCTCTCCATTCCATTTGGCAGGTATTCAATTTTTAAATTCATATGATATTTTTTCTTTATAGTATCATATATTAATAAAGAAGTCAATGATTATTCTTTTATCCAAAAATACCCTTATAAATCAAGGGTATTTTTGGATATGGTCTATGTTCTATGATTTATGTTCTATATTATTCCTAATCAAAATAGTTCTTTAAGCGTAGAATTTCTTCGTTGTTGCGCAGTTTCTCATGCACTTTCGCCTCAATTTGGCGGATGCGCTCGCGCGTGACGCCGAATTCCTGTCCGACTTCTTCGAGCGTGTGCTGGACGCCGTCGTTGATGCCGTAGCGCATTTCCAAGATCCTGCGCTCTTTCGGCGAGAGCTCGAAAAGTACGCCGCGGATCTGGTCGGAAAGAATCCGGCGCGACGCGTCCTGATCGGGACGCAGGATCTTGTCGTCGGCGATGAATTCTCCGCGCGTGGATTTGTCTTCGTCTTCCCCGATCGGCTGTTCGAGCGAAACGG
>CALRFC010000016.1 GCA_943356395.1 Candidatus Nomurabacteria bacterium
GTGACGGCAAACGACTATCTCGCGAAGCGCGACGGCGACTGGATGGGGCAAGTCTACTCATTCTTGGGATTGTCTGTCGGCATCATCAACAGTCAGAACATCTCATACTTGTACGATCCCACGCACATGGAGGCCGACAAGAAGCGCGATATCGAGGGCTCGTTCAAAGTCGCGTACGAATTCTTGAAGCCCTGCGGCAGAAAAGAGGCGTATCTCGCCGACATCACTTACGGCACAAACAATGAATTCGGCTTCGACTACCTGCGCGACAATCTCGTCACGACCGCCGGCACCGCCGTAGGGCGCGGGCATCATTTCGCTCTTGTCGACGAAATCGACTCGATCCTGATCGACGAAGCCCGCACGCCACTCATCATTTCCGCCGCCGTCTCGGATTCCGAGAAGCTCTACCAAACTTTTTCCGGAATCGCAAAAACGCTTCTCCAAGGCGAAGACTACACCGTCGACGAGAAGCATCACGCAATCGCGCTCACCGACAAAGGCATCGAAAAAGCCGAGCGGGCTTTGGGCATCGAGAATATCTATACCGAAAAAGGCATCAAATATGTCCACCATCTTGAGACGGCCGTTCGCGCACAGGCGCTTTTCAAGAGGGACAAAGAATATGTCGTGAAAAACGACGAGATCATCATCGTCGATCCGTTTACCGGACGCATGCAGCCCGGCCGCCGCTGGAACGAAGGGCTCCATCAGGCGATCGAGGCCAAAGAAGGCGTTTCCGTGCAGAAAGAAACGCGCGCCGCCGCTTCCATCACCTATCAGAATCTTTTCCGCATGTACGAAAAGCTCTCCGGCATGACGGGTACGGCGAAGACATCCGAGGAAGAATTCTTGAAAGTCTACGGACTCGAAGTCATTTCCATTCCAACGCATCGGGAAGCGAAGCGTGTCGACCGCAACGACCTCATCTATCAATCGGAGAAAGGCAAATGGAAAGCGGTCGCAATGCGCGTGAAAGAGCTCCATGAGCGCGGCCAACCGGTCCTGATCGGCACGATTTCCATCGAGAAGAATGAAATGCTTTCCGCGTATCTCGCGGAAGAAGGCGTTCCGCACACGCTCTTGAACGCCAAGAATCACGAACGCGAAGGAGAAATCATCGCACAAGCCGGAAGGAAAGGCGGCGTGACGATCGCGACGAACATGGCGGGTCGCGGCGTCGACATCGCGCTCGGCGGCAAGCCATGCACGGAAAAAGAATCGGAAGAAGTGCGCTCGTTGGGTGGTCTTTTCGTCTTGGGCACCGAGCGTCATGAAGCCCGCCGTATCGACAATCAGCTCCGCGGCCGTGCCGGACGCCAAGGCGATCCGGGCGAAACGCAGTTCTTCGTATCGCTCGACGACGATCTAATGCGCGTTTTCGGATCGGATCGCATCAAGCGCATGATGGGCACATTCAAGATTCCGGAAGATCAGCCGATCGAAAATCGTCTGATTTCAAAAGCGCTCGAGAGCGCGCAGGCAAAGATCGAGGGATTCCATTTCGATGCGCGCAAATATACGCTCGACTACGATATGGTCTTGAATCATCAGCGCACGATCGTCTATGAGCGCAGGAACATCATGCTTTTTGCCGAAAAGGAAAAAGTGCTCGAGTATGCCGATTCTTTCGGCCAAGGCGACGCGGAGATACAAAAGCTCATCGGCGAAAAGAGGAAAGAGCTCGGCGACGATGCGTTTGTCGAATTGCTCCGCCGCATAGTGCTTTATGTCACCGACATCCTTTGGGCGGAGCATCTGGAATCGATGGAATATCTGCGGAGCTCGGTGAATCTCCGCGCATACGGACAGCGCGAGCCGCTAGTCGAATACAAGAAAGAAGGCCTTACTCTTTTCAAAGAGATGGAACAAGCCGTGACCGTTCAAGTTTTTGAGATATTGAAAAATGCCACAAATGCGGAACAGACGCAGAAGGAACCGGAACAAACGCAGAAAATTACGACAAATGACGATTCTCTATATGAAAAAGTCGGGCGGAATGATCCGTGCCCGTGTGGGAGCGGCAAGAAGTACAAGCATTGCCATGGGAAGGGGTAGGCACTAGGCGTTAGGCACTAGGAAAATTCAAAAAAACAGGAAAATGCAGGTTTTGCCGGAGGCAAAACCCGCATTTTCTCACTAGAACCTAGCCCCTAGCACCTAGAACCTTTCGCCTCCGCTTCCAGACGGAGGCGAACACTATCCACAGTCCCCAAATACCCAATTTTCGCCCATTTTTGTCAATGATTTTTGGCAAAAATACCCTTATTTTACAAGGATTTTATATATTTGACACCACATAAAATTATGTTCTAACCATTGACTTTTACTATCCAATATGCTACTATGTAGGAGTCTCCAAGAAATCATTGATTTTTATGGGGATTTTTAATTTGCGCCGGTTTTTCAACGAATCAGCGCTTCCAGTCACGACGTTTGGCAGAGCACAACTGCCGCATATGAGTAACTTTAAAATTGTTCATACGCTTCGGTCATTTGTTGTCTTTCCTATTTTGGCAACAAACTTCCTGATCGCCCCTATGGGCATCACGGGAGCTCCAACCCAAGCATTATCAGTGTCCGACCAAAATGGGCCCCTTGCAACCGTTGTGCTTGATAACAAACAAGCGGAGCGCGAAGCAATAGCACAAAACATCGACGAATATTTCCGCGAACACGACATGCCGCTTGCCGGCTTCGGAATGAAAATGGTCATCGAGGCCGAGAAAAACGACATCGATCCATATCTCATTCCAGCAATCGCCGTTCGCGAATCGACAGGCGGGAAGAGCAAATGCAAGCACAAGACCTTCAATCCGTTCGGATGGAATTCGTGTAAAGTCGGATTCAGTTCGTACGACGAAGCGATCGAAGTGCTCGCGAAGAACCTCGGCGGAAACAATCCCGCGACCGCCCGCCACTATGATGGAAAAACGACGGAACAGATATTGAAGAAATATAATCCTCCGTCCATCGTTCCGCACTACGCGTCTCAAGTGATGCGCATCATGGATACGATCGATTCATACGGCGTCGATGCTTAAAGATAAAGCAAAAAATCCCTCCGCTTGCGGAGGGATTTTGCTATTCGTAACATGCTTTCTGATCAAGTGCGGAAAGATCGTTTTGCGCCATCGCAACTCTCAATTCCACGCTTTCTTCATTCGGGAGAGACCCGATCTTCACCAGTTTCTTCAACCTCTTATTGATGTAAGGAGGCAAACCGGAACTGTCGATCATCGAAATCAGATGCTCGCGAACGCTTTTTTTCCGGACCTTGCGCACTTCCGCGGACTTCTTCGTGTGCGTTTTCGGATTCGCTCTACTTATGATTCCAATGAAATCTCTGGAATATATATCTTCATACCTTTCTTTCCAGAAACAGAATACGGCGAATGTCCAAAAGATGCTCCATGATTTCGCATGTTCGAGGCGAGCGCCGAAATGTTTCTGGAAATGATCTGCCGTCATTTGGTCGTAGATCGTCGGCTGTCCGTCTCCCATCACGATCTTTGAAATATGGTAGTGGGAAAGTTCGATGACGGCTCGCTCGAGCGTGACATTTCTCGATTTGAAGTCGGCTTCGAATACTTTTTTCAGTTCGTAATAAAAAGAATTCACTCGGCTGGAAAGCGTTTTTGCTTCCTCAATTCCGATATATGTTTGCTTCATATTAAGATTTTTATTTGAGTCCATTATACTATTTACACAGTCTTTGTCAATTCCATAAAATATGTTGAAAATAAAGGGTATTTACGGGCTTTTCCACAGCCCAAAATACTATTGACTTTAAATATCATATATAGTATAATGGCATCAAACAAAAAATAACCACCATGAAAAACATTTTTGTGCTCGTTCTTTCAATCATTACCACTGCAATTTTTGCCCAGCAACCCGCATCGCCCGCCAAAGTTATGCCACAGATGTATTCCGGAATCATTCCCGGAATTCCTGCGGACATAAACTTGCCGGGGCTCAATCGCCAGATTCTCGCGACTCCGCTCGACTTGAGCGAAGGATTCGTGAGCTTGCCGAACGGCGTGAGCGCGGCTTGCTTCCTTACAAGCGACACGACCGTCGTGAAGCGTTTCAAAAAAGCCGCTTCGAAAGATTCGATCATCGTCCTTTACGGACTTCGGATCGATCCTCTCACTGAATGGTCCGAGGATGCTTACAAAAATCTTTCAAATATGATGAGTAAAGCCGGATTCTTGAATCTCAAGAGTTACATCTGGTTGTCGCTCACGAGCTTCAAAATCCTTCCTCCGGATATGCCTTTCTCGCAGATCAATTCTACGACGGCTTCGACCGGCAACCATATACCGGTTTGGAAGAAGCCTGATGAAGCAAAAGGAACAAGTGGTGGCAATAATTCAGGCAAAAAACCCGCCGTGGATGCTCAAGGGGACAAGATTCCCTGACGGTATCGGCAAATGGAAAACCCTCCGCTCTTTGGAGGGTTTTTTTAATTTCCAACAAATATCTTGTAGACGAGTTTTACGATCGGATCGGCGTCGGGACCATACACGATCGCGCCGCCCAAGCCGCCGGTTATGGTGAGCGCGATGAGTCCCACGGCGGCAAGAGAAACGAGTATAGATCGGCGGTCGAGCATTCTGGCAACTTTCAGTTTCAGGCGCCAAAGCGGGGCGATTTTGGAATTCATAAGCCGCGCGCCGATAGGCGCGCGGCTTATGAACCGCACAGAATAGAGAGACGCAATCACGATGAAAATCACCACAGTGATTCCGGCAAAAAATGAATGTACGCCGATCAAATGCCTCAAAGTGCCGTTCTCAATGCCTTCTCCCGCTAGTCCGCCGGTCCAATATGCGAGAATTGAAGAAAGTGCGCCGAAGACAACCAGAAAAGATTTTATATTCTCGGCGGTCGCGCTGTTTTGCAGTTTTTTTATCGGCAAGATTTCCAAAATCGCATATATAGTAAGGAGCGCTATGGGAAAATGTACGAAAATCGGATGAATATTCATTCAAAGATTATAATTCTTTTTCCACAGCTTGTCCATGTAACATTTTTTCTCGGCATGCGTCATAATGAGTATCGCGCTACATTATCATAAAAATTGCGCGCCTTTATTTCGTTATGAAAAATACAATACTAACGCTCGGACTCATCGCTCTCGTTTTCGGCGCAGTTGCCGTCATTCCGGCTCGTGCGGAAATGGCAATAGACACCGCTTGCGTGAAGACCGCGATTTCTGTCCGCGACACTTCGATCATGAGCGCATTCAGTGCGTTTGGCACGAGTGGAACGGCGGCTCTAACTGCGCGCTCTACATCGCTCCAAGCGGCTTGGGATCTTACTGACAAAACGGCTCGCAAAGACGCGCTCAAAGCGTCGTGGTCGGCATACAAGACGGCGACCACTTCCGCTCGGGAAGCGATGCGCTCCGCACGCCAGTCGGCATGGGCAAAATTCAACACCGATCGCAAGGCATGTGGCGTGGAAACCGACGGACACGGCTCCGGTTCGGACGCAAGTCTTTAATTTTAGAAAAACAGCAGAAAAAAATTCCCCTTTCAAGAGGGGAATTTTTTTCTGCTGTTTTTCTTCCACTCCACGACTTTTCCGGCGCGGATTTCCACATCGTCCGCAGGGCGGAATGTGCGGATGCTTTTCTTGTCGGCGATGGGGAAATGCCTGATGTCGCAGAGCTTTTCCGCGACATACCAGATATCATTTTCATCGGTCACCCATTTTTTCTTGCTGAAAATGTTTAAATTGAGCGGCGCCGAATAGCTCCGCAGATTTTTCGTTCCGTCGTCGGTGAAATATTCGTGGAAATAGGAAAGCGCGAGCTCGCGGAGCGTCCGATAGATCGGCTCGCGATAGCGCAGGACGGCGTGGTTGGTTTTTGAAATCGCGCCCCACTTCCCGTTTTTCCGGAAAAGCGCGACGACATGATCGAAATCTTTTCGAGCGGCGGACAAATCCATCAAGAGCGGCTTTTCGCCGTGATACGCGAGTGCGGCGGCGGCGAACATCGCGCCTTCGATGCAGTGCGCGGTCTTCGTGCGCATGACGAGCCGCGGCGAACGGCACACATCGCCGTTTGGTTCGAAATTGAAGGGAAGTGAATTCAAATAATCTTGGATTTTTGCCGGTGAATCCAATCTCTTCAGGATTTTTTCCTCGGATGATTTCAGACCTTTAAACATAGGAATAGGTAAATAGAAAGTAGAAAAAGAATCAAATAAAAAGATTCTATTTATTTTTTCTTTTTACGATTTCAAAAATGATCGGGGCGAATGAGACAACGATGATGACTGCGATAATGAGCGTCAGGTATTTTTGCGTCCCCGGAAACGCCGATCCGAGAAAATATCCGATGAGCGTTATGCCCGCGCCCCACAATATGCCGCCTGCGACATTGTATTTCAAGAATTTTGCATAGTTCATTTTCGCGACGCCCGCCAATATCGGAGCAATCGTGCGGATTATCGGAATGAAGCGCGAAAGGAAAACGGCTTTCGTCCCGTATTTCCCGTAAAAATCGCGCGTCTTCTCGGCATGGCGTTTCTTGAAGAAGAACGAATCCTCGCGCGTGAAGAGCCGCGTCCCGACTTTCGCGCCAAACCAATAGCCGACCGTGTCGCCCAAGATCGCGGAGACGACGATGAGCGGGATCAAGATGAAGATGTTGAGAAATCCTTGCGACGCGATGAGCCCCGAAGTGAAGAGGAGACTGTCGCCCGGAAAAAAGATTCCAAAGAGGACTCCGGACTCGGAAAAAATGGCGAGCGCGATGCCCGCATAGCCGACGGCTTTGACTATTGAAATGAGATCAAGATGGAAAAACGGCATACGAAGCGCCCATTGTGCGCTTGTAAGAGTGTAGCGCACAACGGGCGAAAACGCATGCTCTATTTTCGTTTCTTCGCCGCGCGCGCCGCGAGCATCGCTCGCTTTATCGCGAGGCGCTTCTTCGTTTTCGGAGAACCTTTAGACTTTCTTTTCGGCCCGAGAGTCGTGTTTAGGTTTGCCAAGTGATTTTACAAAATCATGCCGCGTACTGTCGATTGAAGCGCGACACGCTGTGTTTAGTTGGTAAGGATTAAGTATACTACAAAACTAAAATTTGCCGTTCAAGTATTTTCCTGCGAGGCTCAATGCGAATGAAGGCAGGATGATGAAGATGTCCGCAAAGAGAAGCTTGTGGATCACTACAAGCAATTTTGTGCCGTTGTCGTCCGGTCCGCCAGCCAAGACAAGCAGGATTCCCAAGATCCCGAAAGCGACCGACGCACCGATAAATATTTTTGTAGCTGTTTTTTGCATCCGGTTAGTGAAATTTCAAATTGTTTTTTTATTGTCTAACAAGCTAAAATCTCAAATTAACTTTTTCTTATAATCTATATGTATTCCGGCTATAAACTTTCAAAAACAAAAGACAATTATTTGAAATTCTACTACCGGATTGCATAGGTTTAGTATAGCAGATTTGGTAAAATCAATGCATGGCTCCAAAACCTTCTGCCGGTACAGTGCATAAATTACCAGCTGATTTAAGCAAGGCTCTTACTCTTACTCCTTCTGTTCTAGCCCTGTGGGAAGACATCACCCCGCTCGCCCGCAACGAATGGATCTGCTGGGTCATCTCCGGAAAAAAAGCCGAGACGAGAAGCATTCGTATCAAGAAGGCGATTTCAAAACTCAAAGGCGGCATGCGCCGGCCGTGCTGCTGGGCGGGATGCGGGCATAGGGGAAAGGATTGAGGGTGGTATTTTAGAAAGAATGGTTCTACCAAATCAAGGACTAATCTTCCATTCCGTAAGGATCTTTATGTTGGTTGCGTTGGTCTCCGTCTTTATCTAGACGAGCATTAAGCGAGTCTGTTTTATCCATACCTCCTTCGCCTGTATCAGGATATGAATTTTCTTCGTCTGGTTCAGTATTTTTTTCTTCAGGATTAAATCTTTCCTCCCACTCGTTTCTTAGACCTTCTAGTGCATAGAAATATTTATCTCTTATTTCCTTATCTAATCCCTTATCACTTATCTCACCTTGCAACAATAGAAGCTGTTTGGAATATCCATCAGGGTCCGGACCGTGTTGGGCATACTCTGACGCTGATTTATCCAATAATTGTCGAGTGTGGGCTATTTTCTCTTCAATTTTCACTACAAAATCTTTTATATTTTCATCTGCGTGTATGTTTTCCATAGTGTAAGTGTAACACTGTTTATCGAAAAAAGTAAAGTAAACAGAAGAAGACAAAAACGGCAATAAATAAGGTCAGCCATCGTTCTTTGAAGAGGCAGGGATCGGTCACGAATATTTTGTTCGCCGTCGCTCACAAAATTTCTCGACCCCGGCTCGTCTGTTTTCTCTGCTGAAAAAACATGACTGTGCCTTTCGAATCCTACACGCAAGACACGCAGGTGTCTTGCTCTCCCGAGCCATACAAAAAACGCCCTGAAAGGCGTTTTTTGTATGGCTCGGGAGGTAGGATTCGAACCTACGACCAATCGCTTACGCTTGTCCTCTTATCACTAAAAGGGACGGACTATATCATCTCCGTGACCCGCCATGGCGGGTTTTAGGAGCGAGGCGCTTCCGCTCCGACAAGCAGTCGGAGAGTACTCCCTTACGGGATAGTCTCTACACCTTCTCCGGAATAAATTCTAGAGCTTGGCTCGGGATTGCCCACAACTTGTTTTTCGTTGTTTGGGTTTCCCCGAATTCACCTCGTTTGTCAAACTATTTTTCAATAGTGAGCTGCGTGATGCCAGACGCGACTTCTCTGTGGCAATTTGCACACAGGAGAAGGCATTTATCCAATTCATTGCGAACCTTATCCCAAGCTCTTGTATAGCCCTTGTCTCCAATACCAAACTTCTTTGCAGAAGGATCGATATGGTGGAATTCAAGGGCATCAACACATTTGGAATAATTACAAAGCTGACATTTGCCACCTTTGTAATCAACAGCAAGACTTTTTACTTTCTTGCGCCTTTTCGCAACAGCTTTGATTAATGCTTCGCGCCTATCGGCATATTTCCTGTTGTCTGGCATAAATCTATTATACCAAGGCAGGATTCCACAGGCGACCGCTCTACCGCTGAGCTACTCCCGAATGTTACGCACTGTATCTGTTCACATTTTCATATGAGCAGAATGAGTTGCATAACCGCGGTCTCTTTTAACAGGCGACCTCCTTACAGGAGCTGTCCACTCATTGGATTTTTTACTTCGCGATTACGCTTGTAAAAATTCTCAATGAGTCTTGCGCTCGGGTTCCTTACCCGAGCTCACTCCACCGCTTTACTACTCCCGAATATTCTAATCTCGGGAGTAGCTGCGGTGCGGTCGCCTGAGTCAGGCGATTTCTTCCGCTCGTTACTCCCGAACAATAAAAATTCAAAGTTGAAATCTCAAAAGGCAAAATTTCACTTGAACTCTCTTTATAATCGGCATCTATGCCGATGCGGACATCCTAGCAAAAATCGCGTAAAAAATCAAAAAGAAAAGGCGCACGACGCGCCTTTTGAAAGTTTTTTGTTCACCAATACTGATAGTGCCAGCCCCACGGGTCTTGCCAATAATATCCGATACATCGCCCGTAATTGTCGTACCAGTAGTAGCAGGGAGTTTGGTACGAGATGTTGTTGTAATTGTAATTCGCGTAATACGAATTTTGGTATGAGACGATCGAATAGGCGACAAGTCCTTCGATTACAGTCGCAACAAGAGAACCGAGAATATTATACCGCGGAGCGATGTATGCCTGCGACTGGTATGAATTGTAATAATTGTAATTTAATCCATACTGGTTGCAGGTATTTTTCGGAGTGTAATACCCCCAAAGATTTCCGGTTTGTTGAGCGAATGACACATTTGCGATTTGAAAGAAAATGAGAAAGATAAAAAGCTTTTTCATGATTTTAATTTTTCTCCATTTAACCACGAAAATATATATCGTGCAAGCAAATCGCGTGCTATAATTTGATAGCTTCTAGCTTCTAGCTTCTAGCTTCTAGCTTCTAGCTTCTAGCTTCTAGCTTCTAGCTTCTAGCTTCTAGCTTCTAGCCGTATGCTATACTAAAAAAGTAATATTTAATCTTTAACCAATCTTATGACAAACAAAATCGTATCTGCCGTGAATATGGAATTGACGAGCGCCATCCGCGAATATGCGGAAAAGCGATTTGCGTCTCTTGATAAATTCGTGCGCGAAGCGGATACGGGCATGATGGAAATCGAAGTTTCCCAGACCACGAATCATCACAAACAGGGAGCGATTTTCCGCGCAGAAGTGAAGATGACGGCCGATGCGAAAGAATATTATGCGGTTTCTGAAGCCGAAGACTTGTACGCCGCCATCGACGATGTCAAAGAAGAGCTCGAGCGCCAGATCACGGCCAAGAAGGATCGCGACATCTCGCTCTTCCGCCGCGGCGCGCGCAGCGTTAAAAAAATGCTGAAAGGGATAAGCAAAAGGAATCCGTTCACATCGAAATACTAGGAACAGTGAAAGGCGAACAGGGATTAGGGAACAGGGAAAAGCCGCCTCGCGAAGCGAGGCGGCTTTTGTATTATTGGAAATTAGACATTAGAACATGGAAATTTTTCGTAAATTATTTCATTTCTTCCTTCCGGAACCACTTTTTCTATGATGAATTTTCCCTCGCTGAAAGACGCGGCGGTGATCTTTACTCGCTTGCCGTTCTTGTCGAAGAAAAACACGCCCGGCCACGGCTGGTAGGCGCGATACTTGCGCCACCTCATCTCATCATCGTCTTCCTCGCGGATTTCGCCGTCTTCTTTTTTTAATTTCTTGGTATAGATCGCGCGCGTGTGATCTTGCGCTTCCGGCAATATCTTTTCGGCGATCCAATCCGGCAAGATCTCCGCAATCATTTCTCCGCCGCGGGTAAATAATATCTTGGTCAGTTCCGGCGCAATTTCCTTTCCCGACAAAGAATATTTTTCTTGCCGCACGATCGGGCCGTGATCCACCTCGGAGTCGATGATCATAATGGTGACGCCCGTCTCGCTGTCGCCGGCGAGGATCGGCCCTTCGATCGGCGTTGGGCCGCGGTAGAGCGGCAGGAGCGACGGATGTACATTTATGATTTGATTTTTTGCCATGTCGATCAGAGCTTGGGGCAAGATTTTCCCGTAGCCGACGACGATCAGTAGCTGGGGATTAGTAGCTCGTAGCTCCGAAAGAAATTCATTATCCAATTTTTCCGGCTGGAGGACGGGAATATTATTTTTTTGCGCCCAGACTTTTGCCGGCGGGGGAGTGATCGTGAAATGCCGTCCGACCGGACGGTCCGGCGCGGTCACGATGAGAGACGGAAGAATCTCTTTCAACGAGAGCGCATCGAGCGCATATACAGCTTCTTCCGAGGTTCCGAAAAAGACAGCATTAGTAGCTGGTAGTTTGTAGCTGGTAGCTAGGGGATCAGACATTGCTTTTTCTTATACTGCTAATTAATGCGTTAATGAGCTTGTGTGCAGCAGTGGTTGCTTCATATAGGACGGCGTATTGTTGTGTGCTGATATATTTTAGATCCTTACTCACAATGATTTGGTTTTGCAATTCAGTGAGTGATCCTGTTGCTATAGTATAAAAATAAATCTTATCGTTTTTTGAATATCGAGAAAAACCTTCCGCTATATTTGAAGTTACAGAAATTGCCGCCCGTCGCATCTGGTTCGTCAACGAAAAGAGTTCATGTTGCGGAAATGTCTTGGTAATATTGTATATTTCCAAAACAACAAAATGTGATTTTTGCCATGCTTCCAAATCAGTAAAATTTTTTATTTTTCTAAACAACATAAGTGTATTGCCAAGCTACAAGCTACTAATCCCTAGCTACTTGTGTTGCTTCGGCGGCAGATCTTCGATATCTCTCGCGTGATCGATGAAGAGGATGCCATCGAGATGGTCGGTCTCGTGCTGGAAGATCTGGGCGAGGAGGCCGGAGGCGCCGCGGGTGAATTTCTTGCCGCGCTCGTCGTGCGCTTCGAGCGTGACTTTCACATTGCGCTTCGTGTCGCCGTAGAGCCATCGCACCGACAAGCATCCTTCGGGCACCCACTTCGTCTCTTTGGAGCGGCGAGTGATCTTCGGATTGACGCATACCATATCGTCCGGCCATTTTTTGTCGGCGGGAAATTCTTTCTTCTCTTCTCTCACGAAATCCGCATCGAAAATCTTTCCGGACACGACGAATATCCGGAGCGGCACGCCGATCTGCGGCGCGGCGATGGCGACGCCGTCGTCTTCTCTGTGAAGCGCTCGCTGCATGTCGGCGACAATCTTTTGTATCTTCGGCGTGGCAATATCGCCAATCGGCACGGGATGCGCCTTTTGTCGGAGGATCGGATTGTCTTTGGAGATTATCGTAACCATAAAAAATATACCAATATACGAATGATACGAATTTACGAATGATTACGAATAGCTCATAATTGAATTATTCGCAGTCATTCGTTGCGGGTGGTTTATTCGTAGATTCGTATTTATTTGAGCCCCTTCAAGTATTCCGGCAGTTTCGCGATCTTCACCGTTTCCTGCGAGCGCGTGGACATATCGCGGACAATGACGGATTTCTCGATCGCTTCTTTTTGTCCGAAAATGATCGTGTACGGCACGCCGATGCGTTCGGCGACCGCGAGCTGGGCGGAGAGCGTGTCTTTCGAGAGCGCTTGGATTATCGGAACATGCGCTTTGCGCAGGATCTCGATGACATTGAGCGACTTCAATTTCGCTTCGACGCCGAGCTGGATGAAATATACCTTCGGCTTTTTCATGATGCGCGGCAGGTGCTTCTTGTACCACGGCATGAGGAGCACGCGGTCGACGCCGAACGCCATACCTATGGCAGGAACATCTTTTTTCCCGCCCAGTTGCTTTGCGAGATAGTCGTAGCGCCCGCCGCCGGCGATCGCCATGCCTTTCGTTTCGCTTTCCGTCTGGTCGATGATTTCAAAAACCGTCCGCGTGTAATACGAAAGCCCGCGCACCAGATTCTTGTTGATCGTGTACGGGATTTCCATCTCTTCCAGATACTCGAGCACTTCTTTGAAATGCTTCTTGCAGGCGGGACAGAGGAACGAAACGGCGTCCGGCGCGCCTTCGTTGATCTCTTTCGTTTTTTCGTCTTTCGAATCGAGGATGCGGAGCGGATTGGTCTTCAGGCGCTCGCGATCGATAGCGGAGAGATCGTTGATGTGCTTGCGGTAATAATTCGTGAGCTCGCGGATATACGCCGGACGGCAGTCTTTGTCGCCGATCGAATTGATGTCGATCGAGAGATTTTCCGCGCCGCATTCCTGCAGGATGACGAGCGCCGTCTTGATGACGAGCGCGTCCATGATGCTCTTTTCGG